>DYFL01000006.1 GCA_020725195.1 Hydrogenophilus sp.
ACCGGCTGCATCACGTTCGGCAGGCATTTCTACCGTAGGAAACCCGTGAACAGCCAAGGTCGGCCGCGGCCGACCGGGTTTATTGATGGCGGGCGTTGTACAGCCGGGCGATGTGGGCGATGAGGCGGCGCGCCTGGCTGAGCTTGTCGGCGCGCGCAAGCTCGTGGCGGCCCGCGTCGTCCAGGAGCAGCAGCGCCACTTCGTCGGCGCCGACGGCCTCCTGCACCGCGTTGGCCACGATGAGCGGCAGGTGCTTGCGCCGGCGCTTGAGCTCGGCGTATTCCTCGACGTTCTCGCTCTCTGCGGCGAAGCCCACGCAGAAGGGCGGCCGCTCGCGGCTGCCGATGTTGGCCAGGATGTCCGGGTTGGGCGCGAGCTCCAGGGTGAGGATATGGGCGTCCTTCTTGATCTTCTGCTCGCTGGGGTTGAGCACGTAGTAGTCGGCCACGGCCGCGACGCTGATGAAGATGTCGGCCCGGTCCGCCTCCGCCTCCACCGCCTCCAGCATCTGCTGGGCGCTGACCACGGAGATGAGGCGCGCCTCGCGCGGCGGCGCGAGGGCCGTGGGCCCGGACACCAGGGTTACCTCGGCGCCGGCCTCCAGCGCCGCGCGCGCCACGGCATAGCCCATCTTGCCGGAGGACAGGTTGGTGATGCCGCGCACCGCGTCGATGGCCTCGAAGGTGGGCCCGGCGGTGACCAGGACCCTGAGCCCCCGGAGCCGCTTGGGCTGGAAGTAGGCCTCCAGGGCCTCGACGAGCTCCTCGGGCTCGAGCATGCGCCCCGGGCCCACCTCGCCGCAGGCCTGCTCGCCTGCGGCCGGCCCCAGGAGGACGACGCCGTCGGCCTTCAATTGCGCGACGTTGCGGCGGGAGGCGGGCTGCTCCCACATCTGCAGGTTCATGGCGGGGGCGGCGAGCAGGGCGCAGCTGCGCGCGAGGCACAGGGTGGAGAGCAGGTCGGAGGCCGCGCCCTGGGCGAGCTTGGCGAGGAAGTCCGCCGAGGCGGGGGCGACGAGCACGGCGTCGGCATCGCGGGTGAGGTCGATGTGGGCCATGCCGTTGTCGATGCGCTCGTCCCAGAGATCGGTGAACACGGGGCGGCCGGTCAGGGCCTGGAAGGTGGCGGGGGCCACGAAACGGGTGGCCGCCTCGGTCATCACCGTCTGCACGTCGATGCCGCGCTTGACGAGCAGGCGGGCGAGCTCCGCCGCCTTGTAGGCCGCCACGCCGCCGGTCACGCCCAGCACGATGCGTTGGAGGGTCGTCGCTTCCATCCTGGTGACTTCTGTGGATTAATTACCCGGCATTCTAACCAACCAAAAGCGACAAGGGAGGCCTGCATGGCCATCACGGACTGGCCCCAGGGCGAGCGGCCCAGGGAAAAACTCCTCGCCCGCGGTGCCGAGGCGCTCTCGGACGCGGAGCTGCTGGCGATCTTCCTGCGCACCGGGGTGAAGGGCAAGAGCGCGGTGGCGCTCGCGCGCGACCTGATCGCCCATTTCGGCAGCCTCTCCCGGCTCTTCGCGGCCCCGCAGCGGGAGTGCCGCGGCTTTCCCGGGCTGGGGCAGGCGAAGTATGCGCAGCTGCAGGCGGTGCTCGAGATGGCCCGCAGGTCGCTCGCGGAGCAGATCCGGGCGGGCGATGCCCTCGGCTCCCCCGCCGCGGTGCGCGACTACCTGCGGCTCAAGCTCTCGGCCCTGCCGCACGAGGTGTTCGTGGCCCTGTTCCTGGACGCCCAGAACCGGGTCCTGGCGGTGGAGGAGCTCTTCCGCGGCACGCTGACCCAGACCAGCGTCTATCCGCGCGAGGTGGTCAAGCGGGCGCTCGCCCATAACGCCGCCGGCGCCATCTTCGCCCACAACCACCCTTCCGGGGTGGCCGAGCCTTCCCAGGCGGACCGGTGGCTGACCGACCAGCTGAAGGCCGCCCTCGCCCTGGTGGAGATCCGGGTGCTGGACCATTTCATCGTGGCGGGGGCGGGCAGCGCCTCGTTCGCCGAGCGTGGATGGCTTTGACGCGGTGAAATGTTCCGTGCTATAAATCTCGTCTTTCGTTTCGGCCGTGTGCCTGACCCCGCCTCGCCCGGTTGGGCCGGATCCGAAGCTTAATTTATTGTTTACAGCATTTCAGGGGTGCCCAAATGGCCCGTGTATGTCAGGTGACCGGCAAGAAGCCGATGGTCGGGAACAACGTCTCCCATGCCAACAACAAGACCAAGCGCCGCTTCCTGCCCAATCTGCAGTATCGCCGCTTCTGGGTGGAGAGCGAGAACCGCTGGGTGCGTCTGCGCGTGAGCAACGCCGCGCTGCGCCTCATCGACAAGAAGGGCATCGACGCGGTGCTGGCCGATCTGCGCGCCGGCGGCGAGCACGTTTAAGGAGTTGAACCATGGCTAAAGGCGGACGCGAGAAGATCAAGCTGGAGTCCACGGCGGGCACCGGCCACTTCTACACCACCACCAAGAACAAGCGGACCATGCCGGAGAAGATGGAGATCAAGAAGTACGATCCCGTCGCCCGCAAGCACGTCCCCTACAAAGAGACCAAGCTGAAGTAGTCTCGGCCGCCGGAGTCGCCGGATTGCGCCCCTCGGGCGCCGCATCCGGCGAACACCGCCTGCAGCAGTGCAGGATGTCTGCATCACCCGGCACCCCCGGGGTCTTCCAGTCCATACACCCAGGCCAAGCCGTCCGCCATCCTTGCCCCAGGGCCTGGCCCTGGCGCGGGGCATGCTGTATAAGCCTTATGCAGTCCAGCGCCGGGGATGAAAGGCCGGGCACGGGCGTTCAGCAAGGCAAGGATGGGTCATGGCGGCTACACCATATACCTCGGTTCAGTCAGGGAGCGGGCAGGGCTGCCCGTTCGAGCGACTGCGCTATCTGGTCATCGAGGACTCCAACACCATGCGCCTCTGGCTGCGCAACGCGCTGGCGGAGATGGGGGGCAAGAAGATCGACCAGGCGGTCAGCTATACCGACGCCCTGTTTCGCATCCGCAACCGCGAGCCCTTCGACGTGGTGCTGTGCGACTACCTGCTGTCCGACAGCCGCGACGGCCAGCAGCTGCTCGAAGAGGTGCGGCGCACGCGTCTGCTGCCCTCCACGTCCATCTGGCTCATGATCACCGGGGAGAACAGCTACGAGCAGGTGTTTTCCGCGGCGGAGCTCGCCCCCGACGACTACCTGCTCAAGCCGGTCTCGCCCAAGATCCTGCTCGACCGGCTGGACAAGGCCTGGGCCCGCAAGCAGGCGATGAAGGCGGCCATGGCGCACCACGACGAGGGGCGCCACCAGGCCTGCATCGAGGCCTGCCGGGACGCCCTCGCGGGCGGCACGCCCTATGCCCTGGACTTCCAGCGCCTCATCGGCGAGGCCCAGCTGGGGCTCGGCCACTACAAGGAGGCCCATGCCCATTACGAGGCGATCCTGAGGGATCGCCCGCGGCTGCCCTGGGCGCGGCTCGGGGCCGCCCGGGCCTACTTCATGCTGGACCGCCACGACGAGGCCCAGGAACTGCTCGAGCAGATCGCCCTGGAGAGCCCGGATTATCTGCACGCCCAGGACTGGCTGGCGAAGGTCCACGAGAAGAAGGGCGACCTCGAATCCACGAAGCAGATCCTCAACGAGCTGATCGCGAAGAACCCCAAGGCGCTGCACCGCCACCGGGAGATCGTCCGCGCCGCGGTCGCCACGGGGGACGAGGCGACGGCGATGAAGGCCTACGAGCTCATGCACACCCACGGCAGGGGCTCCTCCTTCGTCAAGCCGGCGGACTTCTGCGCCTATGCGGGCATCCTGCTGAAGGCGGGGGGGGCGGAGGCGGGCGAGAAGCTGAACGCGCTCTCCAGGCAGATGACCGACTTCCACTTCGGCAAGCCCGAGTTCGGCTTCGCCGGGGCGGCGCTCAAGTTCGCCAAGGCCAGCGCGCAGGGCGACCGCGACAATGCGCTGCGCGCCTACAAGGCCATGCAGGTGGCCATGGGCGAGCTGCACGACGCGGACAACGAGCAGCGCATGGCCCTGCTCCAGGCGGCCATGGCCGTGCAGGACGAGGCCGCGGCCCTCGGCCTCGCCCGCGAGCTGTATGCCGATTTCCACGGCAACGACCAGATGCTGGATCGCATCGACGGCCTGCTCTCCGGCGCGGTGGGTGAGAAGGCCAGGTACCTGAAGGACGAGGCCCTGCAGCAGGTCGAAAACCTCAACCGGAAGGCCATCAGCATCGCCAAGAGCGGCAGGTTGCGCGAGGCCGTCGACGAGTTCATCCGGCTCGCCGAGCAGCACCCCGTGCTCGCCATCGTCCTCAACGCCGCGGTGGCCATCATCAAGTGGCTGGAGGGCAACGGCGAGGACCCCTATCTCGCCAACAAGCTGGAGCAATACATCCACTTCATCCAGAAGCGCGATCCCGACAACCCCAAGCTGGCCCGGATCATCGAGGCGAGGCAGCTCCTCAGCCGGCCGGCCGCCCCGCAAACCCCGGCTGCCTGAGCCTCGCCACGGGCCCTTTCCCCGGGGGCGTGGCCGCCTAATATCGGGATCGGGGGATCCGCGTTTGCCAGAAGGAAGGGACGGCACATGAAACGAACCCGGCTCGCGGTGGTGGGCTTCGGGCGCCTGGGGCGCGCCTGCGCGGAAACGATCCTGGCCGATGCCGACCTGGAGCTCGCCGGGGTGGTGCGCCGCCCCGAGGCGGCCTCGCGGCCCCTCGCCCGGCCTTTCGCGGCCGTGCCGGTGGCGGGCCACATCACCGAGCTCGGCCCCCTGGACGGGGCGCTGGTGTGCGTGCCCACCGAGGCCGTGGTGGGCGTGGCGCGCGAGCTGCTGCAGCACAAGGTGCCCATCGTCGAGTGCGCGGCCGTGGACGAGGCGGGCCTCAGGCGCAACCAGGAGGCCCTGCACGCGATCGCCCTGGACCGGCGGGTCGCCGCCATCCTGGGGGCGGGCTGGGCGCCCGGCGCGCTGACCGTGTTCCAGAACCTGTTCCGGCTCCTGATCCCCAAGGGCGAGACGGAGATCACCTACCGCCCCGGCGTGAGCCTGCACCACAGCGCCGCCGCGCGGGAGGTCGAGGGCGTGCGCGATGCCCTGTGCGCCGAGCTGCGCGGCGAATCAGGGCGGCTGCAGCGCTATGTCTACGTGGAGATGGAGCCCGGCGCGGACCCGACCCGGGTGAGCGAGGCCATCGCGGCCGATCCGCTCTTCCTGGGCGAGGAGACCCGGGTCTTCCCGGTGGAGAGCGTGGCGAGCCTGGAGCAGGAAGGGCACGGCATCGTCCTGTCGCGGCGCGGGACGAGCGGCCGGGGCATCCACGACAGCCTGCTGCTGGAGGGGCGCTTCGACGCCCACGCCTTCAGCGCCCGGGTCATGGTCGACGCCGCCCGGGGGCTGCCGGGCCGCAGGCCGGGGGCGCACCTGTACTCGGTGCTGGTCTGAGGCGGGGCATGAAAAAGGGCGCGGTGTCCCGCGCCCTGTCCAGGGTCGTGCCCGCTCAGGCGTAGCGGCGCAGCTTGAAGGACAACACGCCGCTAAGCGGCGTGTTGCGGTGCAGGCCAAGGTGAGCGGAGCGAACGTTAAGTCCGCGCAAGCGGACGGCCGTGACCAAAACTCCCGGTCGACCGAAGTTCAGGCGTAGCAGCGCAGCTTGAAGGAAAACTCCCTCAGCGCCTCGATGCCGCTCTGCTCGGCCCGCTGGCACCAGTCCTGCAGCTGCTTCACCAGCTGCTCGCGGGAGGCGTTGGAGCGGCCCCAGAGGGCGGCGAGCTCCTGGCGCATGCGGTAGATGGTCTCGAGCTGCGGGCTCCGGGCGAGCACGGCGAGCAGCTGCTGCCGCTCCGGGTCGCCGAGCGCCTGCTGGTCGCGCTGCAGCCACTCGCGCATGCGCTTCATGCCGGCATCGGGCAGGCTGGGCGCGGCGCCGCGCAGCCTGTCGAGCTCCCGGGCGCACACCCGCTTGACCGAGCGGCTGTAGCGGGTGAGCACGTCGTAGCGGTGGGTGGTGATGGCGGCGAGCAGGTCCGCGTCGCAGAAGTGCTTGATCTCGCCCCAGCGCACCTTGGGCGCCACCTTCTTCACCTTCGCCAGGCCCAGGGTCTCCAGGGTGCGGATGTAGGCCCAGCCGAGGTCGAACTCGTACCAGCGGCTGGAGAGCTTGGCCGAGCTGCCGTAGGCGTGGTGGTTGTTGTGCAGTTCCTCGCCGCCGATGAGGATGCCCCAAGGCAGGATGTTGGTGCTGGCGTCCTCGCAGGCGTAGTTGCGGTAGCCCCAGTAGTGCCCGACGCCGTTGATGACGCCGGCGGCGAAGAAGGGGATCCAGAGCATCTGCACCGCCCAGATGGTGAGGCCGAGGGGGCCGAAGAGCACGAGGTCCGCGGCGAGCATGAGCACGACGCCCTTGTTCGCGTGGGGCGTGTAGAGGTGGCGCTCCAGCCAGTCGTCCGGGGTGCCGTGGCCGTACTTGGCCAGGGTTTCCGCGTTGGCGGCCTCCGCCTTGTAGAGCTCGGCGCCCTCCAGCAGCACCTTCCTCAGGCCCTTGACCTGGGGGCTGTGGGGATCCTCCGCGGTCTCGCACTTGGCGTGGTGCTTGCGGTGGATGGCCGTCCAGGCGCGGGTCTCCATGCCGGTGGTGAGCCACAGCCAGAAGCGGAAGAAGTGGCTCACGGCGGGGTGCAGGTCGACCGAGCGGTGCGCCTGGGAGCGGTGCAGAAAGATGGTCACGGCGGCGATGGTGACGTGGGTGAGCGCCAGGGTGACGAGGAGGTACCCCCACCAGGGCAGGGTGATCAGGCCGTCGAGCATGTAAGTTGCAAGCCTCTGATTACAGATGGAAAAGTGCTGCCATTCTAGCGGCCGTCAGGGGGGCGTCAATTCTTATTTATTTATGAGCTCGACCACCCGGCGCGGATGGGGGATCTCGATGCCCTCGCGCCGGAAGGCCCTCTGCAGGTCCGTCCCGTAGGCGACCTGCACCGCCACGCCCACCCGGTTGTCGCGGCTCGCCAGGGTGTGGTTGGTCACCGCGGAGGCGATGAGCGTCTCGTTGGGGATGATCGCCTCGGCGCCGTCCAGGGCCGGGCCCGGCCTGAAGCTGCGCCGCAGCCGGGTCTCGGCCTTCTGGATCCCGCTCATGGGGCGCGCCGGTAGGGCAGGGCATGGGTGCGGTGCCGGCGCCAGTTGGCGGCGTAGGCGTCGGCGAGCAGGGGGTGGCCGCGGATGACCAGGAGGTTCTCCGCGTTGCGGTACTGCGCCGCGTGGGTGAAGTTGAAGCTGCCGGTGATGACCGTGGCGGCGGGCAGCCCGGCGTCGATCACCATGACCTTGTCGTGGGCGGCGGCGTGCTGGGCGTCGAAGTAGACCGGGATGCCGCCGGCCGCGAGATCGTCGATGCGGCTCGTGGCCACCCGCTCGGCCTGCTCCGGGTCGGCGATCACCAGCACCTCCACGCCGCGGCGGCGTGCCGCGACGAGGGCCTCGGCGATGGCCTTGTGGGTGAAGCTGTAGGCCTGCACCAGGATCTGGCGGCGCGCCTGGCCGATGGTCTCGACGATGAGCGCCCCGGCGTCGTCGCCCGGGGTGAAGGCCACCTGGATCTGGCCCTGGGCCGTAAGGGTGAGGGGCCCGGCGGCCGCGGCCGAGAGCGCCCAGGCCGCGGCGAGGCTCGCGAGGCCCAGGCGCCGCATCACGCCCGCCGCTCCAGGACGGCGGCGAAGAAGCCGTCGGTGCCGTGCCGGGCCGGGTCGAGCCTGAGGTAGGCGCCCGTGTCCAGGTCGATCTTCAGGCCGGCCAGCGCCTCGCGGGCGGGCACGAGTCCGAATGCCGGGTGCGCGGCCAGGAAGGCCTCGACGACGGCCTCGTTCTCCGCGCGGAGCAGGCTGCAGGTGGCGTAGACCAGGCGTCCGCCCGCCTTCACCAGGCCGGCGGCGGCCGCGAGGATGGCCGTCTGCTTGGCATTGAGCTCGGCGAGGGCTTCCGGGCCCTGGCGCCACTTCAGGTCGGGGTTGCGGCGCAGCGTGCCGGTGCCCGAGCAGGGGGCGTCCACCAGCACCCGGTCGAACTTGGCGGCGAGGCGCTTCACCCGGATGTCGTTCACGCCCGCGATCAACTGGGGGTGCACGTTGGAGAGCCCCGAACGCTTGAGGCGCGGCTTCAGGTTATCGAGCCGCCGCTCGGCCACGTCGAAGGCATAGAGCCGGCCGGTGGAGCGCATCAGCGCCCCCAGGGCCAGGGTCTTGCCGCCCGCCCCGGCGCAGAAGTCGCACACCATCTCGCCGCGCCTCGGCGCCGTGAGCAGGGCCAGGAGCTGGCTGCCCTCGTCCTGCACCTCGATCTCGCCGTACTGGAAGGACAGGGTGCGGTTGACGGCCGGGTTGCCCTTCACCCGCAGCCCCCAGGGCGAGTAGGGCGTGGGCGCGGCCTCGATGCCGTCCTTGGCCAGGCGGGTTCGCGCGGTCTCGCGGTCGGTCTTGAGTACGTTGACCCTTAGGTCCAGCGGCGCGGGGTTGAGCAGGGCGTAGCCCAGCTGGGTGAGCTCGGCCTCGGGCCATTCGGCCGCCAGGCGCTCGTGGAGCCAGTCCGGCAGGTCCAGGGCGACGGCGGGCGGCATGTCGGCGGCGCGGGTCTTGTGCTCGAGGAGCCACTCGCGCTCCCCGGGGCGCAGGGCCTCCGTAAGCTCCTTGAGCCCGTAGCCGGCGTGGCGCGTGAGGTGGAGCAGGAGGAGCCGGCGCGGCGCGAGGCTCGGCTCGGGCCAGGCGAGCGAGCGCAGGCGGCGGATGACGCCATAGACGGCCTCGGCGATGAAGGCGCGGTCGCGTCCCCCGAGCCGGGGCCGGCTGCGGAAGAAGACGGAGAGCGCGGCATCCGCCGGGCGGTCGAAGGGCAGCACCGCCTCCAGGGCGGCCTCGGCGTGGCCGACGAGGGCCGGCAGGGCGCGGGCGCCGGTGTCCGGCCTGGGCGTGGGTCTAAGGGGCTTCTTCATCGCGGAGGGCTTCCGGGCAGTGGGCGGCGGCGCGCTTGAGGCGGTCGGCGACGGCGAGCCATGCTGCGGCATCGGGCACCTTCTCCACCAGGATCAGGTCCAGCCCGAGGCCGTCGAGCTCCCGCAGGCGGGCATAGAGCAGGCGGGCATAGGCCGTCGCGTCCGAAGGCATGGGCGAGAGGACGAGGTCGCCATGGCCCTCGCGCTCGGGCGCGCGGGCCAGGACGGCTATGTGCAAACCCTTGCGGGCCAGCCGCTCGGCCCGGCTCCAGAGCGCCGCGGCCTCCGCCAGGCAAAGCGGGGTGCGGGGCGCGTAATGGGCGGCCAGGGTGCCGGGGGCGCGGACCTCGGCGGTATCGGGCTCGGCGGCCTTGCGCGCGATCCGGATGGGTCTGCCCAGCGCCGCCTCCAGTTCCGCCAGGGGCACGCCGCCCGGCCGCAGCAGCACGGGCTCGGGCGCGAGGAGGCTGACGATGGTGGATTCCACCCCCACCGGGCAGGGGCCGCCGTCCAGGATCATGTCCACCTCGCCGTCGAGCTCCTCGGCCACGTGCGCCGGGGTGGTGGGGCTCACGCGGCCGAACCTGTTGGCCGACGGCGCGGCCAGGCCGAAGCCGCCGCGGCGCAAGAGCTCCAGGGTCAGGGGATGGGCGGGCACCCTGAGGCCCACGCTGTCCTGGCCGCCGGTGACGCTGTCGGGCACCTCGGGCCGGCGCGGCAGGACGAGGGTGAGCGGGCCGGGCCAGAAATGCGCCGCCAGCACGCGGGCGGCTTCCGGGATGTCCCGGGCCCAGTGCTCGAGCTGATCGGCCCCGGCGATGTGCACGATGACCGGGTGGTCGGCGGGCCGGCCCTTGATGGCGAAGACACGTCGAACCGCCTCCGCGTTCAGGGCATCGGCCGCCAGCCCATACACCGTCTCGGTGGGGATGGCCACGACGCCGCCTTGCTTCAGGATGGCGGCGGCGCGCTCGAGGTCGGTGTCGATCGGGGGGGCAGGCACGGCGTACTAGGCTTTCGTTGCAAGGTCTGCGGAGGGCGCATCATAGGTCTTCCCGTGGCTGAGCAGGAAGTCCAGGAAGGCGCGCGCCACGATGGAGGGCTCGCGCCCGGCAGGGTAGACGGCATACCACTGCCGGCGGATGGGGAAGCCCTCGGCGTCGAGGATGGCGAACTGCTCGGGGGGGTTGAGGGCCAGGGCGTGGTGCGACAGTGCCGAGATGCCGAAGCCGGCCAGGATGGCCTGCTTGATCGCCTCGCTGCTGCCCAGCTCCATGCGCGGCTGGATCTCCAGGCCATGCTTGGCGAACAGGCGCTCGATGGCCATGCGGGTGCCGGAGCCGTGCTCGCGCAACAGCCAGGGCTCCTTGGCAAGGCGCGTGAGCGGGATGCGGGACTCGCCGGCCAGCGGATGGTCGGGCGCGGCGATCACATACAGGGGGTTTTCCATGAAGGGCTGGGCCACCACGTCGATCTCCTCGGGCGGCTGGCCAAGGATATAGAGGTCGGAGATGTTCTCGCCCAGGTTCTTCAGCACCCGCTCGCGGTTGGTGACCGTCAGGGCCACCTCGATGTCCGGGTAGATTTGTGCGAAGTCGCCCAGGAGGCGGGGGGCGACATAGGAGGCGGTGGTGATGGCGGTCAGCCGCAGCCGGCCCTTCTTCAGGCCCTGGCATTCGGCCACGACCATGGCGAAGCGGTCCATGATGCCGAACACCTCGCGGCTGGCCTGGGCCAGTGCGCGTCCGGCATCGGTGAGGTGGACCTTCTTGCCTATCTGCTCGATCAGGGGCACCCCCACGTATTCCGCCAGCTTCTTCATCTGCATGGAGACCGTGGGCTGGGTCAGGTGCAGTTCGTCCGCGGCGCGGGTGAAGCTGCCCGTGCGGGCGATCGCCTCGAAGATCTCGAGCTGGCGGAAGGTGGTGTGGCGCATCAGGATAACCCCTGTCGGCGGTGAGGTGAAAAGGCCGCCGGGCAGACCTCGGGACGTTGTTGTGGAGGAATCTTAGCGGCTGGCGGGGATGTTGTATAGGTGTTCATCTATGTCTGATATAGAAAAAAACTACTGTTATTTATGATCCCATGCCTTCATGATGCGCGAGCCTCCCATTGGCCCCGCATGGCTTGAAACTTTTGAGGTTTGACGAATCCTTGCTAAGGAGAGAACACATGGCTGTGAAGACTTATAGCGCTGGCGTGAAGGAATACCGCCACACCTACTGGATGCCCGACTACACCCCGCTGGATACCGATCTGCTGGCGGTGTTCAAGATCACCCCCCAGCCGGGCGTCGACCGCGAGGAGGCTGCCGCGGCCGTGTGCGCCGAGTCCTCCACCGGCACCTGGACCACGGTGTGGACCGACCTCCTGACGGACATGGACTACTACAAGGGCCGTGCCTACCGCATCGAGGACGTGCCCGGCGACGACACCTGCTTCTATGCCTTCATCGCCTACCCCATCGACCTGTTCGAAGAGGGTTCCGTGGTGAACGTGTTCACCTCCCTGGTCGGCAACGTGTTCGGCTTCAAGGCCGTGCGCGCCCTGCGCCTGGAAGACATCCGCTTCCCGATCGCCTACGTCAAGACCTGCGGCGGCCCGCCCCTGGGCATCCAGGTCGAGCGCGACGTGATGAACAAGTACGGCCGTCCCATGCTGGGCTGCACCATCAAGCCCAAGCTGGGTCTGTCCGCCAAGAACTACGGCCGTGCCGTGTACGAGTGCCTGCGCGGCGGTCTGGACTTCACCAAGGACGACGAGAACGTCAACAGCCAGCCCTTCATGCGCTGGCGCCAGCGCTTCGACTTCGTGATGGAAGCCATCCTGAAGGCCGAGGCCGAGACCGGCGAGCGCAAGGGCCACTACCTGAACGTGACCGCCCCGACCCCGGAAGAGATGTACAAGCGTGCCGAGTACGCCAAGGAAATCGGCGCCCCCATCATCATGCACGACTACATCACCGGCGGCTTCTGCGCCAACACCGGCCTGGCCAACTGGTGCCGCGACAACGGCATGCTGCTGCACCTGCACCGCGCCATGCACGCCGTGGTCGACCGCAACCCGCACCACGGCATCCACTTCCGCGTGCTGACCAAGATCGCCCGTCTGTCCGGCGGCGACCACCTGCACACCGGCACCGTCGTCGGCAAGCTGGAAGGCGACCGCGCCTCCACCCTGGGCTGGATCGACCTGCTGCGCGAGTCCTACGTGCCGGAAGACCGCAGCCGCGGCATCTTCTTCGACCAGGACTGGGGCTCCATGCCCGGCGCCTTCGCCGTGGCCTCCGGCGGCATCCACGTCTGGCACATGCCCGCGCTGGTCACCATCTTCGGCGACGACTCCGTGCTGCAGTTCGGCGGCGGCACCCTGGGCCACCCCTGGGGCAACGCGGCCGGCGCCGCGGCCAACCGCGTCGCGCTCGAGGCCTGCGTCCAGGCCCGCAACGAGGGCCGTCAGCTGGAGAAGGAAGGCAAGGAGATCCTGACCGCTGCCGCTGCGAACTCGCCCGAACTGAAGATCGCCATGGAAACCTGGAAAGAGATCAAGTTCGAGTTCGACACCGTCGACAAGCTGGACATCGCGAACAAGTAACCGGGACATCGGCAAAGCTCGGAGTGCGGTGCGCCAGCGCCGCGCCGACCAGCCGGCCTACCAACTGAAAGGACTTAGACATGGCCGTTCAAGCTTACAAGTCTACGAAGAAGTTCGAGACCTTCTCCTACCTGCCCCAGATGACCCCGGACCAGGTGCGTCGCCAGATCGCCTACTGCATCAGCCAGGGCTGGAACCCCGCCGTCGAGCACACCGAGAAGGGCACCACCGCTCGCGTGAACTACTGGTACATGTGGAAGCTGCCGATGTTCGGCGAGCAGTCCATCGATACCGTGCTGGCCGAGATCGAGGCCTGCCATCGCGAGTTCCCCGACCACATGGTGCGTTTTGTCGCCTATGACAACTACGCCCAGAGCCAGGGCATGGCCTTCGTGGTGTATCGCTGATCGGCGATTCGGCAGCGGGCTTGCCCGCTGCCGGCCAGATGCAGTTCCGCATGTTGCTTGTTTAGGCCGCGGCCGCGCAGGTCCCCGGCCTAAACCAGCCCCAACCGTTCGAGGTAAGTGATGACACAAGCCGCAGAAAGCTCGGCCAGCGCGACCCTGTCGGGTCGTGAGCTGGCGCTGAAGCGACGCCAGGCCATGGCGCTGCACGGCAAGGCCGGGTTGGCCAAAACGGCCGCCTCCCAGCCGGCGCGTGCGCCGCGGGCCGCCCAGGCCTATCAGGCCCCGGCGCCCGCCGCCGGCGTTGCGCCCGCTGCCAAGGTTTCCGATGCCGCGCTGATCGAGCGCCTCAAGGCCATGACCGGCAAGAACGCCAGCCGTGCCCGCCGCGAGGCCCTGAGCCAGTCCGGCAAGGCCGCGCTGCAAACCGCCTCCGCCCGTCCGGCCGGCCGCGTGCGCCCCGGCCGCGAGGCCGTGGCCCCCGTCGCTGCCCAGTCCTACGCCCAGGCGCAGACCGAGCCGGCCGCCTCCTGCGGCTGTGGCTGCAACGGCGAACAGATCGGCTCGGGCGCTGGTGTGCGCGAGGCCGCGAGCGTGTCGTCCGCCCCCGTGCTGCCGGCCGCCAGGTCCAACGAGGCCCCGACCGGCCGCGCCCTGGCGCGTGCCCGCCGCGCCGCCCTGTCCCGGGACGGCAAGGCCGGCCTGAAGCGCGTGGCCCAGGCCACCAAGATCGCCGTGGCCATGCCCGGCCAGGATTGGCAGGCCGCCATCGCCAAGGGCGCGACCGGCCGCCAGGTGGCGATGCAGCGCCGCATGGTGCAGTCGCTCACCGGCCGCGCCGGCGCCGGCGGCGAGAGCCGTCCCTCCGGTCGCACCCGTGCCCGCAACACCACGGCGCCCGCGCCGGAAAAGGTCGGCGAGGGCCACACCTTGTCCGGTCAGACCGTGACCGGCACGATGGTCGACCGCAGCAAGAAGATGACCGGCAACGAGCCGGGTTCCTGCCGCCCGGTCACCGGCACCGAGTACTTCGGCGCCGAGCAGTTCGACGCCCTGTGCCAGTCCCGGCCCCAGCCGGCCCCGGCCAAGGTCGGCGCGAGCCACACGGCGCGCGAGCAGAAGGTGACCGGCACCGAGGTGGGCCGCTCCATCAGGGTGACCGGTGACGAGCTCGGCGCCTGCCGCGGCATCACCGGTACCGAATACCTGGCCGCCGAGCGCTACGACGAGTTCTGCGCGACTCGTCCCGCGCCGAGCCCCGCCAAGGTGCTGTCCTCCGACACCCCCAAGGGCATGCACGTGACCGGCACGCAGGTCGATCGCCCCAACAAGGTGACCGGCGGCGAGGCGGGTGCGGACCGTGCCCTGACCGGCACCGGCTACGCCCAGCCCCGCGCCGAGGGCCACGCCCCCGAGAAGGTCGCCGTGACCCACACCGCCCAGGGCAAGGTGGTCACCGGTACCGCCGTGGGCCACACCGGCAGGCTGACCGGCGACGAGCCGGGTGCCTGCCGCGGCATCACCGGCACGGAATACCTGTCCGCCGAGCAGTTCCAGTCCGTCTGCAGCACCGCCCCGCTGGCCACCCCCCGCAAGGTGAGCGTGATGTCCTCGCGTGGCGAGCAGCCGGTCTCCGGCACCGGGGTGGGCCGCTCCGGCAAGGTGACCGGCGACGAGCCCGGTTCCTGCCGCCAGATCACCGGCAGCCAGTACTACAACTCCGGCGACTTCGCCGAGCTGTGCAAGGTCGGCGGCGCGCGCAAGGTCGCGGAGATGCACACCCTGGCGGGCCGTGGCGTGACCGGCACGGAGGTGAGCAGCGGCCCAAAAATGTCCGGTGACGTGGAGGGTGGGTGCATCCCCGTCACCGGTACCGATTACGCCTGCGCGCCCGTCGAGTGCGCCGGCAGCACCCCGGTAGCCCCCGTCGCCAAGGTCGCGGTTGACCAGACCTGGGGCGGTCAGGCCATCACCGGCAGCTATGTCGGCCGTTCGAGCAAGGTCACCGGCGCCGAGTTTGGCGGCTGTGCCCCGATCAGCGGCACGCCTTACATCGGCCGCGGCCAGTACAGCGGCTTTTGCGAGGCCCCGGACGTCCAGGCCCAGGAGGCACGGATCCGCACCTCCGCGGTCATTCCCGCCGCCGCCGTCACCGGGGACCGCCCCGGCGCGGGTGGCTCGGTCATGACCGGCGACGAGCGCGGCGCCTGCGAGCCCGTCAGTGGCACGCCCTATGTCGGCGCCGACAACGCGCCGAGCGTGTGCCTGAGCGGCGGCCGCTTCGTGTCGCGTGCCCGCAGCTGGGAAGAACCCGTGCGTCCGCCGGCGCCGCTGGATTTCAGCATCCAGTCGCCCGCCCGCCAGGCCCAGCAACGCCGCTTCGAGGCCGTGACCGGCACCGGTTACAGCAGCGAGCGCATCACCGGCCCCGTGAACAAGGCGGGTGGCCTGATCACCGGCACCCCCGAGTTCCGGCACCGCGATGCCGTGACGCTGCAGGCCGAGCAGGCCGAGGCTGTTGCCGCCGCGCGTCGCCTGACCGGCGAGGGCAGCCAGGCCGGCATCCGGATCACGGGTGATGCCTGGCATGCGCAGAGCCGTGTCACCGGCACCGAAGGCGCCTCGTCCTTGGCCCGCAACATGTCCATGCGCGGCCAGCCGCGCGGCGAGGGCGTGAACGCGCAGCGCTTCCGCGAGATCGAGCGTCCCGAAGTGCCGGAAAGCCGGATCACCGGGTCTGCGGGCAGCACGGGCAAGGGTGCGATCGTGACCCTGTCGGGTGGCGCTCGCGGTTGAGGATGGATTAGGTGGATACGCGTAAGAGACTTGCAGCCATGCGCAGCGCCGGGGTGCTGCCCCGGTCTGCGGAGCCGCTCGCGAACCCGGCCTGCGTGATCGGGCCGGGCCAGCGCTGCGAGCATGCCCTGGTCGACCGGGAGCTGAACCGGCGCCTGTATGCGTATGAGCAGACGGTGCGCAGCCGCTTTGCGGCGATCACGGACACGCTCAAGGTCCTGTCCTCCCTGCAGCACGAGCGTGACTTCGTCGAGCGCGCCCAGCACCTGGCGCGCGAGTGCCTCGGCTACGAGCTGCCGGCCCAGATGCTGGAGAACGCCTGGGCAGCCGGGCTGGACGTGCGCGCCCTGCACGCCCACTGCATCTTCAGCAGCTTCAAGGCTTGCATCGACCAGGCCGAGGCCGACCAGGCCCCCTGGCGCGAGCGCATGGTCCTGGACGCCGCGTTCTTCCAGTCCTGCGGCTATCACACCGTGGACATCAGCCCCTGCGCCGACGGCCGGCTGCAGGGCCTGCTGCCCTTCGTCCTGCGCCTGGCGCCAAACCCTGCGGTGTCGGTCAAGGCCTATGCCGGCGCGATGTTCGACGTCGAGGGCGATGTGGCCGACTGGACGCAGCGCGAGCTGCTGCGCCTGAGCGGTGGCATCCCGGGTGGCGAGCAGGGCAACTACCTCAAGGTCGCGGTGTATCACTTCAGCACCTCGAGCCCCTGCGAGCAGGGCTGCGCCGCCCATGGCAGCAACGACAAGAAGGCCGTCGAGCAGGCCCTGGGCCGGCTCGAGGAACTGCGCGCCGCCGTGGAGAACACCTACGGCCGCGGCGCCGCCCCCGACGTGCTGCTGATCGGCATCGATACCGACGTGGACGCCATCCGCATCCACCTGCCGGATTCAAACGGCGACGTGAATGCGCACCGCTTCGTGGATAACGCCGTGATCTACCGCGAGACCCTGGGCATGACGCCCGAGGCCGTCCGCGCCCACATCGAGGCCGCGCTCACCAAGGTCGAGCAGGCCGAGGGCTGGGCCCATGGCCAGGGCGGCAGCGCGCCGGGTATGCGTCACATGATCCTGAGCCTGCTCGAGGCCAACCTGTCGCAGATCGAGTTCGTGATCCAGCACCATGCCGGCCGCTATGCCGTGATCGGCCATGACGAGGCCTTCATCTGCGCCGGCGAGGCCATGAGCGAGCTGCAGCTGCGCAACAAGTTCTACTTCGCCCACCTCGACACCGTCGAGGAAGGCGCGGCGGACATGGATGTCGGTATCAAGATCTTCACCGGGCTCAACATCCGGAATGGTCTGGCCGTGCCGGTCCTGGTCCACTTCCATTATTCCTCGCGGGTGCCGGGGGCGCGCGAGCGGGCCATCCTGCGCTGCAAGCGCGTGAAGGCCGCCATCGCCGCGCGCTATCCCGACCTGCATGCGCAGGGCCTGCTGCGCTGCCAGATGGCGGTGAGCGACCTGCACGGAAACGAGCGGGCGACCTTCGTCGAGGACGAGGTCGCGGACATTGGGCACTGAGAGAAGGCGAGTTTGAGGTCTCGGCGATGAAGATCATGAGAGTGGAAAAGACCCTGGTCTCGACCAACCGCATCGACGCCTTCGGCCACCGGCCCCTGCTGGTGGTGCAGGAGAAGGCGGGCGGAGCGCGCAGCGTGGCGGTCGATGCCGTGGGCTGCGTGCCCGGCGACTGGGTCCTGTGCGTGGGTTCCTCCGCCGCGCGCGACGCGGCGGGCAGCAAGGAATTCCCGTCCGACCTGACGATCGTAGGCATCATCGACCATTGGGAAGGTGGCGCCTGATGGAGATCATGCGCGTGGTGGATGAGCTGGTCTGCACCCGGCGCGTGCCCGGGCTGCAGGCCTCGTCCCTGCGCATCCTGGAGAGCCAGGCGGGGGCCCTCTCGGTGGCCACCGACCCGGTCGGCGTGCCGCCCGGCAAGTGGGTGTTCACCACCTCGGGCAGCGCCGCCCGGCTCGCGATGCCCGATGTGAAGGTCACGACCGACCTGACCATCTGCGGGATCATCGACGATTGGAAGGTTGATCGACCTGGCGCCGCCGAGGCGGGGCAAGGTGGGGCAGGGTAGTATTTTTGGTTTGGACGCGATCTCCCGGCACAGGCAAGTGGTCGTGATCGTTTTTTAACGCAGTTCGTAGAAGGAGTAGTGAAATGGCTGAACGTATGGGTATTGCGCTGGGCATGATCGAGACCCGTGGTCTGGTTCCCGCTATCGAGGCGGCTGATGCCATGACCAAGGCCGCCGAAGTGCGTCTGATCGGTCGTCAGTTCGTGGGCGGTGGCTACGTCACCGTCATGGTCCGCGGTGAGACCGGCGCCGTCAACGCCGCCGTGCGCGCCGGTGCCGACGCCTGCGAGCGCGTGGGTGACGGCCTGGTGGCTGCCCACATCATCGCCCGCGTGCACAGCGAAGTCGAAGGCATCCTGCCGACCTCCCCCGCCGCCTGATTTTTCTTCATTCATCGCAACGCGACTACTTACTTAGGAGTTCAAAATGGCTAACACCACTGGTATTGCCCTGGGCATGATCGAAACCCGCGGCCTGGTTCCCGCGATCGAGGCCGCCGACGCCATGACCAAGGCCGCCGAAGTGCGTCTGATCGGTCGTCAGTTCGTGGGCGGTGGCTACGTCACCGTCATGGTCCGCGGTGAGACCGGCGCCGTCAACGCCGCCGTGCGCGCCGGTGCCGACGCCTGCGAGCGCGTGGGTGACGGCCTGGTGGCTGCCCACATCATCGCCCGCGTGCACAGCGAAGTCGAAGGCATCCTGCCGACCGCTCCCTCCGCCTAATTGAACGGCCCGACACCTCAACAGATTATTGGAGAAATCCTCATGGCTAACGTGACCGGTGTTGCCCTGGGCATGATCGAAACCCGCGGCCTGGTTCCTGCGATCGAGGCCGCCGACGCCATGACCAAGGCCGCCGAAGTGCGCCTGGTCGGCCGTCAGTTCGTCGGTGGCGGCTACGTCACCGTGCTGGTGCGCGGTGAGACCGGCGCCGTCAACGCCGCCGTGCGCGCCGGTGCCGACGCCTGCGAGCGCGTGGGTGACGGCCTGGTGGCTGCCCACATCATCGCCCGCGTGCACAGCGAAGTCGAAGGCATCCTGCCGACCAAGCCGGACGCCAGCGGCGGCGGCCGCGACGCCGAGATCACCTCGACCCGCAGCTAAGCGAGGCTGCGGCCGATGCGTGTCGACCCGCGTACCCTGGGCTGGTTGTCGCGCGCGCTCACCCACGAGATGAGCGCGGTGCAGCAGTACCTGGCCCAGAGCGTTCTCGCCCGACTCTGGGGCGACGAGGCCCTCGCGGCGCACCTGCGCCGTGAGGCGGTCGAAGAGATGGAGCATGCCGAGCGCCTGATGGAACGGCTGATCCTGCTCGGCATGGCGCCCTCGGCCGGGAACCTGCCTCCCGCCCGTCTGGGGCGCGGCGTCGAAGACCTGCTCGCGGCCGACCGCCAGCTGGAAGCCGATGCCGTGCGCCTCTACCAGGAGGCGCTGGCCCATGCCCAGCGCATGCGCGACGCCGACAGCGCCGCCTTGCTCGAGGGTATACTTGGCGAAGAACTCGCGCACGTGCGCGAGCTGGATGAGATGATGACGGAGCGGACGCAGCATGGCTGAAGTGCCCGAAGGCTGGGAAGCGCGCGGCAAGCCGCCCACCCTGTTTCGCCGCTTCGGCTTCGAGCGCTACGGCGAGACCCGCGCCTTCCTCGACGGCCTCGCCGCGTTGAGCGAGGAGACGGGCCTGCACCCGCAGAACGTCAACTTCGGCACCACCTACGTCAACATCACCCTGGAGGCGGCCGAAGGCGGTCAGCTGGGCGAGGCGGAGCTCGGCTTCGCCGCCCGGATCAATGCCCTGAGCAAAGCAGCGGAGGCCTGAGAGCTTGTGAATAAACCTACTGCGCGTCCCGATAGCTGCGTTGGGCGGTACTGGCTTCGGCCGCTTCGCTTAACTTCGGCCTTGCCGAAGTTAGCCTGCGCCGAAACTTCGTTTTCGCTCCTCGCCTATCCATTTGATATGTCTCGTCGCTGCGTTCCGTCCGCCTTGCTCTCGGGCCGCTCGCTACGGTTTCTTCACAAGCTCTGAGATGGCGACCCACGTCACGGCGGTCATCAACCAGAAGGGCGGGGCGGGCAAGACCACCCTGGCGATGAACCTGGCCGCAGGCCTGGCGCGCCGGGCCGAGACCGTGGTGATCGACCTCGACCCCCAGGCCTCCTCGCTGCAGTGGTCCAGCCAGGGCAGCGCGCCCTTCCCGGCCCCGGTCAAGCAGATCGTGGGCCGCTGGGATGCCCGTACCCTGCATCAGAACTACCGGGCCTACCGGCACATGGTACTGGACTGCCCGCCCTCGCTCGACAGCCATGCCTCGCTCCAGGCCCTGCGCGCCTGCGACGTGGCGCTGATCCCGGTGCTGCCCTCCCCGGTGGACCTGTGGGCCAGCCTGCGCCTGCCGCAGGAGATCGAGGAGGCGCGCCGTGACAACCCGGGGCTGCGGGCCTTCCTGGTGCTGAACCAGCTGGAGCCGAAGAGCGCCCTGTCCGCCGCCATGCACGAGGCCCTCGCCGAATTCGGCATCCCCGTGCTCGACGCGGGGATCCGCCGCCGCGCGGCCTACCGCGGCGCGGCCCTGGAGGGGCTGTCGGTGTATCAAATGGGCAGCCGGGGCGCACAGGCGGCGGCTGAAATCGAAGCCATCATTAACGAGGTGATCGGATCATGACGAATCTCAAGGACAAGCTCTCCGCCAGCGTGCGCATGGCCAAGGCCGCGCAGCAGCCCGCCGTGGCCAAAAAGGCCGCCGCCAAACCGGCTGCCAGGCCCGCCGCCGAGAAGCCCGCCGCAAAGCCCGCCGCCGAGAAGCCCGCCGCAAAGCCTGCGGCCAAGCAGCCCGCCGTGGCCCAGGCCCCGGCCAAGCAACGCGCGCCCAAGGCGAGCGAGCCCCCGCAGAGCGGCAGCGCCCTGTTCCCTTCCCGCGTCTGGCCGGACTGACTGCAACCAACCAGGTAACACGCCATGCGTAACGATCCCTTCATGCGAACCTATTCCCCGCGGCAGGCAGCCATGGCGCAGGCTGCGCAGCAGCAGTACGGCGCCCACACCCGCCCCGCCTCGACGGCGCCCGTATCGGGCGACCTGTCGGCCTACATGGTGAAGAGCGAGCCCTACTACCGTCCGGTCGCGGACGAGGTGGAGCTCTACGAGGCCGCCTATTCGGTGCGCATGCCCATCATGCTCAAGGGCCCGACCGGCTGCGGCAAGACCCGCTTCGTCGAATACATGGCCTGGAAGCTGGGCAAGCCGCTCATCACCGTGGCCTGCAACGAGGACATGACCGCCTCCGACCTGGTCGGCCGCTTCCTCCTCGACGCCAGCGGCACCCGCTGGCAGGACGGCCCGCTGGCGCTGGCCGCCCGCTACGGCGCGATCTGCTACCTGGACGAGGTGGTCGAGGCGCGCCAGGACACCACCGTGGTGATCCACCCGCTCACCGACTCGCGCCGCGTGCTGCCGCTGGAGAAGAAGGGCGAGCTGATCGAGGCGCACCCCGACTTCCAGATTGTCATCTCCTACAACCCCGGCTACCAGTCGCTGATGAAGGACCTCAAGCAGTCCACCAAGCAGCGTTTCGGCGCCCTCGACTTCAACTACCCCGAGCACGACATCGAGGCCGAGATCGTCGCCCACGAATCCGGGGTCAGCCTGGAGGTGGCGAAGAACCTGGTGCACATCGGCGAGCGCGCGCGCAACCTCAAGGGCCACGGCCTGGACGAGGGGCTGTCGACCCGCATGCTCACCTACGCCGGCTGGCTGATCGCCAAGGGCGTGCCGCCGCTGGCGGCCTGCCGCGTCGCCCTGGTGCGTCCGATCACGGACGATCCGGACATGCGCGACGCCCTCGACTCCGCCGTCACCACCTACTTCTGACGCCAGGAATCAGGGCTCGGGGGTCGGCCGCCTGCCAAAGGCCCGATCCCTGATGCCTGACCCCTGATCCCCGAATGGCCATCCATCTCGAAGAATACCAGGAGCTCCTCGACGACCTGCCCAGCGAGTCGCAGGAGGTGCTGCGCGCCTCGTGGAACGAGGCGGCACGCGTATTCTCGGCGCGTGGCCTGGACAACTACCTGAAGGGCGCGGTCGCCCTGCACAACCTCGGGCGCGGCGAGGAGCTGGTCGTCACCTACCTGCAGGACATGCCCGAGGTGGCCCGCGCCATCGGCGAGGACGTGCTGCCGGACGTGGTCAACTTCCTGCTCTCCATGGCCTCGAAGACCTCGGGCCAGGTGCTGACCCTCATCGTCAGCACGGCGCCCCTGGCCGCGCAGCGCCTGGGCGACGAGGATCTGTTCCGCAAGTACCTCAACGTCCTGTCCATCATGCTGGCGCAGGCCTCGCGCGGCCTGCGGCCCATGCTGGAGAACCTGGACCGGCTGCTGACCCAGCTCACCCTGGGCGGCCTGCGCCGCTGGGTGCAGTGGGGCGCCCAGGCCTACAAGTCCGACTTCGACGGGCAGCTGCGCTATTTCTCGCTGCAGAGCCCAGACGCCCTGTCGGTGCTGCAGATGGAGCGCAAGGGCACGCTCTTCGTCGACGTGCAGCGGCGCCTCAACATCTACCTGCGCGCCATGTGGGGCCGCGACTTCTTCCTGCGCCCGACCGCCGGCGACTACGAGTCCCGCGAGGGCCTCAAGCCCTACATCGAGCGCTATGTGATCCACCTCGCCGATGCCTACGACGACTACCGCCCCCTGGGCGAGCAGACGCCGCCCGAGGCCGTGATTCCGGGCGTGGAGGTCTACCGCGCCGCCGCCAACCACTGCGCGGCGCACCTGGCCTTCAGCAAAGAGCCGCTGTCGATGCAGATGCTCAACACCACGCAGATGGGCATCATCGAGTGCATCGAGGACGCCCGCGTCGAGGAGCTGGCCTGCCGCCAGTTCCCGGGCATGCGCGCCGCCTGGCTGGCCCTGCACCCCCCCGCGGACTACGGCGAGCCCAAGACCGCGGGCGACCTGCTCAACCGCCTGGCCCGCGCCCTCCTGGAAGAAGCCAGCGCCGACCCGCACCCCTGGGTCAGGAAGGGCATCGAACTCTTCCGCGCCGAGCCCGACCTCTCGACCAACCAGGCGAGCTGGAACATCGGCGTCGAACTGGCCCATCACCTGGGCCAGATCCCCCTGCCCGAGTTCAATGCCCGCACCGACACCCTGCGCGCCCTCTACCGCGACGACAACCGCACCGTCTGGGAGTCGGAGGAATACGACGAGATGGAAGCCCTGGAGGCGACCTGGCAGCGCCAACAGCAGGTGCGCAAGAAGGTCAGCGTCATCGAGATGGTGAACGAGGTCAACAACGAGTTCGCCGGCGACGACGCCGAGGAGGTCTGGGTGCTGGAGACCCCCTTCTGGCTCGACCAGGAAGGCAAGACCATCAACGAGCTGGAAGGCCGCGAGCCCATCGCCGACCCGGTGCACTACCACGAGTGGGACTACCAGATCCAGCTCGAGCGCCCGAGCTGGGTGACGGTGCTGGAGCGCCGGCCCAGGCTGGGCGAGCTGGAGCTGATCGAGAAGATCGTCGAGGACAACAAGCCGGTCATCTCGCGCCTGAAGTTCCTGATCGAGTCCATGATCCCGCAGGGCATGCAGCGCATCCGCCGGGTCGAGGACGGCGACGAGCTCGACATCAACGCCGCCGTGCGCGCCATGATCGACATCCGCATGGGGAGCCAGCCCGACACGCGGATCATGATGCGCCACAAGCGCAGCCTGCGCGACCTGGCGGTGATGGTGCTCTTGGACATGTCCGAGTCGTCCAACGACAAGGTGCGCGGCCAGGACTTCAGCATCATGGACCTGACCCGCGCGGCCACCGTGCTGCTCGCCGACGCCATGCAGCGCATCGGCGACCCCTTCGCCCTGCACGGCTTCTGCTCCGACGGCCGCCACGACGTGCACTACTACCGCTTCAAGGACTTCGACCAGCCCTACAACGACCTGGTCAAGGCCCGCCTGGCGGCGATGAAGGGCGCGTATTCCACGCGCATGGGCGCGGCCCTGCGCCATGCCGGCAGCTACCTCAAGCAGCAGCCCAAGAACAAGAAGATCCTGTTCGTCATCACCGACGGCGAACCGGCCGACAACGACGTGCGCGACCCGCAGTACCTGCGCCATGACACCAAGCGCGCGGTCGAGGAGCTGACCCGCGACGGCATCACCACCTACGCCCTGTCGCTCGACCCGCACGCCGACCAGTACGTCGCGCGCATCTTCGGCGCCAAGAACTTCACGGTGCTCGACCACGTCGAGCGCCTGCCCGAAAAGCTGCCCATGCTCTACATGGGATTGACGAGGTAGATGGTGAAGGCAAAACGCCGCGTTGACGCGAGCCCCGTGCCTGGGCGGCTTGCGCTGGAGGCCGACATCGGCTTGGCCGATGCCGAGCCGCGCCGCGGCGGCCGGCGCCCAAAGCTGCCGATGCCCTACACGGGCCTGAGCGGGTAAAATCGCGCCCATGGAAATCAATTCGATCACCAAGAAGCTGCTGTTCAACACCATCCGCGTGGATACCGTGCTGGAGGACGGCAGCGAGGGCTCCGGCACCGCCTTCGTGGTTGCCCACACCCACCCGCGCGGCACGACGACCTTCATCGTCACCAACCGCCACCTCGTGGACGGCGTGCGCCGCGGCGGCCTGGTGTTCACCCAGAAGCGCAACGGCCAGCCGGCCTTCGGCGAGCGCTTCCAGCTCAACATCGAGGACTTCCCCCAGGCCTGGTTCATGCACCCGGATCCCGAGGTGGACCTCGCCATCATCCCCATGCGCCCCCTGGAGCAGGCGGCGCGCGACCAGGGCGTCGAGCTCTACTACCAGGTCATCGACAGCCGGCTCGCCCCGGACGCGGCCGCCCTGCGCGCCCTGGATGCCCTGGAGGAGGTGCTGTTCGTGGGCTATCCGAGCGGGGTCTGGGACCAGGTCAACCTCATGCCCATCCTGCGCCGCGGCACCACCGCCACCCCCATGGCGCTGGACTTCGAGGGGCGCGCGGAATTCCTCATCGACGCCGCCGTGTATCCCGGCTCCAGCGGCAGCCCGGTCTTCGTCTACCAGCCGGAGACCGGCCGGCCGGGCCAGGGCATGGGGCGCAGCAAATTCATGTTCGCCGGCGTGGTCGCCGCGGTGTTCTTCCGCGAGGAGGCCAACCACCTCGTGCCGGTGCCCGTGCCCGCCAACAACAGCGCCATGGTCATGGGCTCGGAGATGATCGACCTCGGCCTCGTCATCAAGGCCCAGGCCGTGCTCGAAGTGATCAACGCCTACCTGGGCAAGTGGGTGGAGTGAAGGCCATGAGCGAGAGGGCGACCTACGCGGGCTTCAACCAGGACACCCACGGCATCACCACGCTCGGCCGTCTCGTCCTCGACGCCTGGCTGTTCGGCATCCTCCCCCGCGAGGAGGATTGCGCCGGCTGGGACCTGCAGCGCATGCAGCAGCTCATGGACCAGGTCAACAGGCACTGGGACCAGTACGGCAACCTGCCGAGCAACCTGCCGCCCGAGCTGCGCGAGCGCCACACCGAGCTGTATGCCTGGGCGACCTCGCGCGCCCGCGACCGGGGCTGGGATCCCGAACTCGACGACGACGAGTGAGCTCTCCTGGCCCCCCAGGGGCATGACCGGGGCCGGCCCGGGAAACCGGCGCGATGGGGGGTGCGATGAGCTTCGAACCCGTGGTGCTGTTCTTCGTCCTCGGCGTCTGCGCCGGCCTGCTGCGTTCGGACCTGAAGATCCCGGGCAGCATCTACGAGGCCCTGTCCATCTTCATCCTCCTGGCCATCGGCCTGAAGGGCGGGGTCGAGATGGCCAAGCATGCGGTCGGCGCGCTCCTCCTCGACGGCCTGGTCATCGTCCTCGTGGGCGCGCTGATCCCGCTCGTCGCCTTCCCCATCCTGCGCTACCTGGGCCGGCTCTCCCGCGCCGACTCGGCCTCCATCGCCGCCCACTACGGCTCGGTCAGCGTCGTCACCTTCTCGGTGGGGATCACCCTCCTGGGCCAGGAGCTGCTGGAGTTCGAGGGCTACCTGATCGTCTTCCTGGTCCTGCTGGAGATCCCCGCCCTGGTGATCGGCGTCATCCTCGCGCGCCACGGCCAGGGCGAGGTGCGCTGGGGCAAGCTGCTGCACGAGGTCTTCTTCGGCAAGAGCATCTATCTGCTCGCCGGCGGGCTCGTCATCGGCTACGTCGCCGGGCCCGAGGGCATCCAGCCGCTCGACAGGCTCTTCTTCGACCTGTTCAAGGGCGTGCTGGCGCTCTTCCTGCTGGAGATGGGGCTGGTGGCGGCGATGCGCATCGCCGACCTGCGCACCTACGGCGCCTTCCTCGCCGGATTCGCCGTGCTGATGCCGCTCTTTTCCGCCACGCTCGGCACCGTCACGGGCTGGCTGCTGGGCCTCTCGGTGGGCGGCACCTTCCTGCTCGCCACCCTGTTCGCCAGCGCCTCCTACATCGCCGCGCCGGCGGCCATGCGCATCGCCGTGCCCGAGGCCAACCCCGCCCTGTCCATCGGCGCCTCGCTGGGCATGACCTTCCCCTTCAACATCTTCCTGGGCCTCCCGATCTACCTGTGGATGGCCCGGCTCATGCACGCGAGCGGAGGCTGAGAACATGCCGGCACAAGCCAAGTTGTTGACCATCTTGACCGAGGCGGTGCTGGAGGACGACGTGGTCGAGCTCATCATGGCCCAGGGCGCCGAGGGCTACACCATCTCCGAGGCGCGCGGCCGCGGCGCGCACGGCCTGCGCAGCGGCAAGTGGAGCGCCGGCGCCAACATCCGCATCGAGGTGGTGGGCGATGCCGAACTCTGCGCCCGCATCGCCGAGCGCCTGCAGTCGGACTACGGCCGCGACTACGGCCTGCTCATGTTCACCACCCCGGTCGAGGTGCAGGGCTGACCGGCGCTTGCGCCGGGTACAGGCCAGGATCGGCGGCCCCTTCGCCATCCACGGATGCGACCCCGACGGCCGCCGCGACGTCGAGCACTTCCGCTTCAAGGACTTCTCGCAGCCCTGCGACGACAAGGCCAAGCTCGCGGGCATGACCCGCTGCCCGCGTCCCCGGGCGGCGGGCGCAGGGCCAGGCTCAGGCAGGCTGCGCGGCCGCGGCGCCGGGGCGGTCGTAGCGCTCGGCCAGGGTCCTGAGGGCGGTGTCCTTGCCCGGGAAGAGGTTGTCCCTGCCGATCACCCCGTCCAGGCCCGCGCGGAGCAGCGCCTCCCGCACGGGCTTCTTCAGGCCCGAGAGCATCAGGGTGATGCCGGCCGTCTTCAGGTCGGCGGCCAGGGCCCGCAGCCTTTCCTCGCCGCTGGCGTCCACCCGGTTGATGCCGTTGCCGATGACCAAGACGGCGCGGGCCTGGGGGAACTGGCTGATCGCCTTCATCACCGCCTCTTCGAAATAGGCCGAATTGATGAACACCAGCGAGGCGTCGAAGCGCAGCACCACGTAGTGCTCGCTGATGGGCGGCAGGTCGTGGCTGGCCGCGCCGGCCAGGGTGCCGTCCCGGGTGCGCCCCAGCACCTCGCTGCGCGGCTGCATCACGCCGTGCAGGAAGATGAGGATGGTGAGCACCACCCCGACCAGCACGCCGTTGGCGAGCTGCGGCGCCATGGCCAGGGTGGCGGCGAAGGTGATGCCGCCCACCACGCCGTCGCTCCTGCGCACGTTCCAGGCGTGGCGCAGGCTCCTGAAGTCGATCAGACCGAACACCGCGCTCATGACGATGGCCGCCAGCACCGGCTGGGGCAGGTGGTGGAAGTATTCGGTCAGGAACAGCATGACCAGCACCACGCCCAGGGCGCTGACGACCGCGTAGAACCCGGTGCGCGCCCCCGCCTTGGCCGCCACCGCGGAGCGCGAGAAGGAGCCCGAGACGGTGTAGGACTGGAAGAAGCTGCCGACGATGTTGGCCAGGCCCTGGCCGATCAGCTCCTGGTTGGGGTCGAGCTTCTCCCGGCTCTGCGCCGCCAGGGCGCGCGAGATCGAGGTGGCCTCCATGAAGCCGATCAGGGCCATGATGAAGGCCGTGCCGAGCAGGCCGCCCATCACCCCGAGGTCCATGGCGGGCAGGGCGAGGCTCGGCAGGCCGGCGGGGATGTCGCCCACCACCTGGCCGCCGCCCGAGAGCTTGAACCTGCCCTCCTGGATGCCGGTGAAGCGCCAGGCGGGGTCGGTCCACGAGTCTGCGCTCGCCGTGCGATACACCACCTGGCCATCGGCGGACTCGACCGGCATCAGGGCATGGCGGTAGACCGACACGCGCAGGCCATAGAGCTGCTTCTTCAGGCCCTGCTCCTCGCCCGTGAGGCGCAGGGCCTCGGCCTCCAGGCTGTAGTCGTGGCGTTCCGCCCTGGCCAGGGTGGCGAGCCGGTGGCGCAGCTCACCCTGGGTCTGCTTGTTGCGCTTCAAGGCCGACTCCAGCTCGGCGTATCTCTCGAACGCCGCGCGGGCCGCCGCGTCCTCGATCTGGGCAGGGGCGACCAGGGCGGTCTTCTCGAAGCCGACCGCGGCGCTGATCACCGTGCCCAGCACCACCACCACCAGCACGCCGGGGGCTCGGGGCGCGAGGCGCTTGAGCAGCCACAGCATCAGCAGGGTGCCCAGGGCGAAGGCGATGGTGGGCCAGTGCGCCAGGGGCAGCTGCAGCGCGACGTGCCAGAGGTCGCGCAGGAACATGTCCGAGCGCGGCATGGGCACGTTGATGAAGCTGTTCACCAGCGACAGGCCGATGATCAGCGCCGCCGCGTTGGTGAAGCCGTTGATCACCGGGTGCGAGGCCAGGTTGATGAGCACCCCCATGCGGAAGAGGCCCAGGCCCAGGCGCATCACGCCCACCATCAGCGCCAGGGTCATGGAGAGCTGGATGAACTCGTCGCTGCCGCGGCTGGCCAGGGGCTCGATGGCCGCGGCGGACATCAGCGAGAGCAGGGCCACGGGGCCGGTGTGCAGGAAGCGCGAGGCGCCCCACATCGAGGCGACCATCACCGGCAGGAAGGCGGCATAGAGGCCGTAGACCACCGGCAGGCCGGCCAGGGTGGCATAGGCCATGGACTGCGGGATCAGGACCAGGGCGACGGTGACGCCGGCGACGAGGTCGCCGCGCAGGGCATCGGCACGCGGGGGGAACCAGCGCAGGAAGGGGAGGAGGCGGTTCAGCATGGGGTCAGGCCAGGAATAGGCCCCCCTGCCCGAGGGCACGGGGCGGGTAGACGACGAAAGGCATGAGGCGGGATGCGGCAGGCCGGCTCAGGCGGCGCGCGCGGGCTGCGTCCGGGGCGCCTCGGCCGGCTGGCTCGCCGCCTCCTCGCCCGCGGCCACCAGCACCACCGGGACGGGCATGCCGGCTTGGCGCCGGGTGCCGCTCAGCAGGCCGTGGCCGAAGTAGCCCGACTCGTTGCAGACCAGAAAGGCCACCTCCGAGCGGCGGCGCAGGGCCTGCGCCAGGGCGGCGGGCGGCTCGCCCGTGAGCACCGCCAGGCGCAGCTCGATGCCGGCCGCGTCGAGCATGGGGCGATAGGGCGCCAGCAGCGCCTCGGCCTCGCCCTCGGAGAGGAAGGTCAGCACGGTCAGGCCATGCCGGAGCCGGGCGCAGGTCTGCGCCACGTACTGCATGAGCTCGGCGGACAGCTCGCTGCCCAGGTAGAGCCCGACCTGGGGGCGCGGGGCGGCCGGGGCGGGGGGCTCGGCCTGGACGGCCGGCGCGGGGCTGCCGGCCAGGGCGCGGGCCTTTTCCTGCAGGCTCAGGTAGTCCCCGGCGTTGGCATAGGCCAGGGCGTTCAGCATGCGCTTGATCTCTTCGGTGAGTTTCATCTCGGGCTCCTGTCTAGCGAGTGGACGGATGGCCTTAAGCATGCTTCGTGCCAGAATGAATAGTTCAAAATATTCAAATGGATACGTGTTTTGCGTGGCGGATGCAACGCCGAGTGTTGCAAATTCGGGCGACGGCCGTTGCAAGTTGTTGTAATATGCAACAGGTTCATTCCGCTGCCTCCCATGCCCAGCCTGCGCAACAAGATCCTCAGCACCTACGGCTATTCCAAGCTGGTGATGCTGGCCTTTGCCGTCGTGGTGTTCGTCGACCTGTACTACCTGGATCACCAGATCCAGGTCGGCCAGGCGGTGACGGACTTTCGCGAGGCCATCCTGGAGATGCGGCGCGACGAGAAGAACCTCTTCCTCTACGCCGACCGCTCCAACCTGGACCAGCTGATGCAGCAGGCCGATGCCGCCCGCGCGGCGCTCGCCGGCGGGCGCGACGCCTTCGTCGCGATCAGCGGCGAAGGGGCGATCCGCCTCGTCGAGACCGAGCTGCAGGCCTATCTCCAGCAGCTCGACGGCTATGCCGCCCTCGGCGAGGCGGATCAGGCCCGGGCGCGGCAGGCCATACGCAAGCTGGGCCACGCGCTGAGCGAGACCTCGGACGCGCTGTCGCGCCGCGAGCGCCAGGTGCTCGCGGATGCGACGCGCAGGGCCGGCCTCACGCTGCTGCTGGCCTTCGCCGCCGTGGTGATCCTCGGCGTGGCCGGCGGCCTGTTCCTGGTGCACCGGGTGGTGCGCCCGCTGCGCGAGCTGCAGGCGGGGCTGGTCGCGATCGACGAGGGCCGCGCGCGCGCGCTGGTGCAGCCCTCGAGGGATCTGGAAATCGCCTCTTTCGTGGCCGCGTTCAACGCCATGCTCAGGCACATGCGCCAGCAGCAGGACCAGGCCCGGCGCAACGAAAAGGCCGCCGCCCTGGGGGTGCTGGTGTCCGGGGTGGCGCACGAGCTCAACAACCCCCTGTCCAACATCTCCACCTCGGCGCAGCTGCTGCTCGAGGAGGGCGAGGCGGCGGACGCCGGGAAGCGGCAGCTGTGGCTCGAGCAGATCGACAGCGAGACCGAGCGCGCCCGGCGCATCGTGCGCCGGCTGCTCGACAGCGTGCGCCAGCCCAGGCTGCAGCTGCAGCGGCTGCCGCTGGCCGAGCTCGTCCAGTCCTCGCTGGAGCTGGTGAACCGCCAACTGCCGCCGCAGACCCATGTGTGCGTGGGGGCGACGGCCGACCTCCTGATCGAGGTCGACCGCGAGCGCCTGAACCAGGTCTTCATCAACCTGATCAAGAACGCCGCCGACGCCGGCGCGCGCCACATCACGGTCGGCGCCGGTCTCGCCGCCTGGGACGACGCCTACGCCGAGTCGGGCCATCTGGAGGGCGACCCGGCCATGCTGCGCCAGAGCGCCCAGGCGGTGCGCATCACGGTCGAGGACGACGGCCCCGGCATCCCGCCCGAGGTGCTCGACCACGTCTTCGACCCCTTCTTTACCACCCGCCCAGGCGGCGAAGGCACCGGCCTGGGTCTCTACCTGGTGGAGGAGATCGTCGGCGAACACAGCGGCTGCATCGTGGTGGACACCCCCGCCGAGGGGGGCACGCGCTTTGCCCTCTGGCTGCCGCTGGACGAGGAGGCATCATGAGCGAGCCCCATATCCTGCTGATCGACGACGAGGCGATCGCCCTGGCCAACCTGACCCATGTCCTCGAGCGCGAGGGCTACCGGGTCACCGCCTGCAGGGACGGCGAGTCCGGTCTGGAGGCCCTGAGGCAGACGGATTTCGACCTGGTGCTCACCGACATCAGGATGCCGGGCATCGACGGCATGGAGGTGCTGCGCGAGGTGCGCGCCCGGCATCCCGAGGTGCCGGTGATCATGATCACCGGGCATGCCACGCTGGATTCCGCGGTCGAGGCGATGAAGGCCGGCGCCTACCACTACCTCGCCAAGCCCTTCCGCCTCGCCGAGGCGCGCGAGGTGGTGCGCGGCGCCCTGGAGCTGCGCCGGATCAAGCGGGAGAACCAGGACCTCAGGCTGCGCGTGGAGCAGCTCAAGAACCCGCACACCATCATCACCCAGGACCTGGGCATGCAGCGCCTGCTGGAGACCGCCCGGCGCGTCGCCGGCACCGACAGCAGCGTGGTCATCCACGGCGAATCGGGCACCGGCAAGGAGCTGCTTGCGCGCTACATCCATCAGCACAGCCGGCGCGCCGAGGGCCCCTTCGTCGCCTTCAACTGCGGCGCGCTCACCGAGGACCTGGCGGCGAGCGAGCTGTTCGGCCATGAGAAGGGCGCCTTCACCGGCGCCCAGGCGAGGAAGATCGGGCTCATCGAGGCCGCCCAGGGCGGCACCCTCTTCCTCGACGAGGTGGCGGAGCTGCCGGCGTCGGTGCAGGTCAAGCTCCTGCGCGTGCTGCAGGAGCGCGAGGTGCTGCGCGTCGGCGCGGTGGAGCCGGTCAAGGTCGACGCGAGGGTCCTGGCGGCGAGCAACCGCGACCTGCAGGAGGCGGTCGACGCCGGCCAGATGCGCAGCGACCTCTACTTCCGGCTCAACGTGGTGACGCTTGCCCTGCCGCCGCTGCGCGAGCGGCGCGACGACATCCCGCTGCTCGCCTACTTCCTGCTGCGCAAGTTCGCCGTCGTGATGGACCGGCCGGTGAAGGAGATCGCCCCCGAGGCGATGCAGCGGCTCGCGGACTACGACTACCCGGGCAACGTGCGCGAGCTCTCCAACTTCATCGAGCGCGGCATCGCCCTGGCCCAGGGCGAGCGGCTCGAGGTGGAGCATCTGCCCCAGCACTTGGGCAGGCTCTCGGTGCGCGTCTTCAAGCCGGCCATGGCGGCGGCGCCGGCCACCCTGCAGGAGCAGGAGAAGGCGCACATCCTGCACGCCCTGGAGCTGGCCGGCGGCAACCGCAGCGAGGCGGCGCGCATCCTCGGCATCGACCGGGTGTCGCTGTGGCGCAAGCTGAAGAAGTACGGGATGTAGGCCGGCCCTGCCGCTCAGGGCGCGAAGAGCTTCTCCCGGGCCGACTGGCTGATGGCCAGGGTCGCCGGGTGGCTGAGGCGGCGCTCGACCGTGATGGCGTAGAACTGCTCGACCACCTCCTCGGTCGAGCCGATCGGCTGCACGCCGAACTGCTGCCGCACCTGCTCCGCGATCACGCTGGGGGCGCAGAAGACGCCCACGCCGGCCTGGCCGAAGGCCTGCATCAGGGCGCTGTCGTCGAACTCGCCGACGATCTGCGGCCGGCTGCGCCGCTGGTCGAGCCAGCGCATGAGGCGCCCGCGCACCGCGGAGTCGTCCCCCGGCACCAGCAGCGGCGCGCCCTCGAGGTTGCCGGGGAATTCCCCCCTCAGCCCCCGGGCCAGCGCGGCCGCGGCGAAGAAGGTCACGCCGCACTCGCCCAGCTTGTGGCTGTAGCCCTTCACGTCCATGCCCGGCGGCATCGGGCTGTCGGCGAGGACCATGTCGAGCCGGTGGACCGCGAGCTCGGCCAGCAGTTGCTCCAGCTTGTTCTCGCGGCAGATGATGCGCACCCGCTCCGGCATCTCCATGGCCGGGGCGAGCAGGGAGTAGGCGATGGCCTTGGGCACCACGTCGGCGATCCCGGCGCGGAAGAGCAGGGGCCGCCCCTCCGGCCGGCTGTGCAGGGCCTCCTCCAGCTCGCGGCCGAGCTGGAAGATCTCGTCGGCGTAGGACAGCACCAGGCGGCCGGTCTCGGTCAGCTCCAGGCGCCGCCCGACGCGGCGGAAGAGCGGCACCCCCAGGGTCTCCTCCAGGAGGGCGACCTGGCCGCTGATGGTCTGGGGCGTCAGATGCAGGCGCTCGCCGGCGCGGCTGACGCCCCCGGCCCGGGCCACCGCCCAGAAGTAGTGGAGCTGCTTGTAGTTCAGCATGGGCGAGATGATAGCGGACATGGCGACCTGGCCGCCCCCGCATCATGAAACGTCTTGTCGCCATGTCCGTTTCCCTCACCCCTAACCCTCTCCCGCTTGCGGGAGAGGGGGACGCGGCAACGCTACGCGTTGTTTCACGTCAACGGACATGGCGACTTGGCCGCCCTGCAGGATGAAACGTCTTGTCGCCATGTCCGTTTCCCTCACCCCTAACCCTCTCCCGCTTGCGGGAGAGGGGGGCGCGGCAACGCTACGCGTTGTTTCACGTTAAGGAAAACGCGAGCGATGCATCAGCGAGCCCCGAATGTTCCCGAAGCGGCGCCGGCGCTAAGATGCCGCGATGGATCCGAACGGGAGGCTGCCATGGGCATGCCCTGGAGTGAATCAGCGGAGGAGGCCCTCGCGCGGCTGGAGTCCGATCCGGCCACGGGCCTGGGCGCAGGGGAGGCGGCGGCGCGCCTGGCCCGGCACGGCCCCAACCGCCTGGCGGAGAAGGCGCCGCGCCCGGCCTGGCTCAAGTTTGCCGACCAGTTCAGGAACGTGCTCACCGGCGTGCTGATCGGCGCGGCGGCCCTGGCGGGGGTCATCGGCGAGCTCAAGGATGCCGTGGTCATCCTGGTGGTGGTGGTGTTCAACGCGGCCCTGGGCTTCCACCAGGAGGCACGGGCCGAAAGGACCCTGGCGGCGCTCAAGGGCATGCTCGCGCGCCGGGCGCGGGTGCGGCGCGATGGCCGGGTCGCGGAGCTGGACGTGGAGGCCCTGGTGCCCGGCGACCTGGTGCTGCTGGAGGCCGGCGACCGCATCCCCGCCGACGGTCGCTTCCTGGTCGCGCACGGCGTCGAGGTGGACGAGGCGGCGCTGACCGGCGAGTCGCACGCCGTGGGCAAGCACACCGTGCCCGTCGAGGCGGACGCGCCCCTGGCCGAGCGGGTGAACATGGGCTACATGAACACCACGCTGACGCGCGGGCGGGCGGAGCTGCTCGTCAGCGCCACCGGCATGGCGACCGAGATGGGCCGGCTCGCCGCCATGCTGGAGGCCGCCGAGGCAGGCGAGACCCCGCTGCAGAAGGAGCTCGACCGGGTGGGCAAGCGGCTGGCCGCGATCGCCGTGGCGGTCATCGCCGCCATCCTCGCCGTGGGCATCGGCCACGGGCAGGAGGTGGCGAAGGCGGTGCTCAACGCCGTCGCCCTGGCGGTGGCGGCCATCCCCGAGGGGCTGCCCGCCGTGGTGACCGTGACGCTGGCGGTGGGCATGTACCGCATGGCCAGGCAGAAGGCCGTCGTCAGGAAGCTCGCGGCCGTCGAGACCCTGGGCTCCACCACGGTCATCTGCTCCGACAAGACCGGCACCCTCACCCTGAACCAGATGACCGTGCGCGCCCTCCATTTCCGGGGCCGGCGCTACACGGTCACGGGCGAGGGCTACGGCGGTGACGGCGAGATCCTGCCCGAGGCGGGTGCCGACGCGCCCGAGCTCGCGCCGCTGCTCCTGCCCATGGCCCTGTGCAGCGAGAGCCGCATCCGCGGCGGCCGGCTCATCGGCGACCCCACCGAGGGGGCCCTGCTGGCGCTGGCGGCCAAGGGGGGGGTGGAGCCGGAGACCGCCCTGGAGCACCACCCGCGCATCGCCGAGATCCCCTTCGATTCCGCGCACAAGTTCATGGCCACCTTCCACCACGCGGGGGAGACGGTGCTGCTCCTGGTCAAGGGCGCGCCCGACGTGCTGCTGGCGCGCTCCGGGCGCTGGATGGGCCCGGAGGGGGAGTGCGCCCTGGATGACGGCGCGCGCGCCGCGCTCGGGGCGGAGAACGAGGCCCTGGCCCGCCGCGCCTTCCGGGTGCTGGCCGTGGCCTCGCGCGAGCTTCCCGCGCGCGGCTTCGACCCCGGCGGCGATCTCTTCGGCTGGGTGGAGGAGCTGTGCTTCCAGGGCCTGGCGGGCATCCAGGACCCGCCCCGGCCGGAGGCCGCGGAGGCCATCGAGCTGTGCCGCCGGGCCGGCATCCAGGTCAAGATGATCACCGGCGACCACAAGCTCACCGCGTCGGCCGTCGCCCGCGAGCTGGGCCTCGAGGGCGAGGTGATGAGCGGCGCGGAGCTCGACGCGGTGAGCGCGCCGGAGCTCTCCGCCGCCATCGAGCGGGTCGCCGTCTTCGCCCGCGTGGCGCCGGAACACAAGGTCAAGATCGTGGCGGCGCTGAAGGGGCGCGGCCATGTCGTGGCCATGACCGGCGACGGCGTCAACGACGCGCCGGCGATCAAGACCGCCGACATCGGCGTGGCCATGGGCATCACCGGCACCGAGGTGACCAAGGAGGCGGCGGCCATGGTGCTCGCCGACGACAACTTCGCGACCATCGTGCGCGCGGTGAAGGAGGGCCGCACCATCTTCGAGAACATCGTCAAGTTCGTGCGCTTCCAGCTCTCCACCAACATCGGCGCCATCCTCACCGTGTCCGCCGCCACCTTCACGGGCCTGCCCGCGCCCTTCACCGCCATCCAGATCCTGTGGATCAACATCATCATGGACGGCCCGCCCGCCATGACCCTCGGCGTGGACCCGCCCAGGGCCGGGGTCATGGAGGCGGCCCCCAGGCCGCCGGGGCAGGCCATCCTCTCCGGGCCGCGGCTCGCCCGGCTGGTGCAGTACGGGCTGACCATGGCCGCCGGCACGCTGGCCGTGTTCTACTGGGCGCTCGGCACGGGCAGCGAGGCCCGCGCCCTGACCCTGGCCTTCACCACCTTCGTGCTGTTCCAGTTCTTCAACATCATGAACGCGCGCAACGAGACCGGCAGCGCCTTCAACCGCCAGATCTTCAGCAACGGCAAGCTCTGGCTCGCCCTCCTGGCCGTGCTGGCGCTGCAGGTCGTGGTGGTGCACTGGGGCGGGGCCCAGGCGATCTTCCATACCGTGGACCTCGAGCCCCTGGACTGGGCGGTGGCCGCGCTGGCGGCCTCCAGCGTGCTGCTCATCGAGGAACTGCGCAAGGCCGCGGCGCGCCTGCGCGGGGCGATGCGAGCGCAGGAAAATACGAAAGATGATTAAGAAATATTCGAATATTCCTGATATGGCGCGGGCGCTAACATGCGCCCCTTCGTGTCGTCTGCCTCAGTGTCGGAGGATCCTGCCGTGAAACGCATCGCGCTCTTTCTCGCCACCAACCTGGCCATCGTGCTGGTGCTCTCGGTCACCATGCGCCTGCTCGGGGTGGAGCCCTACCTCACCGAGCAGGGCCTGAACCTCAACGCCCTGCTCATCTTCGCCGCGGTCATGGGCTTCGGCGGCGCCTTCCTCTCGCTGGCCATCTCCAAGTGGACGGCGAAGATGTCGGTGGGCGCCAGGGTCCTCACCGACCCGCGCAGCCCCGAGGAGCTCTGGCTGGTGCAGACCGTGGCCCGCCAGGCCCAGGCGGCGGGCATCCGGATGCCCGAGGTGGCGATCTGGGACTCGCCCGAGGTCAACGCCTTCGCCACCGGCATGACCAAGAACAGCGCGCTCATCGCGGTGTCCACCGGCCTCCTGCGGCAGATGACCCGGGAGGAGGCCGAGGCGGTGCTGGGCCACGAGGTGGCGCACGCCGCCAACGGCGACATGGTGACCATGGCCCTGATCCAGGGCGTGGTGAACACCTTCGTCATGTTCCTCTCGCGCGTGATCGGCCACACCGTCGACCGCGTCGTGTTCAAGAACGAGAACGGCCACGGCCCGGCCTTCTTCGTGACCATGATCGTGGCCGAGCTGGTGCTGGGCATCCTCGCCTCCATCCTCGTCATGTGGTTCTCCCGCCAGCGCGAGTTCCGCGCCGACGCCGGCGGCGCGAGGCTCGCCGGCCGGGCACAGATGATCGCCGCGCTCAGGCGCCTGGCCTCGCTGCATCCCGCGCCCCTGCCCGAGAAGATGGCCGCCTTCGGCGTCGCGGGCGGCGGCGGCAGCGGCCTCAGGCGCCTGTTCATGACCCATCCGCCGCTGGAGGCGCGCATCGCCGCCCTGGAGGGCGCGACCATGAAGGGCGGCCGCTAAATGGAACTCGCCGGCATCGTCACCCCGTTCTTCTGGGCCGGCTTCATCGCCTTCGTCCTGGCCATGCTCGCCCTGGACCTCTTCGTCCTGGGCGGCAGGAACGCCCACAAGGTCTCGGCCCGCGAGGCCCTGGGCTGGACCGCGACCTGGGTCACCCTGTCGCTGTCCTTCTGCGGCCTGCTCTGGTGGTGGCTCGACGGCACCCTGGGCCGCGAGGTGGCCAACGCCAAGGCCCTGGAGTTCCTCACGGGCTACCTCATCGAGCTGTCGCTGTCGGTGGACAACATCTTCGTCTTCATCATGATCTTCACCTTCTTCGCCGTGCCCGCGGAGTACCAGCGCCGGGTGCTGATCTACGGCGTGCTCGGGGCGATCGTGATGCGCGCGGCGATGATCCTGGGCGGCGCCTGGCTGGTCGCCCAGTTCCACTGGGTGCTCTATCTCTTCGGCGCCTTCCTGGTGATCACCGGCTTCAAGATGCTGGTCTTCGCCGAGGCGGAGGCGAATCTGGACAGGAACCCGGTGCTCAAGTGGATGCGCGGCCACCTGCGCATCACCCACGAGTACCACGGCGAGCGCTTCACGGTGATGAAGGACGGCGTGCGCTGGTTCACGCCGCTGTTCCTGGTGCTGGTGATGATCGAGACCTCGGACGTGATCTTCGCGGTGGACTCGATCCCGGCCATCTTCGCCATCACCCGCGACCCGTTCATCGTCTTCACCTCGAACATCTTCGCCATCATGGGCCTGAGGTCCATGTATTTCCTGCTGGCCGACCTGAACGGGCGCTTCCACCTGCTCAAGTACGGTCTCGCCCTGGTGCTGGTGTTCGTCGGAACCAAGATGCTCGTCGCCGACTTCTACAAGGTGCCCATCGGGCTCGCCCTGGGGATCGTCGCGATCATCCTGGCCTCGTCGGTGGCGGCGAGCCTCTGGGCCACCCGCAACGGCAAACGTATAGGAGCAGCCGCATGAAGTGCCCCGTATGCAAGGACGTGAACCTGGTGATGAGTGAGCGCCAGGGCATCGAGATCGACTACTGCCCGCAATGCCGCGGCATCTGGCTGGACCGCGGCGAGCTCGACAAGCTCATCGAGCGCTCCGAGGCGGCGCGGCCCGCGGAGGCCCCAGGGGCCGAGCCGCGCCGGGAGGAACGCTACCGGGACAGGCCCGAGCCGCGCGGCCACCGCGAGGACTACCGCCACAAGCGGCGGGGCTCCTTCCTCGGGGAGCTGTTCGACTTCGACTGAACCGGCCCGGCGGCGGGCCGCTCAGCGGCCCGGGTCGGGGGCGGCCGGGTTCAGCTCGGCCTGGAGGGCGCGCACGGCATCCGTGAGGTGGTCCGCGTATTCCGGCATCTGTCCGTGTTTCAGCACGCCGGCCTTGCGCAACTTCTTCAGCACGCGCGCGTTGCCTTCGCACAGCATCACCCGGATGCCGCGTTTGCGCAGCTTCGCCGTGACCTCCTCGAGCGTCTGGATGCCGGTGATGTCCATGAAGGGGACCTGCCCGAGCCGGATGACCAGCGCCTTCGGATCGGTGTGGGTCTGCAGCAGCGCGCGTTCGAAATTCTCGACCGCACCGAAGAACATCGGCCCGGCGATTTCGTAGACCATGACGTCGTGCGGCAGGGGTTCGATGCCGTCCCGGGCGAGTTCGGCCTGCAGGGCCCTGGCATCCGTTTCCCTGGTCTCGACCGTCTCGGCCATGCGCCGCAGGAAGTGGAGGATCGCCAGGATGACGCCGACGTTGACGGCCACCACCAGGTCGGCGAACACGGTCAGGCCGAAGGTGATGACAAGGATCGCGCGGTCCGCCCGCGGCGCCTTTCTGAGGATGTAGGCGAAGTGCCTCGCCTCGCTCATGTTCCAGGCCACGACGAACAGGATTGCCGCCAGCGCGGCAAGGGGGATGTGTGCCGCCAGGGGGGCGAGAAACAGGATCACGGCGAGCAGGGTCAGGACATGGGCGATGCCGGCGAGGGGGCTGCTGGCGCCGTTGCGGATGTTGGTGGCCGTGCGCGCGATCGCGCCGGTGGCCGCGAAGCCCGCGAACAGCGGGGCGACGATGTTGGCGATGCCCTGGCCGATGAGCTCCTGGTTCGAGTCGTGGCGCGTGCCGGTCATGCCGTCGGCGACCACGGCGGAGAGCAGCGACTCGATCGCGCCCAGCATGGCGATGGTGAAGGCGGGGCCGATGAGCTGGATGATCTGGGAGAGCGACAGGTCGGGCAGGGTGAGCGGCGGCAGGCCGCTCGGGATGCCGCCGAAGGCGCTGCCGATGGTCGCCACGCCCGGCAGGTCCAGGGCCGCCTGCAGGCCCGTGGCCACCACCATCGCGACGAGCGGGCCGGGCACCTTCGAGATTCCGCGGATGCGCGGCGAATACAGCACCAGCAGGAGGCTCAGCAGGGCCAGCGCCGCGGTGGGCGCGTGCGCCTGGGGGAACACCTGCAGCAGGTGCCAGACCTTCTCGTGGAAGTGCTCGCCGCCCACCTTGGGCAGGCCGAGGAAGTCGCCCCACTGGCCGACGAAGATGATCACGCCGATGCCGGCGGTGAAGCCGACGATCACCGGCGCCGGGATGAACTTGATGACGCTGCCCATGCGCGCCAGGCCCATCAGCAGCAGGATGATCCCCGCCATGAGCGTCGCGACCTGCAGGCCGGCGATGCCGTGCTTGGCGGTGATCACCGAGAGGATGGCGATGAATGCGCCGGTGGGTCCGGCGATCTGCACCCGACTGCCGCCGAGGACCGAGACCAGGCCGCCGGCAAGGATGGCGGTGTAGATGCCCTGTTCGGGCCGCGCCCCGGAGGCGATGGCGAAGGCCATGGCCAGCGGCAAGGCCACCACGCCGACGACGGCGCCGGCCGCCAGATTCGGCAGCCAGCGCTCACGGGCATACAGGCCCGCTCGATGGGCCTCAAGCAGAGCGATCATGCGGGGTCTTGGTCGCGGTGGTCACGGAAGGTTGACATGGTATGCGAACGGCATGAGCATGTCATTATCATGTGATTATAAGGAGACTGCCCTGTGGAATCCAAGACCGCCCGCCTCACCGTCCTCCTCGATCCGGCCAAGAAGAAGGCCTTCGAGCAGCTCTGCGCTCGCCAGGACGTGACGCCCTCGCAAGTGGTGCGTCAGCTCATCCGCGACTACCTGAGGCGCAACGGGGTCGAATGGCAGCCGAGCGGCCAGGAGGATCTCGACGACGGCGCCCGCTGACCGGCCCGCCGGCCGCGGGCCGCGATGGAGGTACCCCTACAGGCGCACCTCGACCTCGGGCTTGCCGGCCATCGCCTCGATGGCCCTGTCCAGGTCGATCTGGCCGGGGTTGCTGCACGGGGCGGCGCGCAGCCGCTCCAGCAGCTCGTCCTGCTCGAGGATCTCCTGGCTGCCGTCGGTGCGCTGCAGATAGGCCGCCCAGGGCACGAACTTGGTCGTGGGGAAGTCCTCGCCCGGGCGGGGCGAGATGTCGATGTTCAGGCCGGCGACGAAGAGCAGGTTCTTGCCGCGCATGACGGGGGACTGCAGCAGGCTGCGGTAGGTGCGCTCGAACTCGGCCAGGGTGTTGGCGCAGGCCGCCGTCAGCAGGGGGTGGCGGGAGGTGAGGATCCAGGGCATGGGGGCGAGCAGGTTCTGCTCCAGCTGATCCTGGAAGGGGTCTTCCCAATGGTTTTCGCGCTGGAAGTAGAAATCCTCCGCGGCGAGATGCGCGCCGATGGCGACGCTGCCCTCGCGCGGCCAGGCGTCTTCCCCCAGGCGGGCGACCAGGGTCTGGGCGGCGCGGAAGACGTGCCCGGTGCTGCGCGTGGTGACCGGCCGCGGCAGCTCCCTGCCGGCGCCCTCGACCAGGTTCTCGGCCACCAGGAACAGGCCGCGCTTGCGCGGCTGGATCAGCAGGTAGTCGATGAGTACCGCCGGGCGGCCTTCGTGGCGGATCAGGCGCACGCTCTCCCGGGCATAGGTGTAGTCGTCGGCGTACTTCTCGACGATGCGGCCGATCTTGCCGCAGGCGCAGCTGTTGGTCTCGTCTTCCGTACGCAGGCGGCGATAGACGCCGAACTCGCCGGTATCCGGGTCGTAGCCGACGTGGCTGGCCTGGACCAGGAGCAGGTCCTTGCCGTGATCGGCATGCGGGCCGTGGCGTTCGATCGAGACGATGCCGCCGACCCGGCCGTGGTTGAAGGGAAAGGCGCCGAAGTGCTTGGCGATGAGGATGATGGGGAAGCCCTGGTTCTCGTCCGAGCAGAAGGCGCGCGAGGGCATGATCTTGCCGGGCAGGAAACCGAGGGAGAGGCACCAGTTGTAGAGCTTGGGCACGAAGCTGTTGTAGCAGAGCATGCGGCCATCGAGCCTGAAGCTTTCCAGGGCGGTGGAGATGCTCGAGCGGTTGGAGAACATGGGGAGCGGTCGCTGGGCAGATGAGGGAGTCCGCCATGATAACAAGACTTCTCGATGGCCAGGTGGGAGATGGGCGGACTGCCCGGCGCAAGGGTCTGCCCCTGCGCACGGCATCGGCCGCCGGGCCGGGGCACGCAGCAGCCAGGCGAGGGCGGCCTGGTGCTTGGCCCTGCGATCAGCGGCCGGGCACTTGAAGGCGGCGCCGATGACGGGCAATATCCGCAGCCTTCGCCTGCGCCAGGGATGCCACCGGCTCGCCGGGCAGGATCACGGGAATGGGAAATCGATCGATGCAGCAAATGGAAAAGGCCCTTGAGCGTTTCATCTTCGGCAGCCGCTGGCTGCTGGCGCCGTTCTATGTCGGCCTGGTGGGGGCCATCGTGGTGCTGCTCTTCAAGTTCGCGAAGGAGTTCGTCTCCCTCATGGACCTGGCCCTGGGCGAGGGCGGCAGCGCGCTCATCGTCGGCGTGCTCTCGCTGGTGGACATCGCCCTGGTGGCCAACCTGCTCTTGATCATCATCTTCGCCGGCTACGAGAACTTCGTGTCCAAGATCGACACCGCCGCCCACGAGGACCGGCCGGAATGGATGGGCCACGTGGACTTCTCCGACCTCAAGATCAAGGTCATCGGCTCCATCGTCGCCATCTCCGGCATCGAGCTGCTCAAGGCCTTCGTCAACGTGGGCGAGATGAGCAACGAGCAGCTCGCCTGGAAGGTGGGCATACACATGACCTTCGTGGTCTCCGGCGTCATGTTCGCGCTGATGGACCGGCTCGGGCTCGCCAAGAAGGCGATGAAGCACGCCGCCCACGAAGACTGAGGGACGCGCCATGCAGAAGACCGTCTATGCGGGGATACACGCCGACAACTGCGGCGGCACGGCCCACCCGGGCCAGATCATCGAGGACGCCTGGCTGTTCGGCATCATCCCCGAGACCGGGACCGGCGCCGGCCGGGACCCGGTGCTGGGCGAGGACGACTGAGGCCGGGCACCTGCGGCTGCCGGTGCAACGCCGCCAGCCGTCTCGAGCCTCTATGCCTACCCGCTTTGAAGGAACCCCCATGAGCCATACCCTGCAGGCCGTCATCTTCGACGTCGACGGCACCCTGGCCGAGACCGAGCGCGACGGCCACCGCCCCGCCTTCAACGCCGCCTTCCGCGAACATGGCCTCGCCTGGGAGTGGGGCGTGGAGCTCTACGGCGAGCTGCTCGCCGTCACCGGCGGCAAGGAGCGCATCCGCCGCTACATGGAGCGCTACGCCCCGGAGATGCTCGGGCGCGACGATCTCGACGCCTTCATCGCCGGCCTGCACAAGGCCAAGACCCGGCACTACGTCGCCCTGATGGAGACGGGCGCCATCCCGCCGCGGCCGGGCGTGCTGCGCCTGCTCCGGGAGCTCAAGGCGGCCGGCCTGCGCATGGCCATCGCCACCACCACCTCGCCCGAGAACGTGGACGCCCTCTTGCGCCACACCCTGCACGAGCTGCCCGAGGGGTTCTTCGAGGTTATCGGCGCCGGCGACATCGTGCCGGCCAAGAAGCCCGCACCCGACATCTACGCCTGGGTGCTGGAGCGGCTGGACCTGCCGGCCCGCGCCTGCCTCGCCCTGGAGGATTCCCGCAACGGCGTGCTGGCCGCGCGCGGGGCGGGGCTGCCGGTGCTGGTCGCCGAGAGCAGCTACACGGCGGGGGAGGACTTCACCGGCGCGCTGGCCGTGCTGTCCGACCTGGGCGAGCCGGGGGCGCCCTTCCGGACGCTGGCGGGCGAGACCCACGGCAAGGCCTGGGTGGACGCCGAGCTGCTGCGGCGCTGGGCCGAGGCGCCCTGAGAGCTTGTGAATAAACCTACTGCGCGTCCCGATAGCTGCGTTGGGCGGTACTGGCTTCGGCCGCTTCGCTTAACTTCGGCAAGGCCGAAGTTAGCCTGCACCGAAACTTCGTTTTCGCTCCTCGCCTATCCATTTGATATGTGGCTCCGGCATCACATTCGCTTCGCTCATGTGAGCCTGCACCGAAACTCGCAGAGCTCGTTTTCTCGTCGCTGCGTTCCGTCCGCCTTGCTCTCGGGCCGCTCGTTACGGTTTCTTCACAAGCCCTGAGCGGGCCGCCGACAAAACCGCCGGGATCGGCGAAAATCGCCATTACTGACCCCTGACCCCTGACCCCTGACCCCTGACCCCTGACCCCTGACCCCTGACCCAGAGAGCCCACCGTGAAGTTCACCGTCGACACCTTCCGCGCCTGGAGGCACCGCAGCGTCACCCTGCTCGGCATGTCCGGGGTGGGCAAGACCCACCTCTCCACGATGCTGCGGGGCCATGACTGGTTCCACTTTTCCGGCGACTACCGCATCGGCACCCGCTATCTCGACGAGCCCATCCTGGACATGATCAAGAGCCAGGCCATGCAGGTGCCCTTCCTGCGCGACCTCCTGCGCCGCGACTGGATCGACATCCGCAACAACATCAAGATCCACGACCTGGGCCCGGTGCTGTCCTTCGTCGGCAAGCTGGGCAACCCGGAGCTGGGCGGCGTCGAGCTCGCCGACTTCATCCGCCGCCAGGCCCGCTACCGCGAGGCGGAGATCGCCGCCATGAAGGACGTCCCGGAGTTCATCCGCAAGGCGCACGAGATCTACGGCTACGACCACTTCGTCAACGACGTCGGCGGCAGCCTCTGCGAGCTGGAGGACGACGCGGTCATCGAGCTGCTGGCGCGGCACACCCTCATCCTCTACATCCAGGTCACCGATGCCGAGGAGGAGCAGAAGCTCATCGACCGCGCCGTCTCCGACCCCAAGCCCCTGTATTACCGGCCGGCCTTCCTGCAGGAGCAGCTCGCCGTCTACCTCGAGGAGACGGGCCTCGCGTTCGCCGCCGAGATCGACCCGGACGCCTTCGCCCGCTGGGTCTTCCCGCGCCTCTTCCGCTCGCGCATCCCGCGCTACGAGGCCATCGCCGCCCCGCACGGCTACACGGTCACCTCGCGCGAGGTGGCCGGGGTGCGCGACGAGCGGGACTTCCTGGCTATGCTGGAGACGGCCATCGCGAGGACGGCCTAGAGTGGTAGGAGCGCCTTCAGGCGCGAGGACGGCGGCGCAGCCTGGATGCATTCGCGGCTGAAGCCGCTCTTACAGATTGCGTGGAGATAGAGACATGCCCCTGGTCGCCCACAACGACCTGCCCACCTTCGAGCGCCTGCGCCGCGAGGGGGTGACGGTGCTCAGCGCGGACCGCGCCCTGCACCAGGAGATCCGCGAGCTGCACATCGGGCTCCTGAACATGATGCCCGATGCGGCGCTGGCCGCCACGGAGCGGCAGTTCTACCGCCTGGTGGGCGAGGCCAACCCCATCGCCCAGTTCTACATGCATCCCTTCACGCTGCCGGAGCTCCAGCGCGGGCCGGAGGCGCAGGCCCACATCGAGCGCTACTACGAGCCGCTGGAGAAGGTCATGGCCGAGGGGCTGGACGCCCTGATCATCACCGGCGCCAACGTCACCGGGCCGGACCTCTCGCTGGAGCCCTTCTGGCAGCCGCTCATCCGGGTCCTGGACTGGGCCATGGCGAACGTCACCACGACGCTCTGCTCCTGCCTCACCACCCACGCGGTGCTGCAGTTCCGCTACGGCCAGACGCGCATCCGCCAGCCGCAGAAGGTCTGGGGGGTGTTCCCGCACCGGGTGGTGGACCAGCATCATCCCCTGGTGGCCGACGTGAACACCCGCTTCGACGTGCCCCATTCCCGCTGGAACGCCATCACCCGCGAGCAATTCGAGGCCGCGGGCCTGCGGGTGCTGGCCGAGAGCGAGGAGGGCGGCGTGCACCTCGCCACCAGCGCCGACGGCTTCCGCATGGTGTTCTTCCAGGGCCATCCCGAGTACGACACCATCTCGCTGCTGAAGGAGTACAAGCGCGATGCCCTGCTCCATGCCAAGGGGGGGCTTGCGGCGCATCCGCCCTTCCCGAGGCACTATTTCGGCGTGCAGGAGAAGGCCCTGCTCAACGAATACCGCAGCCGCATGCAGGAGGCCCGCGCGCGGGGCGGGCCCATCCCGGAGTTTCCCGAGGCGCGGGTGGCGGGGCGGCTCGACAACACCTGGCACGACACCGGGGAGGCCATCGTGGGCAACTGGATCGGCCTGATGTACCAGGTCACCCACCGCGACCGCAGGCTGCCCTTCATGGAGGGCATAGACCCGGACGACCCGCTGGGCCTGCGCCGGGGCTAGCGCCCTCAGGCCGGGATGTCCGGCATCAGGGCCATCTTCAGGCGCATGATCTCGTCCTTGAGGGCGAGCTTGCGCTTCTTCATGCGTTTGAGCCCCAGCTCGTCCTCATAACCCGTGGCGACCAGGTGCCGGATGACCCGGTCCAGGTCGCGGTGCTCCGTCTCCAGGACCAGGATCCGGGCGTTGATGTGGATGATGTCGGTCGGGTCGATTTCGGACACGTCGGCTCCTTTGCGCTCTGCCGGGTAGTTAAGCCTCCCGCGCCGGCTTCGTCAATGCAGCCGGGCGCCCGCTTCGCGCCCCAAAAATTCCATGTAGGAATATTAACCATAAATGTTATATTCACTACATGAATCTACCCTGCTGGCGTCTCCTCGTGGCGAGCCTTCCCTCGGCCAACACCACCCTGCGCATGCGCCTCTGGCGTGCCGTGCGCGGGGCGGGCGCCGCGGCGCTGCGGGACGGTGCCTGGCTGCTGCCGTGTGCGGCCGCCGGGGTGTTCGAGCGCATCGCCGCGCAGGTGCAGGCCGCGGGCGGGGCGGCCGAGGTGCTGGGCCTGGCCGCCATCGACGCGGCCCAGGAGGCCCGTTTCCGGGCCCTGTTCGAGCGCGGGGCGGACTTCGCCCGGCTGATCGAGGCGGCCGCGGCGCTGCGCAAGGGCCCGGCCCGGGAGGCGGCCGGGGCGAGGCAGCTGGGCCGCCTGCGCCGCGAGCTGGAGCAGCTGGCCGCCATCGACTTCTTCCCCGGCGCGGGCCAGGCGGCGGCCCGCGCCGCCGTGCTCGACCTGGAGCGCGCCCTCTCGCCCCATGAGCCGAGCGCCGCGGCGGGCGCCATCCCCAGGCTGGATGCCGCGGCCTACCAGCGCCGCACCTGGGCCACCCGCGCGCGTCCCTGGGTGGACCGGCTCGCCTCCGCCTGGCTGATCTCGAGGTTCATAGACCGCGAGGCCCGCATCCTCTGGCTGGCGAGCCCCGCCGCCTGCCCTGCGGATGCCCTGGGCTTCGACTTCGACGGCGCCGCCTTCAGCCATGTGGGCGAGCGGGTGACCTTCGAGACCCTCCTGGCGAGCTTCGGCCTGGAGGCGGATGCCGCCCTGCTGCAGCTCGGGCGCATCGTCCACGCCCTGGACGTGGGCGGGGTGGCGGCCGAGGCGGCCGGCCTGGAGCGGCTGCTCCGCGGCATGCGCGCCCGCCTCGGGGATGACGACGACGCCCTGCTCGGGGAGGCCGGGCGGCTGTTCGACGATCTGTATCAGGCCTTTCGAGAGGAGCCGGCAACACCATGAACGCAGCCCCTGAGCGTCCCGCCCCCCCCACGTTCTGGGAGGCCTTCCGCTACTGGCTCAAGCTCGGCTTCATCAGCTTCGGCGGCCCGGCCGGGCAGATCTCCATGATGCACCAGGAGCTGGTGGAGCGCCGGCGCTGGATCTCCGAGCAGCGTTTCCTGCACGCGCTCAACTACTGCATGCTGCTGCCCGGGCCCGAGGCGCAGCAGCTGGCCATCTACATCGGCTGGCTGCTGCACCGCAGCTGGGGCGGCATCGTCGCGGGCACGCTGTTCGTGCTGCCCTCGCTCTTCATCCTCATCGCCCTGACCTGGATCTATCTCGCCTTCGGCGACGTCGCCTTCGTGCAGGGGGTGTTCGCCGGCATCAAGCCGGCGGTGGTGGCCATCGTGCTCTTCGCCGCCTGGCGCATCGGCACGCGGGCCTTGAAGAACAGCGTGCTCTGGGCCTTCGCCGCGGCCTCCTTCGTGGCCATCTTCGCCTTCAACGTGCCCTTCCCCTACATCGTGCTGGGCGCGGGCATCCTGGGCTACCTCGGCGGCCGCATCGATCCGGCCCGCTTCAGGGTGGGCGGCGGCCACGGCGCCTCCGGCAAGGACTACGGCCCGGCGCTCATCGACGACGACACGCCGCCGCCGGCCCACGTCAAGTTCCGGGCCGGGCGCCTGGCCGCCCTGCTCGTCCTCTTCCTCGCCCTCTGGGCGGCGGCCATGGCCCTGCTGCCGGCCGGGACGCTCACCGACATGGGCGGGTTCTTCACCCGGGCCGCCCTGGTCACCTTCGGCGGCGCCTATGCCGTGCTGCCCTACGTCTACCAGGGCGGGGTGGAGCAATACGGCTGGCTCACCGGCCCCCAGATGATCGACGGCCTCGCCCTGGGCGAGACCACGCCCGGGCCGCTGATCATGGTGGTGGCCTTCGTCGGCTTCGTCGGCGGCTGGACCCAGGCGGTGTTCGGCCCCGAGGCCCTGTTCTGGGGCGGTGTGGCCGGCGCCACGGTGGCCACCTTCTTCACCTTCCTGCCCGGCTACCTCTTCATCCTGGCGGGCGCGCCCCTGGTCGAGGCCACCCACGGCGACATCAAGTTCGTCGCCCCCCTGACCGGCATCACCGCCGCCGTGGTCGGGGTGATCCTCAACCTCGCGGTGTTCTTCGCCTGGCACGTGTTCTGGCCGCAGGCCACGGCGGCGGCACCCTTCGCCGGCGAGTTCCAGGGGTTCGCGGTGATCGTGGCCGTCGCCGCCTTCGTCGCCCTGTGGCGATACAAGCAGGACATCCTGCGCGTGCTCGGCGCCTGCGCCGTCGCCGGCCTGGCCTACACCTTCATTCTCGGCTAAGGAGACGGATCATGGCGTATGCAATGAAGCCCCTGTCCTGCGACCCGGCCAAGCTCGCCGGCCTGTCGGAGAGGCTCATCGTGAGCCACTGGGAGAACAACTACGGCGGCGCCGTGAAGCGGCTCGGCGCCATCGAGGCCAAGCTGGCCGAACTGGACTGGGCCAGCGCCCCGGTGTTCGTCATCAACGGGCTCAAGCGCGAGGAGCTCGTCGCCGCCGGCTCCATGATCCTGCACGAGGTCTATTTCGACAGCCTGGGTGGGGTGGGCGGCGACCCGGCCGCCGCGCTCAAGTCCCGGATCGAAAAGGACTTCGGCTCGCTGGACGCCTGGCGCGCACAATTCGCCGCCATGGGCCGCGCCCAGGGCGGCGGCTCCGGCTGGACCCTGCTCGCCTGGAGCCCGCGCCACGGCCGGCTGCTCAACACCTGGGCCGCCGACCACGCGCACAACCTGGCCGGCGCCGTGCCGCTCGTCGCCCTGGACATGTACGAGCACAGCTACCACATGGACTTCGGCACCAGGGCGGCGGCCTATGTCGACGCCTTCATGCAGAACCTTTCCTGGACGGCCGCCGAGGCCGCCTTCAACCGCATCCAAGGAGCCTGAACATGGACCGCAGCATCAAGCCCGAGGCCCTGCAAGCCCAGCTCGCCGGGAAGTACATCCTGGACGTGCGCCGCGTCGCCGACCGGCACGCCTCCGCCGAACAGCTGGCCGGCGCCCACTGGAAGGATCCCGAGCGGCTGGCCGAATGGGCCGATGCCCTGCCGCAGGACCGGGACATCGTCCTTTACTGCGTGCGCGGCGGCTCGGTGTCCAACACCGTGGTCGACGCGCTGCAGGCCAGGGGGCTCAAGGCCCGCTTCATCGAGGGCGGCATCGAGGGCTGGAAGGCGGCCGGCGGCCGGGTCGTGGGCAAATAGGAGGGCTCAGCGCGCCGGCGCCGCCGCCGCCGGCGGCGCGGCCCGCGCCGCCTTGTGCGGCGTCTGCGGGTGCCAGCCGACCAGCGCGAGCATGACGAAGAAGCCGATCACGTAGCCCAGGGCCACGTGCCAGCCGCTCCTGATCCAGGCCCCGACCGAGCGGGCCTCGGGGAAGAGGTTGGACAGGGCGACGCCTGCCGAGGAGCCGAACCAGATCATGGAGCCGCCGAAGCCCACCGCGTAGGCGAGCACGCCCCAGTCGTAGCCGCCTTGGGCGAGCGCCAGGGCGGTGAGCGGGATGTTGTCGAACACCGCCGAGACGAAGCCGAGGCCGAAGGCCGTCTCCCACGAGGCGGCGGGCAGCTCCTCCACCGGCATCATCGAGGCGCACATCACCAGCGAGAGCAGGAAGACGCTGCCCCGGGCGGCGTCGGGCAGCAGGCTCCACTCGGGCCTGCGCAGGGGCAGCGCCAGGAGGATGGCCACCCACACCGCCGCCCCCAGGAAGGGGAAGGCGTCGGCGGCCTCGGGGAAGCGGGTGTTCACGGTGACGTTGGTGGCGATGGCGGCGAGGAGGATCCAGGCGACGATGCCGAGCCGCGCCCAGTCGACCCGGGCGCCGGCGCCGGCTTCCCGCTGGATGGGCTGGTAGGCCTGCTGCTGGCGCGCGGCGATCAGGCCGAACACGGCCAGGGCGGCCACGGCCGCCACGTAGGCGGGGGTGACGTCCAGGGGGCTGACCCCGTCGATCCACATCATGGTCGTGGTGGTGTCGCCGACCACGCTGCCCGAGCCCCCGGCGTTGGAGGCGGCGACGATGGCGGCGAGGTAGCCGATGTGCACCCGGCGCCGGAAGACGTGGGCGGCCATGGTGCCGCCGATGAGCGCCGCGGCGATGTTGTCGAGGAAGGCGGACATCAGGAAGACCATCGCCAGGAGCACGAAGGCCCCCTTCCAGTCGCCCGGCAGGTAGCGCGGCAGGGCGTGGGGCACGCCGCTGTCCTCGAAGTGGCGTGCGAGCAGGGCGAAGCCCAGCAGCAGCCCCAGGAGGTTGCTGAGCACCACCCACTCGTGCTCCAGGTGGGCGAGCCAGCCCTGGACGCCGGCGCCCTCGTCGAAGCCGGTGTAGCCGATCTTGTAGAGCGAGATTGCGGCGAGGCCGGTGAGGGCCACCCGCAGGGTGTGATGGTGGAAGAGGGCGACCCCGAGCAGGGTGGCGGCGAACAGGATGAAGTCGACGGGGATGCCGAAGACCGCCGGCCCCTCGGCGGCCCAGGCCGGCAAGGGAAGGAGCAGGGCGGCGAGCAGGCCGAGGGCGGCGCCGATCCGGCGGCTGGGCATGGCGGCTCTCCGGCCTCTTTTGGGCCTGGCCTATTTGACCAGGGTCACGGGAACCGTCGCGAGGTGCAGCACCCTGGTGGCGACCGAGCCCATGAGCAGGCCGCCCAGGGCGGACTGGCCGCGGGTGCCCATCACGATCTGGTCGCAGCCGAGTTCCTGGGCGAGCCGGGCGATGGTCCGGGCCACGTCGCCCTGGACGACGCGCTCGCTGGGCCGGACCCCGGCCGCCTGGAGGATCTCGCGTGCCGGCGCGAGGGCCGCCTCGCCCCACTCCTGCTCCATGCGGGCGAGCTCCTCGGCCTTGAACGAGCGCCGGGTCATCCAGTCGTCGCCCGGGGGCTGGACGTTGACGACCCAGACCTCCAGCCCGGGGACCATGCCGGCGATGCCGGCCACATGCCGGGCGGCGCGCGACGAGCCCTCGGAGCCGTCGACGGGAAGCAGGATCCTGCAGGGCATGGCGGATTCCCCTTATTTCACCAGGATGGGCATGCCCAGCATGGGCCAGAGGGTGACCATGGCCAGGCCCAGCACCACCAGCAGGATCAGGCTCATGGGGATGCCGTGCTTGAAGAACTCGGCCGTGGTGAACTGCCTGGAGTCGTAGGCGATGGCGTTGGGCGCGGCGCCGATCAGCAGCAGGAAGGGCATGCCGGCGGTGACCAGCGCGGAGTAGACGATCACCTCCGGCGCCACCCCGAGATACTTGGCGATGACCAGGGCCACGGGCAGCACGATGGCGATGGCCGCCACGTTCATGATGAAGTTGGTCATGATCAGCACGAAGGCGGCGATGCCCATGACGAACACCCACCAGTGCGCCTCGATCAGCAGGCCCAGCCAGTTGACCGCCATCCATTCCGCGGCCCCCGTCTGCCAGAGGCAGAAGCCGATGGACATGGCGCCGGAGAAGAGCAGCACGATGTTCCAGGGGATCTCCTCCAGGTCCTTCACCGTCAGCACGCCGAGGATGAAGAAGAGCAGCGTCGTGGTGAGGATCACCGCGGCGCGGTCGATGGGCGCGAGCAGCGGGATGAAGGACTTGGTCGACATCACCACCACCAGGGCGGCGACGATGGCGATGACCAGCTTCTCCTTGAGGGTCATCGGCCCGATGGCGGCGGCGAGCCGCTTCACCTTGTCGCGCAGGCCGGGGATGCTGGCCTTCTCCGGCTTGAGGAAGGTCTTCAGGTAGAGCCAGATGAGGAAGACCATGCCCCAGCCGATGACGAACATGTACTCGGTGAGCTGGAAGAAGGTGATGTGGTGGCCGGTGAAGCCCTCGTACATGGCGGCGGCGGCCGGTCCCCGCGCGGCGCCCAGGAAGGTGACGATGCTGCCGGCGCCGGCGGCGTAGGCCATGCCGATGAACAGGGCCTTGCCGAAGTTGGAGGGCCTTTCCCCCTCGCCGTAGAGGGCGTAGATGGCGAGCAGGATGGGGAACATGGTGGCGGCCACGGCGGTGTGCGCCATGAGATGGGCCAGCGCGGCGGTGACCACCATGGCCCCGAGCAGGATCCTGTCGGTGCGCTCGCCGACCACGGCCAGCATCTTGTAGGCGATGCGCTTGGTCAGCCCCGAGCGGGTGAAGGCGAGGCCGATGACGATGGAGCCGAAGATGAACATCACCGCCGGGTCCATGAAGTCGTGGAAGGCGTCCTTGGCCGGGCGGATGAAGAACATGGCCTGGAAGACGCCGATGGCGATGGCGGTCACGCCGATGGGGATGACCTCGAACACCCACCAGATGCCGGCCATGAGGAACAGCCCGATGGCCGCCTTGCCCTGCTGCGAGAGCACGAACTCCTTGCCGGCGGGGTCGACGGCCACGGCCCAGGGCGGCGAGAAATAGATGGCGAGGAAGACGGCCAGCCCCAGGAGCAGGATCGCCGTCTTCCTGAGGTCGATGGGCAGCCGCTCGGCGGCCAGGGTGACAGTCTGGTCGTGGTGGGAGGGGGCGTCAGCCATGGAGCACCACCTTGGAGGCCTCGTTGAACACGTCGATCATGCGCACCACGCCGACCAGGCGTTCGCCCTCGACCACGGGCAGCATGCTGGTGTCGTGGATCACCATGAGATAGGCCGCCTTGGTGATGGGGTCGTCGGGGCCGATCCTGTCCGGCACCGCGCCCATGAAATCGCGGACCGGCCTCTTCGCGGCCTCCAGGGATTGGCTCTGAAAGGTCTCCGCCCAGATCAGGGTGAGGGCGGGGAAATCCGGGAGGGGGGCCTCGTAGCGGCTGAGTTCCCCGGTGCGCAGATAGTCCGGGAACAGGCCGCGCAGGATGTCGCGCATGCCCAGGATCCCGACCAGCTGGTCCTGCGCGTTGAGGACCAGGACGTGGCGGAAGCGCCGGCCGGCCTCGAAGCCCGCCTTCAGGGCGGCGAAGGCGTCGTGCAGCGTGGCGGTGTCGCTCAGGTTGGGATATTCCGAGAGGGGGACGCAGATGTCTCTGAGGGTCTTGCTGAGCGGCATGCCAAGGCCTCCTCGGGTCGGGTTTATTAGGAAAACTTAATATTCAGACGTCAATGTAGTAAATGTTTCGGCCCGACGCAACGCCGCCCGCCGGGCCTCCCCCAGGCCGGCCGTTCGCGCAAACCGGCGCGCGCCGATATAATCGCCGGTTGTTTGCATCCTCCGCTCAACCCGCCCCCCTCCCCGGAATCAAAGAAGATGAACCCACTGCTGCTGCGCCTGCTGCCCTTCCTGCGCTGGTTCCCCCTGAGCCAGGCCACCCTCAAGGCCGATTTCGTCGCCGGCATCACCGTGGCCCTGGTCTTGATCCCGCAGTCCATGGCCTATGCGCAGCTGGCCGGCCTGCCGGCCTATTACGGCCTGTATGCGGCCTTCCTGCCGGTGGCCGTCGCCTCGCTGTGGGGCTCTTCCAACCAGCTGGGCACCGGACCCGTGGCGGTGGTCTCGCTGCTGACCGCGTCCACCCTGGCGGTGTATGCCGCCCCGGGGTCCGACAGCTTCATCGCCCTGGCCATCATGCTCGCCTTCCTCGTCGGGGTGATCCAGTTCGCCCTGGGCGTGTTCAAGCTGGGCGTGATCGTGAACTTCCTCTCCCACCCGGTGATCGTGGGCTTCACCAATGCGGCGGCCATCATCATCGGCCTGTCGCAGGTGAGCAAGCTCTTCGGCGTGCCCATGCCCCGCAGCGAGTCCTTCCTGGTCGACATCTGGGGCGTGTTCCAGCAGATCGGCGACACCCACTTCCCCACCCTGCTCATGGGGCTGGGCGCCATCGCCTTGATGTGGGCGATCAAGAAGTACAGGCCTGCGCTGCCGGGCGTGCTCATCGCGGTGGTGGTCGCCACCCTCGTGAGCTGGGCCATCGGCTTCGAGCGCAACGCCGTCGGCCGGCTGGACCAGGTGGCCGACACCCAGGTCCAGGCCCTGGTCAAGCGGGTGTCCGACATGTCCCACCAGGTGGAAGAGCTGAACAAGGAGATCGCCGACAAGGCCGAGGCCCTGCAGCAGGCCATCAAGCTGGAGGGCAAGGCCAGCGAGAACGTCATCGCCCAGGAGGCCGACCTCGGCCTCACCCGGCTGTCGCTGCAGACCCTGGAGCACGAGCTCAACCAGCAGAAGGCGCAGCTGCGCCACATCAAGGTGGTGCGCCAGGTGGACGACCAGAACCGGACCGTGGCCGTCTACGTCGAAGGCCGCGCGCCCGGGAGCGTCAAGCTCGACAGCGCGACCTACCGCATCCGCAAGGTCAAGGACGAGGAGTTCAGGCTGCAGGGCGGCGGCGAGGTGGTGGGCAGCATCCCCGAGGGCCTGCCCAGCTTCGCCCTGCCCACGATGGACTTCGGCAAGTTCGGCAGCCTCCTGATCTCCGCCCTGGTGATCTCCCTGGTCGGCTTCATGGAGGCCATCTCCATCGCCAAGGCCATGGCGGCCCGGACCAAGCAGCGCATCGACCCGAACCAGGAGCTGATCGGCCAGGGGCTGGCCAACATCGTGGGCAGCATCTCCCAGTCCTACCCGGTGTCCGGTTCCTTCTCGCGCTCCGCGGTGAACCTCAACGCGGGGGCCAAGACCGGCATGTCGGCGGTGATCACCGCCCTGGCCGTCCTGGTCACCCTGCTGTTCCTGACCCCGCTGCTGTACCACCTACCCCAGGCCGTGCTGGCCGCCATCATCATCATGGCGGTGATCGGGCTGGTGAACTTCAAGGCGATCAAGCACGCCTGGCACACCCACAAGCACGACGGGGCGGCCGCCGTCGTGGCCTTCGTCGCCACGCTCGCCTTCGCGCCGCACCTGGACAACGGCATCATGGTCGGGGCGGGGCTCGCCATCGTGCTCTACCTGCTGCGCACCATGTCGCCGCGGGTGGCGCTGCTCGGCCGCTACAAGGACGGCACCCTGCGCGACCTCAAGGTCAACCCCGACCTGCCCAAGAGCGAGCACGTGGTGGCCATGCGCTACGACGGCTCGCTCTACTTCGCCAACGTGTCCTACTTCGAGGACGCGGTGCTGGAGGCGCTGGTGGGGCACCCGAAGGCCAAGTTCATCCTCATCGTGGGCGACGCCATCAACCAGCTCGACGCCTCGGGCGAGGAGGTGGTGCACCACCTGGTCGAGCGGCTGCGCGAGAACGGGGTCACCCTGGTCTTCTCCGGCCTCAAGAAGCAGGTGCTGGACGTCATGCGCGCCACCGGCCTGTTCGAGCTGATCGGGCACGAGAACATCTTCGCCACCGAGAACCAGGCCCTCGCCGCCATCTACGAGCGCCTGGGCGATGAGGCGGCGGACGACCTGCTCTGCCCGGTGCTCCCGCGCTGAGCCCCCAGGCCCCCGATGCACGCGCCGCCCGGCATGTCGCCGCAGGCGGCGCGTTTTTTTGAGCTGCAGGAGATCCTCCTCGCCTGCGAAGGGCTCTGGCGGCCGGCGCCGTTCCATGTGCGCCGTCCGGGCTGGTGCGAGACCCGGCCGGAGCTGGCCGGGCACGCGCTGGGCCTGCCGGATGCCGAGGTGCATCGCCTCGCGGCGGACAACGCCGCGCTCATCGACTGGATCGCCGCCTTCATCCCCGAGCTCGCGGCCCTGCGCCGGCTGATCGGGCTGCCTCGGCTCGATGCATCCCGAACCGAGGTGTCGAATCGCCTGGGCTGGCAGATCCCCGGCCGCAAGCTCGCCCAGGTCGAGGCCTTCGCCGAGGCCATGGGCGCGCCCGCGCGGGCCGTGCTCGAATGGTGTTCCGGCAAGGGGCACCTGGGGCGCTGGCTGGCGTCGAGGTGGGGCGTGCCGGTGGCGAGCCTGGAGCTCGATGCGGCCCTGTGCGCCGAGGGCGACGCGCTCGCCCGGCGGGCCCGTCTCGCCCAGCGCTTCGTCTGCGCCGATGCGCTCGATCCGGCCTCGGCGCGCCACCTCGCCGGCCGCCATGCCGTCGCCCTGCACGCCTGCGGCGACCTGCACGTGGCCCTGATCCGCGGTGCGGTGGCTTCAGGCGCGGCGGCCCTGGATCTCTCCCCCTGCTGCTACTACCGCACGGCGAGCGCGGAGTACCGTCCCCTCAATCCGGATGCGCGCCTCAAGCTCGGCCGCGACGAGCTGCACCTGGCGGTCACGGACACGGCGACCGCAGGGGCCCGCGACCTCCGCCAGCGCGACCGCGGCATGGCCTGGAAGCTGGCCTTCCTCAACCTGCGGGAGGCGCTCGCCGGCATCGAGCCGGCCCGGCCCTTCAAGCCGGTCCCCGCGGCCTGGACTTCGCTGGGCTTCGAGGCCTGGTGTCGCCGGCTCGCCCTGCGCGAAGGCATCGCAGTGCCGGCGCACTACGACTGGTCCGCGCTCGAGGCCGCGGGCTGGGCGCGCCGGCGCGAGGTGGTGCGCCTGGAACTGGTGCGCCACGTCTTCCGCCGGCCCCTGGAGATCTGGCTCGCGCTCGACCGGGTGCTCTACCTGGAGCGGGCGGGCTACCGCGTGCGCCTCGCCGAGTTCTGCGACCGCAGCCTCACCCCGCGCAACCTCCTCATCTCGGCCCGGCGCTAGCCGCCGCGGCGCGCGCGCCTGCGGGCCAGGGCGCCTTCCACCAGGGAATACACCGCCGGCACCACCACCAGGGTGAGCAGGGTGGAGGAGAGCATGCCGCCGATCACCGCCACCGCCAGCGGGCCGTTGGTCTCGGCGCCGGCGCCCAGGCCCAGGGCGGCAGGCAGCAGGGCGAGGATGACGGTGAAGGAGGTCATGAGCACCGGCCGCATCCGCGTCGGGCAGGCGTCCCGGAGCGCCGCGTCGATCGCCATGCCTTCCCTGCGCCGCTGGTTGGTCAGGTCCACGAGCAGGATGGAGTTCTTCGCCACCAGGCCGATCAGGAGCACCAGCCCGATCATGGAGTAGATGTTCAGGGTGTGGCCGGTCGCCCACAGCGCCACGACGCCGCCGATGATGGCGAGCGGCTGCGCCACCATGATGATGAGCGGCTGCAGGAAGGAGTTGAACTGGCTCGCGAGCACCATGTAGAGCAGGACCAGCGCGAGCACGAAGGCGAAGGCCATGTTGCGGGCGGTCTTCTCGAATTCCTCCGCCTGGCCGACCATCTTCACCCCGTAGCCGGGCGGCAGCAGCTCGGCGGCGCTCGCCTCGATCCTCGCCACGGCCTCGCCCAGCGGCACGGTCGGGCTGCCGAAGAACTGGGCGGCGTACTGCAGGTCCATGCGGCCGATCACCGCGGGGCCGAGCCTCTCCTCGAACCGCGCGACGGTGTCCAGGCGCACCAGCTCGCCGCCCGCGGCGCGCAGATAGACCTTGGAGAGGTCGGCGGGGCGCGCGAACTCGCCGTCCTTCGCCTTGAGCCGCACGTAGTAGCGCTCGCCGTCGCCCGGCTCGTCGTTGTAGCGGGCGACGTCGACGCCGCCGGTGAGCACGTTGACCGCCAGGGCGACGTCGTTGGAGCCGAGCCCCAGGCTGTTGGCGCGGGTGCGGTCGAGCTCCATCCTGAGCTGCGGCAGGTCGAGCTGCAGGTTCATGTCCAGGCGGCCGATGCCGGGGTCGGCCGAGAGCCGCTCCTGCATCTGCTTGGCCAGGCGCCCGACCTCCTGCAGATTGGGGCCGGAGACCACGAACTGCAGCGGATCGCCGCGCTGGCCGCTGACGATGGGCACCGGCGCCGGGAAGGCGCGGGCGCCGGGGATCTGCGCCAGTTCCCGCCTGAGGATGGGGATCAGCTCGTACTGCCTGAGCGCCCTATCGCCGCGGTCGGCCATGCGCACGAAGGCGAAGGCCTCGTTGACCTGGCCGGCCTGGCCCAGGCCGACGGCGGTGAAATAGGTGGCGACCTCCTTGTGCCGGGCGAGGACCTGTTCCACCTCGCGCAGGCGTTCGCTGGTGTAGTCGATGCTGGAGCCCAGCGGGGCCTTCACGTAGACCAGGAAGCGGCCCTCATCCTCCTCCGGCACGAAGGTCTTGCCGATGTTGGCGAAGAACCAGCCCGAGGTGAGCACGACCAGGGCGGTGGCGAGGACGACCTTCCAGCGGTGGCCCATGGCGTAGGCGAGCAGGCGCCGGTAGGCGTCGTCCAGGGCGCGGAAGGCGGCATCGAGGGCGCGGTAGACCCGGCCGTGCCGCTGCTTCACGACGAGATAGCGCGAGCAGAGCATGGGCGTGAGGGTGAGCGAGACGAACAGCGAGACCAGCACGCCGAAGGTCACCACCACGGCGAAGGACTTGAAGAACATGCCGACGATGCCGCCCAGGAACATGACCGGGGCGAAGATGGAGACCAGAGACAGGGTGGCGGCGAGCACGGCGAAGACCACCTCGCGGCTGCCGGAGATCGCGGCGGTGACGGGGTCGGGGTCGATCGACTCGCGGTGCCGGTGGATGTTCTGGCTCCGGCCGCCCGCATCCGCGGGCTTGACCCCGGCTTCGCCGGCGTCAGCCTGCGCCGAAACATTTATCGCCATCTCGCGGTGGCGATAAATGTTTTCCAGGACCACGATGGCGTCGTCCACCACCACGCCGATCAGCAGCAGCAGGGCGAGCAGGGTCAGCGCGTTGAAGGTGTAGCCGAAGAAATACATCACGGCGATGGCGCCCAGCAGCGACACCGGGATGGCGAGCGAGATGATGAGCGTCGAGCGCCAGCTCTTGAGGAAGAGCAGCACGATGAGCGCGGCGAGCACGGTGCCCTCGACCAGGTGGTCGAGCAGGGCGTCGACCATCTCCTGGATGAACAGGGCGTCGTTGGAGGCGACCGTGATGGTCATGCCCGGCGGCAGCTGCGGGACGATCTCCTTTTCGAGCTTCTCCTTGACGGCGTCGACGATCGCCACGGTGTTGGTGTTGGGCACCTTGACGATCCCCAGGCCGATGGTGGGCTGGCCGTTGAAGCGGGCGAGCTGCCGGTAGTCCGACAGGCCGTCCTCCACCTCGGCCACGTCCTTGAGCCGGATGGGCGCGCCGGCGCGGTAGGCCACCACCATCTCCTCCAGGGCCTCGACGGAATGGAACTCGAGGTCGAGCTTGAGCAGGTGCTCGGTGGCCGCGCCGGTGACGAAGCCGCCGGGCAGCTGCACGTGCTCGCGCTCGAAGGCGCCGAGCAGGTCCTGGGCGGTGACCCCCAGCGCCGCCATGCGCTCAGGCAGCAGGTTGGCGCGGATGGTGCGGTCGCGCCGGCCGCCCAGGCGCACCTCGCCGACGCCGGCGATGGTCTCCAGGCGCTTCTTCACCACGTTGCGGGCGTGCTGGTTCAGCTGCTGCTGGGTGCGGTCGCCCTGCAGCGCGAGCCACATGATGGGGCTGGAGTTGGTCTCCACCTTGGCCACCACCGGGGGGTCGGCGTCCCTGGGCAGGCTGCGGAGGACCTGGTTGATCTTGGCCTGCACCTCGTTGAAGGCGACGTCGACGTTCTTGTCCAGATCGAAGGTGATGGCGACCACGGACACGCCGGGCGAGGAGGTGGAGTTGACGTGCTGGATGCCCGGCGTGCTGTTGACCGCCGTCTCGATGAGGCCGGTGATGCTGGCGTCGACGATGTCGGGGTTGGCGCCCTTGAGCGTGGTGGTGATGGAGATGACGGGGAATTCGATGTAGGGGAAGCGGTCGATGCCGATGCGCAGGAAGCTGATGATGCCGAAGAGCACCAGCACCCCGGAGAGCATCCAGGCGAGGACGTGGCGCCTGATCGAGAGCTCGGGCAGGGTCATGGAGTGTGAACCTCGCGAAGCGCCGCCCCGGCGGGCGCCTGCACGGCGACCTTCGCCCCGTCGGTGAGGAAGCCGGCGCCGTCGACCGCCACGGTCTCGCCCGCCTGGAGCCCCTCCAGGATCTCGATCTCGCCCCGGTCCTTGGTGCCGGCCCTGACCACGCGCTGGGCGGCCCGGCCGTCGGCGACGACGTAGACCACGGTGCCGGCCGGGCGCAGCACCACGCTTTGCTCGGGCACCATCACCGCGCCGGGGTGGGTCTCGACCACGACGCGGCCGGTGACCGAGGCGCCGGGGCGCCACTGCCCCGGGTTCCCCACCTCGACGATGGCGTCGAAGGAGCGGCTGCCCGTCCCGACCAGGGAGCGCACCTCGGTCACCCGCCCCGTGAAGGGGGCGTCCGGGGCGCTGGGGGTCGTGAGGTAGACGGTCTGCCCGGCGCGGATGCGGGCCGCCGCGGTCTCCGGGAAGGGCAGGCGGATGCGCAGCCGTTCGCTGGTGGCGAGCTGGAAGGCGGGCTGGCCCAGTTCGAGCCAGTCGCCCTGGGAGACGAGGCGCGCCTCCACCCGGCCGGCCACGGGGGCGACGATGCGGGTGCGCGCGAGGTTCTTGGCGGCGCGGACGTGCTGCTCCTGGGCGGCCACGTTCAGGGCCTCCACCTCCTCGAGCTTGATCGGCGAGATGAAGCCCTGCCGGGCGAGCTCGCGGTAGCGCTCGGTCAGCCGCCGCTGGGTGAGGGCCTGGGCCTCCAGGCGCCTGGCGTCGGCGGCGAAGTCGGCGGCGTCGAGCTCGGCGAGCAGCTGGCCCCGCCGCACCGCGTCGCCCACCTCGGCATGCACCCGGATCACGCGGCCCGCCACCTCGGCGGCGACCATGGGGGCGGTGGCGCTGTCGGCCTCGCCGACGGCCGTCTCGACGAGCTCCAGGTCGCGCGCCTGGGCCTGGGCCGCGGTGATCAGGGCGGGCGGCGGGCCCTGTTTCGCCGCCTCCTCCTTCCTGCCGCAGCCGCCCAGGGTGGCGCCGGCCAACAGGGCGGCCAGCAGGGCCCATCGCATCGCTTGCATGGTTCAGTCCTCTCGATTCTCGTCGCCGCGCGGCAGGATGCCGTAGAGCAGGATGTCCATGGCCGAGCGGCTGTATTCGGCCGGCGCGTCGGCGCAGGCCATGTCGGGGAAGTGGCGGAACACCTCGCGGGCCTGGAAGTAGGTGAGGTCGGCGCCGATCATCAGCACGGCCGCCATGGCGGGGTCCGCGTCGGCGCGCAGCTCGCCGCGCTGCTGGCCGGCCCTGAGGATCTCCACCAGGCGGGCGAAGTTCTGGCCGAACACTTGCTCGGCGAACTCCTGCCCCCGCGTCGTGCCCTTCTCCAGCAGGTCGCGCAGGATCAGGCGCGAGACCGGGCCGTTCGCCAGGACATGGGCGAGGTGCTCGCCGGCATAGCGGCGCAGCCGGGCCTCGAAGCGGCCCTCGGGCACCCCGAGCCGCTCGGTCTCCTCGCAGAAGGCGTCGCAGGCCGCCTTCACCACCGCCAGGTAGAGCGCGTCCTTGCTCCTGAAGTGGTGGAAGATGTTGGCCTTGCTCACTCCCGCCGCTGCCGCGACGGCGTTCATGGACACGGCGTCGAAGCCGCGCTCCGAGAACAGCTCGCGGGCCGCGGCGAGGATGCGGGAGACGGAATCGGGGGACTGCGGGGTCGGCGGCGGCATTGACTGACCGGTCGGTAAGCGGACGGCCATTATGGACACGGCCCGGGGATCGGGCAATCCCGCCCGGACGCCGGCTGCGCCGGGGCCGTGCCCCGAGTAAGGCCGGCCGCCGCCGTGATAGAATTCTTTTTTCTTTGTTTTCCGGGGTTTCCGACATGTTTTCCGCCGATCAGACCATCCAGAAGATCGATCCAGAGATTTGGGCCGCCATCGAGGGCGAGGCGAGGCGCCAGGAAGACCACATCGAGCTCATCGCCTCGGAGAACTACACCAGCCCGGCGGTCATGCAGGCCCAGGGCTCGGTGCTGACCAACAAGTACGCCGAGGGCTATCCCGGCAAGCGCTACTACGGCGGCTGCGAGCACGTCGACGTGGTGGAGCAGCTCGCCATCGACCGGCTGAAGAGGCTCTTCGGCGCCGAGGCGGCCAACGTCCAGCCCAACTCCGGCTCGCAGGCCAACCAGGCGGTGTTCATGGCCTTCCTCAAGCCGGGCGACACCATCATGGGCATGAGCCTCGCCGAGGGCGGCCACCTCACCCACGGCATGGCGCTCAACATGAGCGGCAAGTGGTTCAACGTCGTGGCCTACGGCCTCGACGAGCGCGAGGAGATCGACTACGAGCGCATGGAGCAGCTCGCCCACGAGCACCGGCCCAAGCTCATCATCGCCGGCGCCTCGGCCTACAGCCTGAGGATCGACTTCGAGCGCTTCGCCCGCGTGGCGAAGGCGATCGGCGCCGTCTTCATGGTCGACATGGCCCACTACGCGGGGCTCATCGCCGCGGGGGTCTACCCCAACCCGGTGCCGCACGCCGACGTGGTCACCTCCACCACCCACAAGACCCTGAGGGGGCCTCGCGGCGGCGTCATCCTGATGAAGTCGGAGCACGAGAAGGCGATCAACTCCGCCATCTTCCCCGGCCTGCAGGGCGGCCCGCTGATGCACGTCATCGCCGGCAAGGCGGTGGCCTTCAAGGAGGCGGCCTCGCCCGAGTTCCGCCGCTACCAGGAGCAGGTCCTGGCCAACGCCCGGGTCATGGCCCGGGTGCTCTCGGAGGAACGCGGCCTGCGCGTGGTCTCGGGCGGCACCGAGAGCCACGTCTTCCTGCTCGACCTGCGCGCCAAGAAGATCACCGGCAAGGAGGCCGAGGCCGCCCTGGGCCGCGCCCACATCACGGTGAACAAGAACAGCATCCCCAACGACCCGGAGAAGCCCTTCGTCACCTCCGGCATCCGCATCGGCTCGCCGGCCATGACCACCCGCGGCTTCACCGAGATCGAGGCGGAGCGCCTCGCCCACCTCATCGCCGACGTGCTCGACGCCCCCGCCGACGAGGCCGTGACCCGGCGCGCGGCGGGCGAGGTGCAGGCGATGTGCGCCGAGTTCCCGGTGTACGGGAAATGATTTCGTGAAAAGAGAAAAGGGAAATGGGATGCCCTCCCGGCGCTACGCGCCACCCTCCCTGCCGGGAGGGTGCGGCGTTTCCCGTTTCCCATTGCCCATTTCCCGCCGTTCCTCATGAAATGCCCCTTCTGCGGCGCGACTGACACCCAGGTGGTGGAGACCCGGCTCTCCGAGGACGGCGCCAGCATCCGCCGCCGGCGCCGCTGCACCACCTGCGACAAGCGCTTCACCACCTTCGAGACGGCCGAGGTGCGCATGCCCCAGGTGGTCAAGGGCAACGGCACGCGCGAGGAGTTCTCCGAGAAGAAGCTGCGCGAATCCTTCCGCCGCGCCCTGCACAAGCGCCCGGTGCCCGCCGCGCTGGTGGACGAGGCGGTGGAGAAAATCCGCCAGAAGCTCCTCAGCCTGGGCGAACGCGAGGTGGCCTCCCGCTTCATCGGCGAGATGGTCATGAACGAGCTCTACAGGCTCGACAAGGTGGCCTACATCCGCTTCGCCTCCGTCTACCGCAGCTTCCAGGACGTGGCGGACTTCCGCGACGCCATCCGCGATATCGAGAAGAAATAGCGGCGAGCGCGACGTGTTCAGCGCCGAAGACCACGCCCACATGGCCCACGCGCTCCGGCTCGCGGAGCGCGGCCTCGGCACCGCCACGCCCAACCCCCGGGTGGGCTGCGTGCTGGTGCGCGAAGGCCGCGTGGTGGGCGAGGGCTGGCACGAGCGCGCCGGCGGGCCCCACGCCGAGGTCCACGCCCTGAGGGCGGCGGGCGCGGCCGCCCGCGGCGCCACCGCCTACGTCACCCTCGAGCCCTGCAGCCACCACGGCCGCACCCCGCCCTGCGCCCACGCCCTGATCGACGCCGGGGTGGCGCGCGTGGTGGCGGCTATGGCGGACCCCAACCCCGTGGTGGCCGGGCGCGGCCTGGAGCTGCTCACCCTGGCCGGGGTGCGGGTGGAGGCGGGGCTCCTGGAGGCGGCGGCCCGCGAGCTCAACATCGGCTTCGTCTCGCGCATGAGCCGGGGCCGCCCCTGGGTGCGGGTCAAGACCGCGGCGAGCCTGGACGGCAAGACCGCGCTCCTGAACGGCGAGTCCAAGTGGATCACCGGCGAGGCCGCGCGCGCCGACGTGCACCGCTGGCGGGCGCGGGCCTGCGCCCTCCTCACCGGGGTGGGCACGGTGCTCTCGGACGACCCGCAGATGAACGTGCGCGGGGTCGAGACGCCGCGCCAGCCCCTCAAGGTCGTCGTCGACAGCCGCCTGCGGACCCCGCCTGGCGCGAAGGTCCTGCAGGGCGGCGGGGCGCTGCTGGTGTGCCAGGACGCGGATGCGGCGGCGGACCGGCTGGAGGCGCTGCTGCGCGCCGGCGCCACCGTGCTGGAGCTGCCGGGGCCCGGCGGCCGCCCCGACCTCGCCCTGCTCATGGAGGAGCTGGCCCGGCGGGGGGTCAACGAGGTCCACGCCGAGGCGGGGATGGGGCTCAACGGGGCCCTGCTGCAGGCCGGCCTGGTGGACGAGTGGCTGGCCTATCTCGCCCCCGTGGTCATGGGCCATGCCGCGCGCGGCCTCTTCGACCTGCCCGAGCTCGCCGACATGGCGGGGCGCCGGGCCCTGCGCCTGATGGATGCCCGCCAGGTGGGCGACGACCTGCGCCTCACCCTGCGCCCGGCGTGAGCGGCTTCAAGGACCATTTCTCCGGTGCGGCCCGGGAATACGCGGCGCACCGCCCGCGCTACCCCGAGGCCCTGTTCGCCGAGCTCGCGCGGCTGGCGCCGGCCCGGCAGCGGGCCTGGGACTGCGCCACCGGCAGCGGCCAGGCGGCCCTGGGTCTGGCGGCCCATTTTCAGCAGGTGACGGCCACGGACGCGAGCGCGCAGCAGATCGCCCGGGCCCTGCCCCATCCCCGTGTGACGTACCGGGTGGCGCCGGCGGAGGCGAGCGGCCTGCCGGCGGCGAGCGTGGACCTCGTCGCGGTGGCCCAGGCCGCGCACTGGTTCGACCTGCCCCGCTTTTATGCCGAGGCGAACCGCGTGCTGCGCCCCGGCGGGCTCGTCGCCCTCTGGGGCTACGAACGGCTCGCCGTCGCGCCCGAGGTCGACGCGGTGATCGAGACCTTCTACGCCGACGCGCTGGGCCCCTACTGGCCGCCCGAGCGCCGGCACGTGGAGACGGCCTACCGCGAGCTGCCTTTCCCCTACGCCGAGCTCGCCGCGCCCGCCTTCGGCCTCGCCGCCGAGTGGGACCTGGACGCCCTGATGGGCTACTTCGCCACTTGGTCGGCGGTGCGGCGCTGCCGCGAGGCCACCGGGCAGGATCCCTTGCCGCGCATGCGTGAGCGCCTCCTGGCGGTCTGGGGTTCTCCCGGCACGGCGAAAACCCTAAAATGGCCCCTTTTTCTCCGGCTCGGACGCCGCTAACCCCCATCATGTTCACAGGCATCATTCAGGCGGTCGGTCGCATCCAGCATCTGACGGAGGGCCCGGGCGGCGACGCCCGGCTCACGGTGCATGCCGGGGGCCTGGGCCTCGACGAAGTGGCCCTGGGCGACTCCATCGCCGTGAACGGGGTGTGCCTCACCGTGGTGGAGAAGGGGGCCGAACACTTCGGCGTCGACGTCTCGCGCGAGACCTTCGCCTGCACCGTGGGCTTCGCGCCGGGCGAGGCGGTCAACCTGGAGAAGGCCCTGCGCCTCGCCGACCACCTGGGCGGCCACATCGTCTCCGGCCACGTCGACGGCGTCGGCGAGGTGGTGCGCTTCGAGCCGGTGGGGGCGGAGGCGGGCGGCAGCTGGCGGCTCGACATCCGCGCCCCGCACAGGCTCGCCCGGTTCATCGCGGCCAAGGGCTCCATCGCCGTCAACGGCGTCTCCCTCACGGTGAACCGGGTGCATGGCGAGGAGTTCTCCATCAACCTCATCCCCCATACCCTGGAGCACACCATGCTCAAGGCGCTTCAGGCCGGCAGCCGGGTGAACCTGGAGGTGGACATGCTGGCCCGCTACGCCGAGCGCCTGCTCGCCTATACCAACCATACGGACAAAGACTGAACACATGAGCCTCGCCCCCATCGAAGACATCCTTGCCGACTTCCGCGCCGGGAAGATGGTCATCCTCGTCGACGAGGAGGACCGCGAGAACGAGGGCGACCTGGTGCTCGCCGCCGACTTCGTCACCCCCGAGGCCATCAACTTCATGGCCAAGCACGGCCGCGGGCTCATCTGCCTGACCCTCACCGACGAGCGCTGCCGCCAGCTGGGGCTGGACCTCATGGTGGGCAAGAACCGGGCGCCCCTGGGCACCGCCTTCACCGTGTCCATCGAGGCGGCCCAGGGCGTGACCACGGGGATCTCCGCGGCCGACCGGGCCACCACCATCCGGGCGGCGGTCAAGCGCGACGCCGGCCCGGCCGACATCGTCATGCCCGGCCACATCTTCCCGCTCATGGCCCAGCCCGGCGGGGTGCTCAAGCGCGCCGGCCACACCGAGGCGGGCTGCGACCTGGGCCTGCTTGCCGGCCTCACGCCCGCGGCGGTGATCTGCGAGATCCTCAAGGACGACGGCTCCATGGCCCGGCTGCCCGACCTCGTCGAGTTCGGCCGCGAGCACGGCCTCAGGATCGGCGCCATCGCCGACCTCATCCACTACCGCAGCCAGACCGAGGCCCTGGTCGAGCGCGCAGCCGAAAAGACGGTGCAGACCGCCTATGGCGAGTTCCGCCTGGTCGCCTTCCGCGACAAGACCGCCGAGGAGGCGCATCTGGCCCTGGTGAAGGGCGCGCCCACCCGCGACCAGGAGACCCTGGTGCGGGTGCACGAGCCCATCTCGGTGCTGGACTTCCTGGACGCGGGCACCGGCCACTCCTGGAGCATGGATGCCGCGCTGCGGACCCTGGCGCGCGCGGAGCGGGGCGTGATGGTGCTGCTGCACCGGCCCGAGACCGGCGAGGACCTGCTGGAGCGCGTCTCCAGCGCCCCCCGGCCCGTGCCCAAGTTCGACCTGCGCAACTACGGCATCGGCGCCCAGATCCTCAGGGATCTCGGCGTGGGCAAGATGCGCATCATGGCCCATCCCCGCAAGATGCCCTCCATGACGGGCTTCGACCTGGAGGTCACGGGGTTCCTGGAAAGCGAAGCTTCGGCGTAGGCTGGCGCGCGAAGTGGACGTCGAGCCGCGAAGCGGCGGCCGAAGCCAACAAGAGGAAAACTGACATGGCACGCTACGACAACATCTGTGAACACGACGTGAACCTGGACGGCAAGGGCCTCAGGGTCGGCATCGTCATGAGCCGCTTCAACCAGGACATCTGCGAGGGCCTGCTCTCCGCCTGCACCGCCGAGCTGGTCAAGCTGGGCGTCGCCGAGGCCGACATGTGCATCGCCACCGTGCCGGGCGCCCTGGAGATCCCGCTGGTACTCCGGAAGATGGCCGCCATCGGCAAGTACGACGCCCTCATCGCCCTGGGCGCCGTGGTGCGCGGCGAGACCTACCATTTCGAGATCGTCTCCAACGAGTCGGCCGCCGGCGTCACCCGCGTGGGGCTGGACACCGGCATGGTCATCGCCAACGCCATCCTCACCACCGAGAACGACGACCAGGCCCTGGTGCGCATGTCCGAGAAGGGCGCGGACGCCGCCCGCGCGGCGGTGGAGATGGCCAACCTGATCCGGGCGCTCTGATGGCCCAGGCCCGCGGCAACCGCCGCATCGCCCGCGAGCTCGCGCTGCGCGCCCTGTACCAGTGGCGCCTGACCGGGGACGACTATGCGCGCCTCCTGGCGCAGGCCGAGGAGGCCGAGGAGTATCCCCAGGCCAACGCCAAGTTCCTCAAGGCCCTGCTCGATGGGGTGCTGAGGGAGGCCGAGGCCCTGGACCAGGCCCTCGCGCCGCACTTGGACCGCAAGCTCGCGGAGCTCTCCCCCATCGAGCATGCCGTGCTGCTCATCGGGGCCTACGAGCTCGTCCACAGCCTGGAGGTGCCCTACAAGGTGGCGATCAACGAGGCGGTGGAGCTCGCCAAGCGCTACGGCGGCACCGACGGCCACAAGTTCGTCAACGGCGTGCTCGACAAGCTGGCCAAGACGGTGCGCGCCGTGGAGATCGGGGCGGCGGGCAGATGAAGCGGTAGGCGGCGAGGCCGCGCCTCGCGCCCACTCCCATGGCCTCGGAATTCGACCTCATCGCCCGCTACTTCACCCATCCGGCCGCCGGCGCGCGGCTCGGGGTGGGCGACGACGCGGCCCTGATCGCACCGGCCCCGGGCATGGAGCTCGCGGTCTCCACCGACATGCTGGTGGCGGGCACCCACTTCCTCCCCGACGCCGACCCCCTCTTCCTCGGCCACAAGGCCCTGGCCGTCAACCTCTCCGACCTCGCCGCCATGGGGGCGCAGCCGCGCTGGGCCCTGCTTGCCCTGGCCCTGCCCGCGGCGGACGAGCCCTGGCTCGCGGCCTTCAGCCAGGGCTTCATGGGGCTCGCCGCCCGCTACGGCGTCGACCTCGTGGGGGGCGACACCACGCGGGGGCCGCTCAACCTCAGCGTCACCATCCTGGGCGAGGTGGAGGCCGGCCGCGCCCTGCGCCGGGACGCGGCCCGGGCCGGCGACGAGGTCTGGGTCTCGGGCGAGCTGGGGGCCGCCGCGCTGGGGCTGCGGCATCTCACCGGCGCCCACCCGCTGGGCGAGGCCGAGGCGGCCGCCTGCCTGGAGCGGCTCCACCGGCCCACGCCCCGCGTCGAGCTGGGGCGCGCGCTCCTCGGCGTGGCCCATGCCGCCATCGACATCTCCGACGGCCTGCTGGCCGACCTGGGCCACGTCCTGGACGCTTCCGGCCTGGGGGCCGAGATCGAGCTGGCCCGGGTGCCGGCCGCCCCCGCCGTGGCAGGCCGTCTGGATGACCGGCAGGTCCTGCGCTGCCTGTTGGCCGGCGGCGACGACTACGAGCTGTGCTTCACCGCGCCGCCCGGGCGCGCCGACGCGGTGCGCGCCGCCGGCGAGGCGGCGGGGGTCGGGGTCGCCCGCATCGGGCGCATCCGGGCCGAACCGGGGCTGGCGGTCCTGGGGGCGGATGGCCGGCCGCTGGTCCTGGAGGGACGGGGGTATGACCATTTCTCGGCCTGACGGACGCTTCCTGGTCTCCCGCCCCGCCCATTTCCTGGCCCTAGGTCTGGGCGCGGGGCTCGCCCCCAAGGCACCCGGCACGGTGGGTACCCTGGTCGCCCTGCCGATCTACGGGCTGCTCACGCTGTCGGGCTCCGCGCTGCTGTACTGGCTCGCCGTGGCCGCGGCGCTGGGGATCGGGGTGTGGGCCTGCGGGGCCACCAGCCGGGCGCTCGGCGTGCCTGACCACGGCGGCATCGTCTGGGACGAGATCGCCGCCTTCCTCCTGGTGCTGCCCTTCGCGCCGCAAGATGTCCCGGGCTTTCTCCTGGCCTTTGCCCTGTTCCGCCTCTTCGACATCTGGAAGCCCTTCCCCATCCGCTGGCTGGACGCGCAGGTGCACGGCGGGCTGGGGATCATGCTGGATGACGTGGCGGCGGCGGCCTATGCTGTCCTGTGTCTCATGGGGGTGTCGGCATGGATGTGAGCCAGGAGGAGCTCGAGGCCCTGGCCGCGCGCCTGGGCGAGGCCCTGCGGGCCAAGGGCTGGATGCTGGCCGCGGCGGAGTCCTGCACCGGGGGCTGGGCGGCGCAGGCGATCACCGCCGTCGCCGGCAGTTCCGCCTGGTTCGACCGCGGCTTCGTCACCTACAGCAACGCCGCCAAGCAGGACATGCTGGGCGTGCGGGCCGAAACCCTGGCGGCGCACGGCGCGGTGAGCGAGGCGACGGTGCGCGAGATGGCCGAGGGGGCGGTCGCGCGTAGCGGCGCCCAGGCGGCCTTCGCCATCAGCGGTATCGCCGGCCCGGCCGGCGGCACGGCGGACAAGCCCGTGGGCCTGGTCTGCTTCGCCTGGGCCGTCGCCGGCCGCCCCGGCGAGACGGCCAGCCTGCGCCTCGCCGGCGACCGGCGGGCCGTGCGCGCCCAGGCGGTGGCGACGGCGCTGCGCGGCCTGCTGGAACGACTACAATAGCTCGCCCGGGCAGTTTCCCGGGCCGGCATTTCCTGTGACATAATCGAACGACTGTTCGACAAAGGGGGAACCCATTCATGGATGAGAACAAAGCGAAGGCCCTGTCCGCGGCCCTGTCCCAGATCGAGAAGCAGTTCGGCAAGGGCTCCATCATGCGCATGGGCGACGGCTCGGTGATCGAGGACCTGCAGGTGGTCTCCACCGGCTCCCTGGGCCTGGACGTGGCCCTAGGCGTGGGCGGCCTGCCGCGCGGGCGCGTCGTCGAGATCTACGGCCCGGAGTCCTCGGGCAAGACCACGCTGACCCTGCAAGTGGTGGCCGAGATGCAGAAGCAGGGCGGCACCGCGGCCTTCATCGACGCCGAGCACGCCCTCGACCCGAGCTACGCGCAAAAGCTGGGCGTCAACGTCTCGGAGCTCCTCATCTCCCAGCCCGACACCGGCGAGCAGGCCCTGGAGATCGCCGACATGCTGGTGCGAAGCGGCGGCGTCGACGTCATCGTCATCGACTCGGTGGCGGCCTTGACGCCCAAGGCCGAGATCGAGGGCGAGATGGGCGACTCCCACGTGGGGCTCCAGGCCAGATTGATGAGCCAGGCCCTGCGCAAGCTCACCGCCAACATCAAGCGCACCAACACCCTGGTGATCTTCATCAACCAGATCCGCATGAAGATCGGCGTGATGTTCGGCAACCCCGAGACCACCACCGGCGGCAACGCGCTCAAGTTCTACTCCTCCGTGCGCCTGGACATCCGCCGCATCGGCTCGATCAAGAAGGGCGAGGAGGTGATCGGCTCGGAGACCCGGGTGAAGGTGGTCAAGAACAAGGTCTCGCCGCCCTTCCGCGAGGCGATCTTCGACATCCTCTACGGCGAGGGCATCTCCCGCCAGGGCGAGATCATCGAGCTGGGCGTGGCCCAGAAGCTCATCGACAAGTCCGGCGCCTGGTATTCTTACCAGGGCGAGAAGATCGGCCAGGGCAAGGACAACGCCCGCGAGTTCCTGCGCGAGCATCCCGACATGGCCGAGGAGATCGAGGCCCAGATCCGCGAGCGCCTGGGCGTGAAGATGCCGGGCGCTGCGGCCGTTGGCGAGGAATAAGCCGGGGCCGACGACGGGCCTGCGCGAGCGTGCGCTGCAGCTGCTCGCACGGCGCGAGCACAGTCGCGCGGAGCTCGCCCGCAAGCTCGCGCCGCACGGCGAGGCCGAGGCGGTCGCGGCCCTCCTGGACGACCTGGAGCGGCGCCACCAGCTCTCCGATGCGCGCTATGCGGAGGCCCTGCGCCATGCGCGCAGCGGCAAGTACGGCAGCCGGCGCCTCGCCCAGGAACTCAAGGAAAAGGGCGTGAGCGACGCCCTGGTCTCGGTGGCGCTGCGCGAGGCCGGCGAGGCCGACCTGGCGACCGCCCGCGCGGTCTGGGCCAGGAAGTTCGGGCACCCGCCCGCCGATGCCCGCGACCGGGCGCGCCAATACCGCTTCCTCCTGGCCCGGGGCTTTCCCGCCGAGGTCGTACGCCGGGTGGTGGGCGGCTCGGACGAAGACTAAAGCCGCGCCGCCAGCACCTCGGCCACCTCCGCATCGGTCAGCACGATCGGGTTGGTCTTCATGCTGCTGCCCCGGCTGTGGGCGACGATTCTTCCGAAATCCCCTTCCGTCACCCCGTAGGCCGGGAGCCTGGGCAGATCGAGCCGGCGGGTCCAGTCCTCCAGGGTTTCCAGCAGGGCATTGATCGCCTCCGCGTCGGGCAGGGCCTGCCGGGCGAGCAGGCGCCCGACCTCCGCATATTTCGCCAGGGCCGGGTGCTCCGGGGCGCGCCGGTGCAGCGCCTCGACGTTGACCCGGGTGGCGGCGGCCACCAGGGTGCCGCAGACGACCCCATGTGGGATCGGGAAGAAGGCGCCCAGGGGCGAGGCGAGCCCGTGTACCGAGCCCAGGCCCACCTGGGCCAGGGTGATGCCCGAGAGCAGGGCGGCGTAGGCCATGCGGCTGCGGCAGGCGGCGGGGTCTTCCGTGCCCTCGTACCAGGGCAGCAGGCCGTCGCGCACGGCCTCGAGACCGCTCAGGGCCAGGGCGTCCGTGAAGGGGTTGGCCTTGAGCGAGACGTAGGACTCCAACAGTTGGGTGAAGGCGTCCATGCCGTTGGCGGCGAGCACCCCGGGCGGGCAGGTGGCGAGCAGGTCGGGGTCCACGATGGCGTATTCGGCCACCAGCCGCTCGTCGCGGAAGGACTTCTTGAACCCGTGTTCGCCGTGTTCGCTGAGCACGGCGTTCCTGGTCGCCTCCGACCCGGTGCCGGCCGTGGTGGGCACGGCGATGAAGGGGGTGGCCGGCCCCCGGTAGGGCAGCTCGGGCCCGACGCCTTCCAGGTGGTCGCGCACGGAGTTCCCCGGCAGCAGCAGGCCGGCGATGGCCTTGGCGGCATCCAGGGCGCTGCCGCCGCCGATGCCGAGCACGCTGTTGAAGCCTTGCCCTCTGTATGCCGCGACGGCGGCGTCCACCAGATCGGGGGAGGGCTCGCCCTTCACGTGGACGACCGCCCAGGCCATCCCATTGGTCCTGAGCCCGTCCTGCAGGCGTTGCCAATATGGGCTGTCCTGAAACGACCGGGCGCCCGTCACGATGAGGGTATGCGCCCCATAAGGGGTCAGCAGGCCTGGAACCTTGGCGAAGACGCCGGGTCCGAACTCGATGCGCGGCATGCGCGCGATGCTGAACGCTGTGTTCACTGCGAAATCTCCGGCGCTCGACTGGGCTACCAATCCTAGCGCGGCTCCGGGCCTGGGCAAACCGGTTGCACGGGCTGCCCTGAACTAGATGTCGAAAAAGGTGTTGACACGGCTCAGGCACATCCGCATAATCTCGCTTCTCTCGGACGCGGGGTGGAGCAGTCTGGCAGCTCGTCGGGCTCATAACCCGAAGGTCACAGGTTCAAATCCTGTCCCCGCAACCAA
>DYFL01000083.1 GCA_020725195.1 Hydrogenophilus sp.
ACCGTGCTGTGTGTGCGCCTTCACGAGCGCACTGGGAGCGGCTTCAGCCGCGATCTGAGCCCTGGTAAAAACTTCGCGGCCAAAGCCGCTCCTGCACCGGTACTGCCTGTCACTACATCCGGTATTCGGCGGAACGGCCGTGGGCCTGCAGGCCCTCGCCGTAGGCGAGCGCCGCCGCGATCTCGCCCAACCGCTTCGCCCCCTCGGCCGAGACGTGGATGAGGCTGGAGCGCTTCTGGAAGTCGTACACCCCCAGGGGCGAGGAGAAGCGCGCCGTGCGCGAGGTGGGCAGGACGTGGTTGGGCCCGGCGCAGTAGTCGCCCAGGGCCTCGCAGGTCATGCGCCCCATGAAGATGGCCCCGGCGTGGCGGATGGCGGGCAGCATCGCCTCGGGGTCCGCCACCGAGAGCTCCAGGTGCTCGGGGGCGACGAGGTTGGCGATCTCGGCCGCCTCTTCGAGGTCGCGGCACAGGATCAATCCGCCGCGGTTGGTGATGGAGGTGCGGATCACCTCCTGGCGGGGCATGGTGGGCAGGAGCTTGTCGATGCTCGCCTGCACCGCGTCGAGGAAGGCCGCGTCGGGCGAGACCAGGATGGACTGGGCGAGCTCGTCGTGCTCGGCCTGGGAGAAGAGGTCCATGGCGATCCAGTCCGGGTCGGTCTGGCCGTCGCAGATGACCAGGATCTCGGAGGGGCCGGCGATCATGTCGATGCCGACGATGCCGAAGACCCGCCGCTTGGCCTCGGCGACATAGGCGTTGCCCGGGCCGACGATCTTGTCCACCTGGGGCACGGTCTCGGTACCGTAGGCGAGTGCGGCCACCGCCTGGGCGCCGCCGATGGTGAACACCCGGTCCACCCCCGAGACGGCCGCCGCCGCCAGCACCAGGTCGTTCTGCACCCCGTCCGGGGTGGGCACCACCATGACGAGCTCCTTCACCCCGGCCACCTTGGCCGGGATGGCGTTCATCAGCACCGAGGAGGGATAGGCCGCCTTGCCGCCGGGGACGTAGAGGCCGACGCGGTCGAGGGCGGTGATCTGCTGGCCCAGCACCGTGCCGTCCGCCTCGCGGTAGGTCCAGGAGGCCTGCAGCTGCCGCTCGTGGTAGACCCGGATGCGCTCGGCGGCGTCCATGAGGGCGTGCTCCAGGCGCAGCGGCAGGGACTTCCGGGCCTGCTCCAGGCGCTCGCGGGAGAGCTCCAGCCCCGCCATGGCCGGCGCCTGGAGCCGGTCGAAGCGGGCGGTGTACTCCAGCACGGCGGCGTCGCCCCGAGCACGCACGGCGCCGAGGATCTCCGCCACCGCCTGGTGCACGGCGGCGTCGGTGTCGGCCGAGAAGCTCAGCAGATCGGCCAGGCGCTTGCGGAAATCGGCGGTGCCGGAATCGAGGCGGGTGATGGCGGCGCTGGACATGGCGGAGGTGTCTTTCTCAGAAAACGGTTGAAGCGCAAAGGCCGCAAAGGACGCGAAGAATCCCCCTCAACCCGTTGTTTTCCTTGCGTCCTTTGCGCCTTTGCGGTCGGGGTCTGATTATAGCGGCAAATCAGGCCGCACTGGCCTGCCGGAAGGCGTCGATGATGGGCTGGATCTCGGCGTGCTTGAGCTTGAGGGCCGCCTGGTTCACGACCAGGCGCGAGCTGATCTGGCAGATCTCCTCCACGGCGGTGAGGTTGTTGGCCTTGAGCGTGCCGCCGGTGGAGACCAGGTCCACGATCACCTCGGAAAGCCCCACCAGGGGGGCGAGCTCCATGGAGCCGTAGAGCTTGATGAGATCCACGTGCACGCCCTTGGCCGCGAAATGCAGCCGCGCCGTCTGCACGTACTTGGTCGCCACCCTCAGGCGCGCCCCGCGGCGCACGGCGCCCTCGTAGTCGAAGCCCACGGGGGTCGCCACCATCATGCGGCACTTGGCGATGTCGAGGTCCACCGGCTGATACAGGCCCTCGCCGCCGTGCTCCATGAGCACGTCCTTGCCGGCGATGCCCAGGTCGGCCGCGCCGTGCTGGACATAGGTGGGCACGTCGCTCGCGCGCACGATGATGAGCCGCACGTCCGGCCGGTTGGTGCCGATGATGAGCTTGCGCGAGGACTCCGGGTTCTCGTCGGGCGTGATGCCCGCCGCCGCCAGCAGGGGCAGGGTCTCTTCGAAGATGCGCCCCTTGGAGAGGGCCAGGGTGATCGGATTCATGCCTTGACTCTTCGGATGACCGCGCCCAGCGCGGTCAGCTTGTTCTCGATGTGCTCGTAGCCGCGGTCCAGGTGGTAGATGCGCTCGACATGGGTCTCCCCTTCCGCCACCAGGCCGGCGATGACCAGGCTCGCGGAGGCCCTGAGGTCGGTGGCCATGACGGTGGCGCCCTGCAGCCGCTCCACCCCGGTGACGAAGGCGGTGTTGCCGTCGATCTTGATGTCCGCCCCCAGGCGGATGAGCTCCACCGCGTGCATGAAGCGGTTCTCGAAGATGGTCTCGCGGATCACCGCCGTGCCCTCGGCCACCGTGTTGACGGCCATGAACTGGGCCTGCATGTCGGTGGGAAAGGCCGGATAGGGCGCGGTGCGGATGGACACCGCCTTGAGGCGCCGGGGTGCTTCGATCAGGATGGCCTCGTGGCTGGGCGACTTCTCCCCCGTGATCTCGCAGCCGGCGTCCATGAGCTTGTCCACCAGCGCGTCGAGCAGCCCCGTGGAGGTGCCGGTCAGGCGCACCTTGCCGCCGGTGACCGCCGCGGCGCAGAGGAAGGTGCCGGTCTCGATGCGGTCCGGCATGATGCGGTGGGTGGCGCCGTGCAGGCGCTCCACCCCCTGGATGCGGACGACGTCGGTGCCGGCCCCCGAGATGCGCGCGCCCATGGCGTTGAGGCACTGGGCGAGGTCCACCACCTCCGGCTCGCGCGCCGCGTTCTCGATCACCGTCTCGCCGTCTGCCAGGCAGGCGGCCATCATCAGGTTCTCGGTGCCGGTGACGGTGACCATGTCGGTGAAGAGGCGCGCGCCCTTGAGCCGCGCCACCCGGGCGTGGATGTAGCCGTGCTCCACCGCCACCTCCCCGCCCATGGCCTGCAGGCCCTTGATGTGCTGGTCCACGGGGCGGGCGCCGATGGCGCAGCCGCCGGGCAGCGAGACCCTGGCCTCGCCGCAGCGCGCGGTGAGCGGGCCCAGCACGAGGATCGCCGCGCGCATGGTCTTCACCAGCTCGTAGGGCGCCACGGGGGTGTCGAGCCCGGCCGCGTCCAGGGTCACGGCGTTGCCCGCGTGCTCGACCTTCACCCCCATCTGCGCCAGGAGCCCGAGCATGGTGCGGATGTCGTTGAGGTCCGGCAGGTTGGTGAGGGTGAGCGGCTCGCGGGTGAGCAGGGCCGCGCAGAGGATGGGCAGCGCCGCGTTCTTGGCGCCGGAGATGCGCACCTCGCCCTCCAGGCGGCGGCCGCCTTCGATGACCAGCTTGTCCATGATGTCTTCTTAGGCCTTGGCCGCGGCCTGCCACTCTTCCGGGGTCAGGGTCTGCATGGACAGGGCGTGGATCTCCGCCTGCATCCTGTCGCCCAGCGCCTTGTAGACGAGCTGGTGCTGCGCCACGCGCATCCTGCCGCGGAATTCGGCGCTGACGATGACGGCCTCGAAATGATGGCCGTCGCCTTCCACGCGGATGTGGTCGCAGGGCAGGCCTGCCTTGATCCAGTCTTCGATCTGTTGGGGAGTAACCATGATGAGCCCGAGAAGATTTCAGTGTCGGAGTTTATAGCCCGCGCCGAGCAGGTGCAAAGTCGCGCCCGCCAGCACCGCGAGGCAGGGCAGCACGACCGCCAGCGCATGCCAGGGATCGACGTCGGAGACGCCGAAGAAGCCGTAGCGGAAGCCGTCGATCATGTAAAAGACCGGATTGTAATGGGAAACCGCCTGCCAGAAGGCCGGCAGGGAGTGGATGGAGTAGAACACCCCGGAGAGGAAGGTGAGCGGCACGATGGCGAAGTTCTGCACCCCCGCGAGCTGGTCGAACTTCTCGGCCCAGATCCCGGCGATGATGCCCACGCAGCCGAACACGGCGCTGGAGGCCAGGGCGAAGGCCAGGATCCAGAGCGGGTGCTCGATGCGCAGCTCGGTGAAGAAGGCCCCCACCACCGCCACCCCCAGCCCGACCACCAGGCCGCGCACCATGGCGGCGAAGAGGTAGGCGAGGAAGAACTCCAGATAGGACAGCGGCGCCAGCAGGAAGAACACGATGTTGCCGCTGATCTTCGACTGGATCAGGCTGGATGAGCCGTTGGCGAAGGCGTTCTGCAGCACCGACATCATGATCAGGCCGGGCATCAGGAAGGCCGTGTAGGACACGCCCGGGTAGACCTGCACGTGCGCCTCCAGCACGTGGGAGAAGATCAGCAGATAGAGCAGCGCGGTGAGGATGGGCGCGCCCACGGTCTGCAGCATCACCTTGCGGAAGCGCAGGATCTCCTTGTGGAACAGGGTCAGGAAGCCGGTCATCCTGGAATCCACAGATGACACAGATGACACCGATGAACGCAGATCAACCCCAGTGAAATCGTGATGCTGCCAGGCATTCCGGGGCGCTATCGCATCGAGACAATGGCCAGGTGCAAGTCTTGGAAACATCTGTGCACATCTGTGTCCATCTGTGGATGACGTGGTTTTTCAGGATCATGCCGCCCCCCGCATGATGCGCACGAAGACCTCCTCCAGGTCGGGCTGGCTCACGCAGAGCCCCTCCACCCGGGCACCGCAGCGGCGCAGCTCGGCCAGCACCGGCTCCAGCTCGCCATAGTCGGCAAGCCTCAGGTGGAAGACGCCGTCCTCCTCCTGCAGCAGCCGCGGCCGCAGGGACTCGGGCAGCGCCGGGGGCGAGAGCCGGAGCTCCAGGCGGTGCTCGGCCTCGCCGCGCAGCAGGTTTTCCGTGCGGTCCAGGGCGACGATGCGGCCGTCCTTCAGCATGGCCACCCGCTCGCAGAGCTGCTCGGCCTCCTCCAGGTAATGCGTGGTGAGCAGGATGGTGTGGCCCTCGCGGTTGAGGTCCTGGATGAAGCCCCACAGGGTCTGGCGCAGCTCCACGTCCACCCCTGCGGTGGGCTCGTCCAGGATGATCACCGGCGGCCTGTGCACCAGGGCCTGGGCGACCAGCACCCGGCGCTTCATGCCGCCCGAGAGCCGGCGCATGTTGGTGTCGGCCTTGTCCGCAAGGCCCAGGTGGTGCAGCAGGGCGTCGATCCAGGCCTCGTTGTCCCGGATGCCGAAGTAGCCGGACTGGAAGCGCAGGGTCTCGCGCACGGTGAAGAAGGGGTCGAAGACCAGCTCCTGGGGCACCACGCCCAGGGCGCGGCGCGCCTCCCGGTACTGGCGCACGACGTCGTAGCCCATGACCGAGGCCTCGCCGGCGCTCGCCCGCACCAAGCCCGCCAGGATGCTGATCAGGGTGGTCTTGCCCGCGCCGTTGGGGCCCAGGAGGGCGAAGAACTCGCCCTGCCCGATCTCGAGGTCCACCCCGCGCAGGGCCTCGAGCAGGCCGAAGCGCTTGGCGAGGTCCCGCACCCGGATGGCAGCGGCCATGGCCTAGTCCTGCAGGAGCTCACCCACGCCGTAGAGCTGGGCCAGGCTGCCGAGGCTGTCCGGGAGGTTGCGGAAGGCGAGCGCGCGCCCCATCCCCCGGGCACGGCGCCGCCAGGAGAGCATGAGGGAGAGCGCGGCGGAATCCACCTCGCCGACGCCCGAGAAATCGAAGGCCGTGCAGCCCTGCTCCAGGGCCGCCTCCCCCTCCCGCAGCAGGCGGGTGGCCGTGGCCAGGGTCAGGTCGCCCTCGGGATAGGCGACGGCATCCTCCACGCGCATGCTCACCTGCCGCCCGTATCCTCGCCCCGCTGGTTGCGGCGCACGAGGCTCTGGATCAGCCCGTCGATGCCGCCCCGGCGCACCTCGTTGTTGAAGGAATTGCGGTAGACGGTGACCAGGCTGACGTTGTCCACCAGCACGTCATAGACCTTCCAGCCGTTCGCCTGCCTCTCCAGGCGGTAGTCGAGGGTCACGGGCGGGCTGCCGGGCCGGCTCACCTCGGTGTTCACGACCACATCGGTGTCCTCCGGCCGCATGCGCAGGGGTTTGAAATCGATCCGGTAGTCCACGACGCTGCCGATGGCGGCCGAATAGGTGCGCACCAGCAGGGTGCGGAACTCCTTGACCAGGGCGGCCTGCTGCTCGGGGCTCGCGCTGCGCCAGTGCCTGCCCACGGCCAGCTGGGTCATGGCCCGGAAGTCGAAGTGGGGCAGGACCCGGGTATCCACCAGCTCGTAGACCTTCTGCGGGTCGCCGTTCCTGAGTTCCTTGTCCTGCTTGACGATGCGCACCACCTCTTCCGTGGTGCCGCGCACCAGCACGTCGGGCGCCACCGGCTGGGCCGACGCGGTCCCCGCGAGCCCCAGCCAGAGCGCCAGCAGTCCCGTTCCTATCCTTCGCAACATGGCTTGTATCCTCTGCTTCATCCTGAAAACCATACATCCGACCCGCTCTCCCGGGCCCTCCGGCCCATGAGGCGGGCGGCCCCGTCAGTCCGCTCCCGCCTGCCCCGCCCCGGAGTCGCCCCCTTCGGCCCTGCCGTAGAGGAAGTGGCCGATCAGGTTTTCCAGCACCACCGCCCCCTGGGTGATCCGGATGCTCTCGCCGTCGGCCAGCATCCGCTCGTCGCCGCCGGCGTCCAGGGCGATGTACTGCTCGCCCAGCAGGCCCGAGGTCATGATGGCGGCGCTGGTGTCGCGGGGAAACTGGTAGCGGGTGTCGATGTTCATCACCACCCTGGCCTCGAAGCGCTCGTTGTCGAACTGTATCTGCGCCACCCGGCCGACGACCACGCCGGCGCTCCTCACCGGCGCGCGCACCTTGAGTCCGCCGATGTTGCTGAAGGAGGCGGTGACGGCATAGCTGCGCGCGGCGGCCAGCCCCCCCGTGCTGCCCACCTTGAAGGCGAGGAAGAGCAGCGCGGCCAGGCCCACCGCGACGAAGACGCCGACCCAGAGGTCCAGTACGGCACGTTTCATGGCCATGATTCAGCTTACTCCCCGGAACATGAATGAGGTCAGGACGAAGTCCAGCGCCAGGATGGTCAGGCTGGAGGTCACCACCGTGCGGGTGGTCGCGCGGGACACCCCCTCCGCCGTGGGGGGGGCATCGTAGCCTTCGTAGAGGGCGATGGTGGTGACGGCCACGCCGAACACCGCGCTCTTGATCACCCCGTTGAGGATGTCCTCCCTGAAGTCCACCGCGGCCTGCATCTGGGACCAGAAGGAGCCCTCGTCGACGCCGAGCAGCACCACCCCCACCAGATAGCCGCCGAAGATGCCCATGGCCGAGAACAGCGCCGCCAGGAGCGGCATGGAGATCACCCCGGCCCAGAAGCGCGGTGCGATCACCCGGGCGATGGGGTCCAGGGCCATCATCTCCAGGGCGGTGAGCTGCTCGGTGGTCTTCATGAGGCCGATCTCCGCGGTCATGGCCGAGCCCGCGCGGCTGGCGAAGAGCAGGCCCGCGACCACGGGCCCGAGCTCGCGCACCAGGGACAGCGCCACGAGGATGCCCAGGGACTCTTCCGCGCCGTAGGTCTGCAGGGTCTCGTAGCCCTGCAGCCCGAGCACCATGCCCACGAAGAGGCCGGAGACGAGGATGATGATGAGCGAGAGCACCCCGGCGTTGAAGATCTCCTTGATCACCAGCTGGAAGCGGCGGATGCTGATGCCGGAATAGAGCAGGATCAGCACCAGGAAGCGGGTCGCGAGCCCCAGGCGCCAGGTGCTGTCCACCCAGCGCGCGCCCATGCGGCGCAGCCAGTAGCCGGGGCCGTTAGCCATGGGCGACCCCCAGGTCCAGGGCGTAGTCCTCGGCCGGATAGTGGAAGGGCACCGGCCCGTCCGCCTCGCCGTGGACGAACTGGTGCACGAAGGGCAGGTGGGAGGCCCGGATCTCGGCCGGCGTGCCCTGGGCCTCGATCACGCCATCGGAGATGAAGTAGACGTAGTCGACCATCTTGAGCGACTCCTGGATGTCGTGGGTGACCACCAGCGAGGTGATGCCCAGGGTGTCGGTCAGACGCCGGATCAGGTTGCCGATGACGCCCAGCGAAACGGGGTCGAGTCCCGCGAAGGGCTCGTCGTACATGATCAGCTTGGGCTCCAGGGCGATGGCCCGGGCCAGGGCCGCGCGGCGCGCCATGCCGCCGGAGAGCTCGGCGGGCATCATGTCCATGGCGCCGCGCAGGCCCACGGCATTGAGCTTCATCAGCACCAGGTCGTTGATCATGGCCTCCGGCAGGTCGGTGTGCTCGCGCAGCGGGAAGGCCACGTTGTCGTAGACCGACATGTCGGTGAACAGGGCGCCGAACTGGAACAGCATGCCCATGCGCCGGCGCAGCCGGTAGAGCGCGCCCAGGTCCAGGTCGCCCACGGACTCGCCGTCCACCAGGACCTTGCCCTGGGTGGGCTTGAGCTGGCCGCCGATGAGCTTGAGCAGCGTGGTCTTGCCGCAGCCCGAGAGCCCCATGATGGCGACCACCTGGCCGCGGCGGGCGCTCAGGTCGATGTCCCTGAGCACCAGCCGGCCGCCGTAGGAAAACGAGAGGTCCCTGACCTCGACGAGGTTGTCCGACACGAGTTGTCCTTGTTGTGCGGCGCGTATTCTAGCGGGACTGGGGGGCATGCTCAATTCGGGGCGGGCCCAACGGGGCGCCGCGCCTCAAAGCCCCAGCAGCTCCACCAGGGTCTGCATCTCCTCGATCCGCTTGAGGTCGCCGTCGCGGCTGAGCAGATAGAGCCCCTCCCCGGAGGCCCGGGCCCGGATCCCGGCGGCGAGCGCCCTGAGGTCGTCCCCGGCGCCGAACCACAGCAGGCGCGGGTCGTCGCGTCCTGCGACCGGGACCGCCCGCCCGCCGGGGACCACCGCCTCCGGGCCGGCCCCCTCCAGAAGGAAGCGGAAGCCCGCCGGCACGTCCTCGGCCCACTGCGCCCGGACCTCGGGCGAGGCGGCGGACCACACCGCCCGCTCCAGATAGACGCAGCGGAACTGGCTGCCGTAATAGGCCAGGTGCCACTCCTCGGGCATCTCCTCCGGGTAGAGCTCGCCCACCCACTCCGGATGGCGCCAGTCCTCGGCGCCCAGGTAGACCGCGTAGTCGGCCAACTCAGTCCCGCCGCCAGAGGGTGCCCTGGGGCGTGTCCTCCAGCACGATGCCGGCGGCCTTGAGCTCCTCGCGGATGGCGTCGGCGCGGGCGAAGTCGCGGGCCTTGCGTGCGGCCAGGCGCTCCTGGATCAGGGCCTCGATGCGCTCCGGCTCATACAACTCGCCACCTCTACCTGCTAGCGTGAGTCCCGGCAACTGAAGATTAGCCACCCCTCCTCGGCCTTGAAGGAATTCGTTAGGGTCTCGCTGCAGCAGGCCCAGCACCCCGCCCAGGGCCTTGAGCAGGCCCGCCAGCTGCGGATCGCGGCTCTTGTTCACCTCGTTGGCGAGATCGAAGAGCACGGCCATCGCCTCCGGCGTGCCGAAGTCGTCGTCCATGGCCGCCCTGAAGGCGGCGGCATAGGGCTCGTGCCAGTCGATCAAATCCAGGCCACCCGCCTTGGCGGGTGTCCCCATCCCCCTCGCCCCCCCGGGGGAGAGGGCTGGGGGTGAGGGGACAGCCGGCGCCTCGATGCCGCGCAAAGCGGTGTAGAGCCGGGTGAGCGCCCCCCTGGCGTCGTCCAGGTGCTGGTCGGAGTAGTTCAGGGGGCTGCGGTAGTGGGCGCGCAGGATGAAGAAGCGCACCACCTCGGGGTCGTACTTCGCCAAAACCTCGCGGATGGTGAAGAAGTTGCCCAGGCTCTTGGACATCTTCTCTTCGTCCACGCGCACGAAGCCGTTGTGCAGCCAGTAGTTGACGAACTTGCAGCCGTGCACGCCCTCGGACTGCGCGATCTCGTTCTCGTGGTGCGGGAACTGCAGGTCCTGGCCGCCGCCGTGGATGT
>DYFL01000084.1 GCA_020725195.1 Hydrogenophilus sp.
TCTCGCCCTTCAACCCCCATGCCGCTTAACCCACTCGAAATTCAAAAGAGCCCGTATTCGTCCGGGTTGGACAGGAACAGGGTGGCCGAGACATCCACCCGCACGTGGCCGTTGCCGTCGGGCAGCGCGCGCATGGCGTTGTCGGTATGGAATCCGTAATGGTTGGCTTCGCCGCCGTAGCGGTTGAAGAACGGCGGCAGGACCTTGAGTGGCAGCGCCGCCGTGAAGAACAGTGCATTGCGGTTCAAGGCGCCCAGCACCAGGCGAACTCGCCAGCCGGCAACGGTGCGGGCACCTACAACCTGTCCAACGGCCCCTACATGCGCCGCTTCCTCGACGGCTACTACCCGATGCGGGTATCCATGACGGTGCGGCTGGAGACCAACAGGCTGCGCCTTGTCAAGGCCGTCCCGGCAGAACAGTCCGGCTTCAGCCTCTGGCACAAGGGCCGGGAGATTGGCTACGACACGGAGTTCGAGGGCATCCTGTACACGGTCATCCGGTTCGACATGCCGTCGCCCTGACCGCGGCAGGGACCGGTGCGCCATCGGGCGCACCGTGAGCGCCTGTTTCAGAAGGGATCATGCCCCGCGCCGCTGGACTGCGTGATGCATTGCAAGGTGCGGGGCGATGTGGGCGGTGCGGGTGGCCTATTCTTCCAGCTCACCCATCGCGGCCTGCAGATAGTTCTGCAGGCCGAGCTGATCGACCAGGCCGAGCTGGGTCTCCAGGTAGTCGATGTGTTCCTCGGTGTCTTCGAGGATGTCCGCCAGGGTCTCCCGCGACACGAAATCGCGCACCGACTCGCAATAGGCGATGGCCTCCAGATAGTGGCTGCGCCCGGCCTGCTCCAGCTTGAGATCGCAGGCCAGGCATTCCGGCACGTTTTCGCCGATGAGCAGCTTGTTCAGATCCTGCAAGTTGGGCAGGCCGTCCAGGAACAGGATGCGCTCGATCAGCTTGTCGGCGTGGCGCATCTCCTCGATGGACTCCTCGTATTCATGCTTGCCCAACGCCCGAAGGCCCCAGTTCTTGTACATGCGGGCGTGGAGGAAGTACTGGTTGACGGCGGTGAGCTCGATGGTCAGCGCCTTGTTAAGAAACTGGATGACTTTCTTGTCGCCTTTCATGCTCGCCTCCTCACTCCAACTGGTCGATGGCAGGCCCGGAGGCCCTCACAGCTATGGTTCTAGCAAATCGCAGTGCGGCGCGCAGTTGCCGGACCGGCAACGCGCTCAGGCACAGGCCGCATTGCCCTGCGCCAGGAAGACCTGGGGACACTCCCGGCATTCCTTGAGGATGCTGTGGGCGCAGCGGGCGCACTTGCCGCATTCGGACGCCACACCGAGGTGCTCCCGCAGGCCGCGCATCGACTGGACCCCGTTCTCCACCGCTTCGCGTACCTGCCGATCGGTGACGGCTTGGCAGACACAGACATACATGGCGCTATGCTCCTGAGTGATCGTTCGGCATCAGTGTATCCAGGTGAGAATGATTGTCAATTGTTTTTGATGCGGCCCGGCTCACGCCGCCTGCCGGTCGCACGGCTCAGGGTGTTGTTCGTCCGCAGCCGTGCAGGATCTGCCGATGAAGCGGTCGCGGAACAGGAACCCCTGCACCCAGTCGATGCCCAGCTCGCGGGCGAAGGCCAGGTCGGCCTCGGTTTCCACGCCTTCAAGCAAGGTCCTGACACCGAAGACGCGGCTCAATCCGATGAACCAGCGCAGGGCATCGATCCTGTGCGGCGTGCGCCTGACGAGCCACGAGCGGTCGAACTTCACCACGGACGATTCGCTCATGGTGTCGTAGCTCACGACCGTTCCCGCCACGTCCATGTCGTCGAGGGCCACCCCGAAGCCCGCGCCCTTGAGCACGCAGATCATCTCCCGGGAACGCTCCACGTCCTGGATGGACAGGTTCTCGATCACCTCCACCGTGAGCTGCCTGTCCGGCCTGCGGTACCGGCGGAACAGCTCGACGAACAGATTGTGTCGCGGCCCCTCGCCCATGTGGAAGCTGTCCGGATCCAGGTTCAGGAAGAGATGGGGGACCTCCGGGGCATGGACGAGCTGCAGTCGCTTCATCTCGAGCTCGACGTGCAGCAGCAATAGCGGATTGGCATGCAGCGACACGAAGAGCCGGTTCGGCGGCACGGCCTCGCCGTCGGCCCGCCGAAAACGGGCCAGCGCCTCGTAGCCGACGACGTCTCCCGAGGCAGTATCGACCACGGGTTGATACTCGACGCCGAAGCGGCGGGCGATGACGATGTCGAGGATTTCGTGCGGGTGCGGTAGCAAGGCCGTTTCACCGGATCCCGACGGCTCGATGCCTCTCGATGACAGGGTGTCGTTCCTCGCCTGCAACCGTGGCGCCGGCCACGATTGGATCTGTGCCGTGTAATCCGTCTGCATCTTGTTGTTCCTTATGGTAGGGGTCGGCCCACATGAGATTGGGCCGGCGCATGCCGATTCGTTACCGTGAAACTCGCGCAGCGAGACCGCGTCCCCCTCTCCCGCTCTGCGGGAGAGCCCCCATCCGGGGATGAAGGCGGGGTGAGGGAACCGTTTCTGGCCGGCCTTGCCGTGGCACGTGGGGGATCGTAAGCGCTTGTTTCATCGGGCGGGGGTGGCGTGCCACGCCATGAACGGTTAGAAAGCGTATTTCAGACCGATCTGGATCAGGCGCGGCATGCCCACCTGAATGCCTCGGGTACGGTCCACGATGTAGGTCTTGTCGATCAGGTTCTTGGCCGTGACGAAACCGCTGAGGGCATTGTCGAAGCGGTAGTTGAGCGCGGCGTTCCACACCGTGTAGGCCGCGATCTCGCCCTTCTGGCCATCGGCGCTGGGGGCAACGGTGTTGGCGAAATCGGAGAATTGCTCGCCGACATACTGCGCCTCGATCTCGCCCCGGAAGGCACCGGCCTGATAACCGGCGGCAACGGTCAGCGTCTGCTCCGGCGCATAGGGCTGGCGGTTTCCGGCCACCCCCACGACGGCGCCGCTGGCGACGTTGCGGAAGGCCTCGGTCTGCTCAGCCGTGGGCAGCCAGGTGTAGGCAAGACGGCCGAAGAGGCCATTGTCCAACTGTGCCCGTGCCGCCAGCTCCAGGCCCTCGAACAAGGCCTTGCCCTGGGACAAGGGCGTGCTGCCGCCTGCGATCGAGCCCACCGCGATCAGGTTGTCGAAGTCGGTCCGGAAATAGGCCGCCTGCACGTCGACGCCGGGCATGGGCTGGCTGCGCAGACCGAGTTCGAAGTTGGTCGACTTCTCGGGATCGACATCGGTGACCGTGCCCGTATTGCCAATCAGGTCCTCCACCCGGGGCGGCGCGAAACCCTTATGCAGGCTCGAGAAGACGGTGAGCGTCTTGCTCGGGTTCCAGGTCAGGCCGATGCCCGGCAGGGTCTTGCTCACGGAGGTCGTGCCGCTCGCCTCCGTCAGGCGGTTGAGACGCTCGGCATCGATGCGCTCATGCCGCAGGATCGGCGTCACGCCGAACGCTCCGACATCGAAGCGGTTGGCGACATAGACCGAATAGGCGTCGGTCTTGCGCAGGTTGTCTTCAACCGTCGTGCCTGTACGCGCCGTCGGGCTGGTACCGTTGACCTGCTTGCGGTCCTGCTCCTCGAAGTGCGCCTTCACCCCGGCCTGGAACTCGCCCATGGCATGGGCCAGGGTCAGGCGTGGCTCGACGCCCCAGGTGGTATAGCTGCGCAGCCGACCTTGCACCGAGTTGCAGCTATCCGGATCGGCAGCCGTGCCCGCCAGGCGGGCCGCATTGAAGGCCGCACCGCACTGGCCATCCTGGCTGTTGCTGGCCTGGCGCCACCAGTCCCGGTCGAACTGGGACCAATACACATTGGTGGTCAGCTCCGCGTCCGCACCCAGCGCAATCTCGTGCGTGGCCGAGAGACCGCTGCGCTCGATGTCGAACTTGTCGTTCTTGAGCGGGTTGTAGCGCGGGCCGAGCTTCTCGAATTCCGCCTGGGTCAGGCCCGAGTAGGTGACCGTGGAATCTTCGCGATAGTGGTTGGCGCGCAGGGCAAGGGCCTGGTTGGCGCCGAGCTCGGCGACGTATTTCAGGTTGAGGTCGTCGAGCGCGTGCACCATGTTGTCGCGCGCGCCATCGCCCTGCTTGCGCGAATAATCCAACAGCAGGCCTTTGCCGCCGACGTTGATCCTGGCATTGGCGTAGTCGCGATTGCCAGCGGCGCCCTGCAGGTAGCCGCCGAACTCCCGGGGCGGGATGGGCGTGATGTAGTTGATGACGCCACCGATGGTCTGCGGCCCGAACAACATGGCGCCGGCGCCTTTCAATACCTCGATGCGCTCGTAACGATCCACCTGCGGGTGGTAGTAGCTGGCGTTGTCGCCATAGGGGGCGTAGGCGAGGGGGATGCCGTCCTCAAGCAGGGTGATCTTGGTCGAGCGGGTGGGGTTGAGGCCGCGCATGCCGATATTCGGGCGCAGACCGAAGCCCTCCTCGTCGCGCGCGTGCACGCCCGGCACCTTGCGCAGCGCCTCGTTGACGGTGAATACGTGGCTTGCCTCCAGATCCTGGTCATCGAGGATCTGGCCTGCGCCGGCGATGTTGGGCAGGTTTTCCGTGCCGCCGATGACATCCACGCGCGGCAGCATGGCCTCCGTCGCTTGGGCGGATGCCATGCCGGCATACAGCCCCAGCAGTGCCGCGGCAAGAGTGGTAAGACGGGGTCGATACAGATGTTTCATAGTCATATCTCCAGCGTTGAAGGTAAGGCTGGCTGGCTGGACTGGATCACTGTCTTGCTGTCTTGCTGGCTGGCAGGTTGAAAAAGAGATCAAGGGAACGGCAATTCGATTTCGATATCCGAGGCCGGGACGCAGCAGCAGGCAAGAAACTGGCCCGAAGACAATTCCCTGCTTACAGTTTCCGCTGCTTTCAAACACCCTTGATGCTTGCCGGCACGGCGGCGATGTCCTGCTCGAAGCCGCCAGCGGAGACGACGACGTCGCGCAGACGGGATTCCTGGGTCTCGATGGCCTGCGCCAGCATGGGGAGACTGGCCAGTACGGCCAGGGTCTGGGGTTTCGCGGGTTTGACGAAAATTTGCATGATGCGTCCCTGCATGATGATCTGGCTAGCTTGCGCGGGCGCTGGCTGGCTGGGGGTTGAAAAACAGTTAAGGAGTTTCGCGCGGATCGGTGACGAAACCGATGCGCGTGAGCCCGGCGCGCGCCGCGTCGGACATCACCGTCACCACGCGCCGGTAAGCCAGCTCGCCGTCGGCGCGGATGTGCACTTCCGGCTGCGGATCGAGCTTCGCGGCGTCGGCCATGCGCGCGCGCCAGGCGCCCTCGTCGAGCGCTTCGCCGTTCCAGTACACGGTGCCCTGGGCGTCGATCGACAGGTGCACGTTCTCGCGCTTGACCACGCTGAGCTCGTTGGAGGCGCGCGGCAGGTCGATCTTCACCGCGTGGGTGAGCAGCGGCGCGGTAATGATGAAGATCACCAGCAGCACCAGCATCACGTCGATCAGCGGGATCATGTTGATCTCCGCCATTGGCTGGCCGGCCCGATTGCCGGAAAAGTTGCCGAACGCCATCACGCGCTCCCGGCGGCGGCGCGCGCCTCGGCCGGCAGCGCGACCTTGCCGGCCTCGCGCGGCCCGGCGGGTTCGCTGCGGCTGCCAGTGGACATGTAGGCGAACAGGTCGTGCGCGAAGCCGTCCAGCTCGGCCAGGATCACACGGTTGGCGCGGCTGAAGGCGTTGTAGGCCAGCACCGCCGGAATCGCCACGGCCAGCCCCAGCGCGGTCATGATCAGCGCCTCGCCCACCGGGCCGGCGACCTTGTCGAGCGTGCCCTGGCCGGACAGGCCGATGGCCAGCAGCGCGTGATAGATGCCCCAGACCGTGCCGAACAGGCCGAGGAAGGGCGCGCTGGAGGCCACCGAGGCGAGCACCGTCTGGCCGTATTCCAGGTGCGCGGTGTCCTGCTCCATGGCGCGGCGGATGGCGCGGGTAAGGAACTCGTCGGAGCTGCCGGCCTCGACCATGCGCTTGCCGGTGCGGTTCTGGTGCTGCTCGGCGGCGCGCAGGCCATGATGCGTGAGATGCGAGAACGGATCGCCGACGCCGTGCTGGCGGAGGTAACCGGCCACCGCGCCCATGTCCGACGCGTCCCAGAACTGGCGCAGGAAGTCGCGCGCGCGGCGGCGCATCTTCCAGTTGGACACCGCCTTGCTGACGATCAGGTACCAAGTGGCGATGGACATCAACAGCAACACGCCGAGCAGGAAATGCGCGACGCCGTCGGCCTGGGCGATGAAATGGGCGAAGCCCAGGGTTTGTTCCTGCATGTCGATCAACTCCTCAAGCTGAATGAAATGGGCACCAGCACCCAGGCGGCGAGGGGCCTGTCGCCCTGGCGCGCGGGCACGAAGCGCCAGCGGCCGACCGTCTCGCGCGCGGCACGATCCAGCCGCTCGGAGCCACTCGACGCGCGCACCTCGATCTGGCCGGCACTGCCGTCCGCATTCACGTAAACGCGCAACAGCACCCTGCCCTGCTCGCCCATGCGGCGCGAGAGGCCGGGATACGCCGGGGCCGGGTTGTGCAGGTAGTCGGCGTCGAAGACGGGTGGCGTTACGGGCTCGGCGCGCGGCGCTGCGGGCGACGGCGGTGCCGCGGCGGCCACCGCCGTTTGCGGCACGGGTGCGGGCAGCACGGCCGGCAACGGCACGGGTTCGGGCGGCGGCGCGACCGCCTCCGGGGCGGGCGCGGTCTCGGCGGCGCTCAGCACCGGCGGCGGCACGCGCCGGGTCTGCGGCTCGGCGTGCGGCCGGGGCGGTATGGGCTTGGGCCTCTCCACTTGCGGTTCCGGCGCGGGCGGAGCGATCAGGGTGACCGTCAGCGGCTGCCCCAGCCCGACGGCGTGGGCGACCGGCTCCAGGCTCAGGAGCGCGAACAGGACCAGGCCGTGTGCGGCGGCGACCAGAATCAGGCCGCGCCAATCGGCACGCGCAAATCCGTAGGGCTTCATTTGGTCAGGATTAGCTTGTTCTGGCGGGTGACGCGCAGGCGGTAATCGTGGCCGCCATGGCGGATCACGATCTCCTGCCCGCCCTGGAACAGGGCGCTGGATGGCACGACCGGAACGGCACCCTGCCTCGCCGGCTGGGCGTCAGCGTCCGATGCAAACAGTCTGGATGAGGTATTCAAGCGGCCTCCAACGGTAGTACACGGCAAACACGTTGGCTGGCTGGATGGCTGGCTGGCGTTGCGGGCGACGCCGTCCGGAGCGGTGGCAGACGGCGCGTCCAAAGATGCGCGGATGATATCGGTTCTCATTTGCGAGAGCAAGCCCCTGGGCTTCGCCCGGACGCCCGTTCAACAGGCGAACCCCATGTCCGGCGTCGACGCGGTCCGGACCGGCTCTGCACAGGGCCTTTCCTGGGGCGGCTTCGCGGAGCAAGCCGACGCAAGGCGCACCGGCCCGATCCATCCGGCACCTTGCTTCGCGCCCAGCGCAGGGGCCGGGTTGTGTGTGCGGCTTCAGCCGCGGACAACCGCACCGAAGTCCGCCGCGCTTGAAACCTGCCGCAAGGCGCGGCCTGCGCCGGCTCGTTTTCGCGCCCGAAGGCGCCACGACATGGCCTGCTGGATTTGGGTTCATTTGGTCAGGATCAGCTTGTTCTGCCGCGTGATGCGCAGACGGTATTCCTGGCCGCCATGGATGATCACCAGCTCCCTGCCCTGGCCGAACAGCGCCTCGCTCGTCAGGACGGGGGGGCTGGCGGCGGGGGGCGCAGCCGGGGCGGATTTCGTCCGGGTCATGCGTCATGCCTCCTGCCGGGCCTCGGGCTGGATGTCCGTCCGGCCGGCGGCCAGGCGCTCCAGGGCGAGGGCGAAGCTGGCCATGCCCGAGCCGCGCGCCAGCACGCAGGGTTTGCCGAGCTGCCTGCAGTGGCGCTTGAGCCGGTAATAGGCGGCGTGACTGACGCAATCTGTGGGGCAGATCACCGCATCGGAGGCGGCGAGCAGCTCCGGCAGCCTGGACAGGGCCTCCTCGCGCCCGCCATCGTGGTGGATGAGGCGCACGCCCAGGCGCTCCGCCAGCCGCCGGTACTGGGGCAGGGCCGCGGGCCGGCCGCCCACACAGAGCACGCAGCGCCCCTGCAGACCCTCCGGACAGTTACGGCACTGGCCGGAGCAGGCCTCGTCCGCCAACAGCAGGCGCTCCAAGGCGCCGCGTTCGGCCTCTGCCCGCCCGGCCGCCTCGGCGAGATGGCTGTTTTCGGCGCCCAGCGCCGCCACCTGCCCCTCGAGGACCGGCAGGCGTTCGGCCTGCCGTTCGAGCCGCGCCGCTCGCCCTTCCGCCTCGGCCAGCCGCGCCTCCAGCTCCGCAAGGCGAGTTCCCGAGGCGAGCGCCTCGACCTCGCGCCTGAGCCGGTCGGCCTCACTTGCCTGCGCCCTGGCCTCGGCGAGCCTGCGCTCCATGTGCCGCACCATCAGGTCGCCTTCGGCGATGGCCTGGTCGGCGCGTCGGCGCGCCCGGGCCTGCTCCGCCTCCAGCTGGCGGACCTTCTCCTCGAGGCCGGCGGTGCGCCTGAGGTCCGCCCGCACGCCGGCCCCCACCTGATGGGAGAGCATGTGGATGTCCTCATAGGCCGTCTGGCGCAGCTCCTCGCCGGCCGCACGGCATGTGAGCACGCCCCACAGGGCGCCGGCCGCCTCGCCCTGCGCCAGGGCCTCCTTCCAGAGCCGATTTGCCGCCTCCGCGGTCCCGGCCTTGGCGAACCGGTCCACCCACAGGGCATGCCTCCTGTCCAGGGTACGCTGCATTGCCTCGGAAAGCGCATTGCGGGTATTGCAGTGGCCCACGACCGTGACATGGGCCTCGTAGTCTGTGGCCCCGCCGGGGACGACGCCGTGCTTGCGAGCCAGCTTGTGCAACCCCTCGATGCTGAGGCAGGTCCCCACCACGGGGCACAGGTGCTTGTGGTCCAGCTCCCACAGCCTGGGCGGCCGCCTGGAGGGGCCTTCGGCCTGCAGACGATCCGTGCGGAAGCGCCCCGCAAGCCCCTGAAACAGGCGCACCGATGCCGTCTCGAAGGTCTCGTCCGCGCTCATGTCGCCCTCTCCCACGCAAGCCGGGGGTTCGCCCGCACGGCCTCCTGCGGGCCGCTCGAGGGCAGGGCTGCGAGACGGTCTTCCAGGACCTCGGCCAGCCGACCGCCGTGCTCGCGCAGACAGGGCTCAGCCTCCGCATCCCCAGACAGACGCCCGAGCAGCACCATGGCCTGACGGGCCGAGCGGGTGCGCCCGGTCTGGAGGTAACAGGCCAGGTGCTCCAGGACGCCGGCCACCAGCCGGGCCGGAACGGTTTCGAAGGCGATGTCGTCGTGCATGATCGGCCCTCCCATCAATGCTTCACAGCCAAGGGGACAAAGGCGTAGACCAGCGCCAGCCCGAAGGCCAAAGCAAGCGTCTCCCGGCCTTTGCCTCGAATGATCCATGCCAAGGTGCGCAACCAATCCATGTCGATCTCCTTTTCGGTCCAATGGGAGGCTGGCTTCCGGCCGGACGGCCGGTGGCTGGCGGGTATGCCCCCCCTGCGCCGGCAGGCGCAGGGGGGGCACCGCAGAAATCATAACGGGAATCATTCGCGTTTGCAATGCCTTGAAGGGTTCCCCGGGCCCATGCCTTGAACACCCTCGGTGCGAGGATCCTTGGGCCTGTCGGACTTAATCCCCTATGCGCATGGATGTCACTGATGGGGAACGAAAGTGCCTGACACATTTGAACCTCCCCCTCCCCACAAGTGGGGAGGGGTCTAAGGTTGGGCTCGCCTGACGCCCCTCCCGGCCTCCCCCACAAGCCGGCATCCCTACCGCCCGCCTCCGCCGGCGTCGCCCATACGTGTTGATACGTAGGTAGCCGACCGA
>DYFL01000085.1 GCA_020725195.1 Hydrogenophilus sp.
CCGCCCCAAACCCAATGCCCACACTTCAATAGGCTGTTTCCGGTTTTTAAAGAACAGTCCGCTTCGTTTGCGGCGCCGCGTCAGCAGCGAAGACCGGCATTATACGGGGCCCAGAAAGCCGGTCAAGCGCTTTGTTGAAGTTTTTTATGGTCCCGGCAAAACCGCAAATAGATCAAGGCATTGAGCCCGGACGGCAGACGCTATCCGCGATCGACGTCGCCCGCGGCGATGGTCAAAGCCCCGAAGGGCAGGCGTTTCGGCAGCACACTCTCGACGCCGCGGGCGAACACACCCCCACCCGGCAGGAACACGGTGCTGCGCGTGACGAGGTTGCGCACGGGCAGCCCCTCGAACAGCTCGCGCACCTGCCCGTGCCCATGCCAGCGCGCGCCTCGATAGGCACCCGAGCCACCATCTCGCCCCTTCTGGCGGTAGAGCAGGCTGGCCCGGTTGAGCCAGCCCACGGCGAAGCGCCGTCGCGTCACCCGCACGACCTCGGCCAGGGCCCGGCGCTCGTCGTCGATGAAGCACAAGGCGGCGATGGAGGCCACAAGGTCGAAGCTCGCATCCGGGAAGGGCAGCCGGCGGGCGTCGCCTTCCACCCAATGGATGCCAGGTGCCTGGCGGCGGGCGTAGGCGAGCCAGTCCGGCTTGGGATCGAGCCCGGTGACCGCAAGGCCGTCCTCGGCGAAGCGGCGGGCGAACCAGCCGGTGCCGCAGCCCACGTCGAGCAGGCTCTCCCCCGGCCCTGGCCCGAGCAGCCGGCGGGCCAATTCATACTCGGTCTCGCCGATCCAGCGCCCGCGCGGGCTAGCGTACCAGGCGTCGTAGTCTCCCGGACTCATGCCTGGAGGGACTGCCAGGCGGCGATCAGGGCCGCAGCCGCCGCCTCGACCTCCGCCTGGGTCGTGAAGCGGCCCAGGGACAGGCGCACCGCCCCCAGGGCCCGCGCCCGGTCGCAGCCCATGGCCGCCAGCACGCCGCTCACCGCGTGCTGCCCGGCATGGCAGGCGGAGCCGGTGGCGGCGGCGATGTCCGGCGCCGCCTCCAGGAGCCGCCAGCCCTCCACGCCGGGGAAGGCCAGGTTCAGGGTGTTGGGCAGGCGTTCGGTCTCGTGGCCGTTGAGCACAAGCGCCGGGATAGCGGCGGCCAGCCGCCCGTGCAGTGCGTCGCGCAGTGCGGCGAGCCGGGCCGCCTCCTCGGCCAGACACTCCCTTGCGATGCGGGCGGCCTCTCCCAGGGCGACGACGTGGGGCACGTTCTCGGTACCGGGGCGCAGGCCCCGCTCGTGGCCTGCGCCATGCATGATCGGGAGCAGCGGTGTGCCAGCGCGCACATAGAGGGCGCCCACGCCCTTGGGGGCGTGGAACTTGTGCCCGGCGAGCGTCAGCAGGTCCGCGCCCAGCGCATTCACGTCCACCGGGACCTTGCCCGCCGCCTGGGCGGCGTCCACGTGCATCAGCGCCCCTTGGGCCCGGGCGATGGCGGCGATCTCGCGGATGGGCTGGAGCGTGCCCACCTCGTTGTTCGCCAGCATCACCGACACGACGGCGGTGTCTTGCGTGACGGCCCGGGCCGCCTCGTTCACCCGCACGCGGCCCGCGGCGTCCACCGGCAGCTCCGTTACCGACCAGCCCTCCGCCGCCATCTGCCGCAGGGGGCGGATGACCGAGGGGTGCTCGACGGCGGAGGCCACCAGCAGCGTCCGGCCCTCGGCGAGCCGCGCCCGGGCCGCGCCCTGCAGGGCCAGGTTGTTGGCCTCGGTGGCGCAAGCCGTGAAGACGATCTCCTCGGACCGCGCCCCGATGAGCGCCGCCACCTTGGCCCGAGCCTCTTCCACCGCCGCCTTCGCGCGCCGGCCGTAGGCGTGGTCCGAGGAAGGGTTGCCGTAGTGCTCGTGCAGGTAAGGCAGCATGGCCTCCACCACCCGCGGGTCCACGGGGGTGGTGGCGTTGTAGTCCAGGTAGATGGGTTGCTCGTTCATCCGGCGCTCCTCAGGGCGGCCTCCAGGTCCGTGATCAGGTCGGCCGCGTCCTCCAGACTAACCGACAGCCGCAACATGGCGTCCGAAACGCCGCGCCGCGCCCGCTCCTCCGGGGTGAGTCCGTGGTGCGTGCTGGTGCAGGGCTGGGTGACCAGGCTCTCCGCCCCGCCCAGGGAGGGGGCCAGGGCGAAGAGCCGGAGGCGGTCGGCCACCCGGGTGGCGGCCTCGCCGCCGCCTTTGACTTCGATGGTGAGCATGCCGCCGCAGCCGCGCATCTGACGCCGGGCCAGGGCGTGGCCGGGGTAGTCCGGCAGCCCGGGATAGAGCACGCGGGCCACTTTGGGATGCCGCTGCAGGGCCTCGGCCAAGGCCTGCGCGCCGGCGTTCTGGCGCTCGACCCGGACCGAGGGCGAGCGCACTCACCGCGGCGATGTCGAGGACTTCCAGGGCCAGGATGGTGGGATTCAGGCCATACCGGCTGTACAGGGCGCCCGGCTTGCGGCCTTCCACCGCGTCCAGCGGGGTGGCGGCAGACGGAAAACGGAAGGTGGTGGTGGCATAGAGCGGCGTGTGCGGCGCACCATGGGCATCGTCGAGTTCGCCGGCATGGGTGCAGCGTGTGGCCAGGCCATGCGTATCATCGGTCATCGAGACTTCCTTTCCAGGCGGAGACGGCAGTGATACGGCTCAGAACGTCAGGTTCATGTCCGCCGCGATGACCACCTCCTGGTAGTAGCGGACGGGATCGGCGAGCTTGGCGCCCTCGATCAGATCGCGCTCGCTCATGCCGAACAGCGGCACGTTGAGCGGGCAGGCCAGCACCTCGCCGCCTTCATGGGTGAACATGAAGAACAGGTCCTCCACGGTCGGCAGTTCCAGCTCGTCCATGCGCCGGGTGACCGCCTCGCCCAGCTCGGGCATGTCAGGCAGACACTGCAAGCTGCCCACCTTGTCCTTGTGCACGGCGTTGACGCCGCGCGAACCGAAGAAGACCGTCACCTTCGCGCCGTTGCGCAGCAGGGAGAGCGCCGTCATCAGGGCGTTGAAGACCTGGCACAGCTCGTCATGGAAACACATGATCGACACGCTCTTGGCGGGGTTCATCGTACAGTCTCCTCAAAAAAGATCGACGGCGGCCTTCAGGCGTCTTCCAGCATGCGCTCCAAAGGGGCCTCCAGGGCCTCGGCGAGCCCTTCCAGGGCCTCGGCGGGGTGGCCGAGCGCCGCCAGCGCGGCGCAGAGGTCCGCCGGCACGAGGATCACCCCGTCCGCCGGCTGCACCGGATGCTCCCCCAGCAGCAGGGAAGGCGAGCCCTGGCCGTGGGCCTCGCGCACCTCGGTGAACACGAGCTCCGCATTTGCGCCCAGGCAATCGGCCAGCACGTCCGCATAGCCGGCATAGAGCCGGCAGCGCCCACCCGGGGGCTGCTGGGAGATGACGCGCACATCCAGCGACTTGTCCTTCACGACGGCCTCCTTCCTTACAGGACGCTTTTCAGCAGGATGTAGCTGGCCACGAAGACCAGGAACACGGCGAAGGCGCGCTTGAGCAGATCCTGGGACAGGCGGGCGGCGAGCCGCGTCCCCAGGAAGCTGCCCAGGACAGTGACGGCGGTGAACCAGCCCATGAGCGCGTAGTCGATGGGCACGGCCCCCGCATAGCCGGCGAAACCGGCATAGGACTTGGCCGCGACGATGGCGAGCGAGGTGCCCACCGCCTGGCGCATGGGGATGCCGGAGAGCAGCACCAGGGCTGGCACGATGAGGAAGCCGCCGCCCACGCCGACCAGCCCCGTGAGTACGCCCACGCCGACGCCGTGCAGGGCGATGTGGCCCATGCAGGGCGAGAAGAAGTCCTGGCAGCCGGATAGCGCGGCCGTGCCGCCGCCCGTCGCCACCACGCCGGCGGCAGGCGCCACGGCCGGCTTCTTCAGCATGCGCCAGGCCGCGGCATACATCACCAGGGCGAACAGGGTGAGCTGCACCACCACCGGGGTCGCGACCCCCAGCCGCGCCCCGGCGAAGGTGCCGGCCACGCCAAACAGGCCGAAGACCATGGCCACCCGCACGTCCACGTTGCCGCGCCGCCAGTGGTCGTAGGCCGAGAGGGTGGCGGTGACCGCCACCACGCCCAGGCTCATGGCGATGGCCGACTTCGGCTCGACGTGCAGCAGATACATGAGCGCCGGCAGGGCGATGATGGAGCCGCCGCTGCCGAAGAGCCCCAGGACCATGCCGGTGGCGGTGCCCGCCAGAATCGCGAGGATATCCATGATGACTCCTATTTAATGTTCAAACGAATATTTGATACAAGTCAAAAAAGAGAGGCGGTCCACGCCGCCCTTCCGTCCCTCAATGGCCGGCCGACTTCTTCGTCGCCCGCTGGTGCGCCTCGAAGCCGCCCTTCGCCTTCCAGCCCTCGAACCCGTCCTGCAGCACCTTGACGTTGTCCAGGCCCAGGAGCCGCAGGGCGAAGACCGCCTGGGCCGAGAGCGAACCCGAGTTGCAGTAGACCAGCACCATGCGGTCGCGCGGCAGCTCGCCCCGGCGCGCCGGCAGTTGCCGCCAGTCGATGTTCACCGCGCCCGGGATGTGGCCGCGGGCGTATTGCTCTGCGTCGCGGGCGTCGACGACGTGAACCCGCTTCCAGTCCTCCGCCGGGATCTGCTCGGGCCAGATAAGGCTGCTGCCGTATTCGGCGAAGTCCAGGTATTCCTCGATGGCCTTGGCCACGACGGGATTCTCCGCGGCCGGCGCCGCCTGGGCGCCGATGAGGCCCACCGTGACCACGGTGGCGGTGATCAATTTGTGTAACTTCATGCGCGATCTCCCGATTCGTTAAAACACCAACACCTGTTCGCCCCACTCCGTCCACTCGGCGAGCATGTCCAGGGTGCCGCGCTGGGCGCCGGGGACGAGTTCCTCGTCCTTCAGTCCGCGCGCGTCCATGCAGGTGCCGCACACGGCCACTTGGCCGCGGTGCTTGAGGAGGCTCGTGACGAGGTGCTCCAGGTTGTAGTAGCCCGGGGGCAGCTTCTGGCCCGCCTTGGCACAGGCCGCCGCGTCGCCCATGAGGAAGACCCGGACCACGTGGTCCGGGTCGCGGATCATGGCCAGGGCCAGGCGCAGCCCGTTGTAGCTGCGCTCGGTGCCGTAGGGCGGGTCGTTGAGGATGAAGAGGTAGTGCATGATCGACTCCTTCACTGTGCCGGATTGAGACGGGGATGGGTCTCCTCGCAGAAGAGCTGAAGCCACAGACCGGAGAGGAACATGGCCCCGGCGGTGAACCAGAAGCCCGCCTCGAGGCCGCCGAAGACGGTCGCCACCGCGCCCAGGAGCAGCGCGCCGATACCGTAGCCCAGGTCACGCCAGAAGCGGTAGATGCCGATGGCCGAACCGCGCCAGTTGGGGTGGGCGATGTCGGAGACCGCGGCGGAGAGGTTGGGATAGAGCAGTGCCATGCCCAGGCCCATGACTGCCGCCGAGAAGGACCACCACAGCTCGCCAGAGCCTAATACGGTCAGCGCCACGCCCGCCCCGCACAGCCACATGCCCCAGACATTGGGCCGCTTGCGCCCGATCTTGTCCGAGAGGTGCCCGGTGAAGAACTGGGCGATGCCCCAGACGAAGCCGTAGACGCCGACCACCCAGCCGATGCCCGCCAGACTGAGCCCCGCCTGGTAGAGGAAGACCGGATAGAACACCCAGACCAGGGCGTCGACGAACTTCTCCACGAGGCCCGCTTGCGAGAGCGCCGCCATGCGCCGGTCGCGCCAGGACATGAGTGCGAAGACCTCCCAGGTACCGGGCCGCTCGGCGATGTTCCGTGGATAGCGCGGCCGCGGCCCGTTGACGCTACCGGCCGCGTGGCGCTTGGCCTCGCCGTGGGCCCAGGGCAGGGTGTCCTGGACCCAGAGCAGGGTGAGCGCGCCAGCGGCGAGAATGGCCGCGAGGCCGAAGATCAGCAGGCCTTCCCTCGGACCGAAGGCGGTGGCCAGGTAGCCGGTGACGATGCCGGCCACGGCCACGCCGAAGTAGCCCGAGAACTCGTTGAGCCCGATGGTGAGCCCGCGCTGGTCGGCCCGGGTGAGGTCGAGCTTGGCCGTCTGGGTCATGGACCAGGTCAGCCCCTGGTTCACGCCCAGGAGCACCGTGGCCGCCACGATCCAGCCCCAGGAGGGGGCGTAGAGGATCATGAAGGGGATGGGCACCGCGACGAGCCAGCCCAGGAACAGCACCCGCTTGCGCCCGATGCGCTCGGACAGACGGCCCGCGACGAAGTTGAGCGTGCCCTTGACGAAACCGAAGGCCACGACGAAGGCCATGAGCATCAGAAAAGAGCCCTTGGCCACGCCGAACTCTGTCTCGGCCAGGGCCGGCACCACGGTGCGGGTCATGCCCAGGGTCAGGCCCACCAGGAAGACCTGGATCAATTGATGCGCGAATTGGGCGAAGTTGTCGCGGATGCCGTAGCGGTAGTCCGCCACCTCGGCCTGCAGGATGCCCACCGACTCAGGCCCCGAGGTTGGCCGCGACCATGCGGTCCATCTCCGCCGGGCGGGGCGGGATCTCGCTGGTCAGGGCCGCGACGAAGGCCTCCCGGTCCAGGGCGAGCATGGGGTTCCAGCGCCGCTCGAAGCCGATGGTCGAGGCAGGCTTGCCGGAGATGCCGGCGCCGCAGACGCTGCCCGCCACGTGGCCGGCGTAGATCTCCACCTCGCCGGGCAGGGAAAGCAGCTTGCCGTGCAGGCTGTCGTAGAGCTGGCCGGCCATCTCGGCTTCCTTGCCGGCCAGGTCGGGGCGGCCGGCGGCGCCGACGAACAGGGTGTCGCCGGTGAGCACGAACCATGGGGCCTCGGCCCGGCGTTTGTCGGTGACCAGAAGGCAGACGCTGTCGGGGGTGTGGCCGGGGGTGTGGAGGACGTCGACCCAGACGTTGCCCACCTCGATGCGCTGGCCGTCCTTCAGGGGCTCGAAGGGAAACTTCAGCCGCCCGGCGTTGCTCTCGTGCAGGCAGTAGCGGGCCCCGGCGAGATCGGCCAGGGCCCGGCCGCCGGAGTAGTGGTCGGCGTGGACGTGGGTGTCGACGACGTGGGTGATCTTCACGTCCTGCCTCGCGGCCTCGGCCAGGAACCAGTCCTCGTCGCCGAGCACGGGGTCCACGGCCACCGCCACATGGCAGCTGCCGCAGCCGAAGAGGTAGGACAGGGTGGCCTCTTTTGTGGCGAGTTGTCTGAAGAACATCGATGTCTGCTCCTGCTAGATTGAGTTGTATTACTTGCCGCCGCTCTTGATGATGCTGCGCAGGTCGTCGTATTCCTTGCGCACCTTCTCGTTGAACAGCAAGCCGGACTTCGCCTGTTTCTGCACGCCTTCCATCTCCAGGACGTCCACGACGAGCTGATAGCTCGCCTGGCCGTTGTAGTCCCCGCCGTCCGCCGCAATCAATTGGCCTCCGAAAAAGACGCTGGGCGCAGGCAGGTTGGGCACGAGGCTGCTCGGCAGGAGCTGGATGGGCACCCGGTAGGCGTTGGCGATCTCGGCGGCCACCTGCAGGTTGTTGTTGCAGCGCTGTCCGGGCGGATCCTTGGCGATGAAGGTCAAAACCTTGCGGCCCGCGGCATCGATGCCGCCGGGCACGTTCATGGAGGCCTGGAGTCCAGGGCCTGCGACAGCAGACAGCGGGACTGCCAGCAAGGCTGCGATGAGGATGAATTTGCGCATGACGTTCTCCTTCAAACGAATCCGGACGGACAGTAATCAAGTTATCAAACGATGATTTGAATTAAAGGCGAAAAACATGGCCAACGTCAACTGAAAAATGACGCCTCGGTAGGTTTGTATCAGGGGAATTACTTGCCGGTCTCGACCGGGCGGTGCTCCGCCTTCCACTCCGGGAAGCCGTCTTCGAGGCGCCGGGCCTGGAAGCCCGCCTCGCGCAGTTTCTCCACCGCCTCGAAGGCCAGCATGCAGTAGGGGCCGCGGCAGTAGGCCACGATCTCCTGGCCGCCCGGGAGCCGCTTCAGCTTCTTGGGCAGCTCCTCGATGGGGATGTTCACCGCACCCGGGATGTGCCCCGCCTGGAATTCGCCGGCGGGACGCACGTCGATCACCATGGCCTCGCCCGCCTTGATCCGCGAGAGCAGCTCGTCCCGCCCCACCGGGGTGAGCGCGTCCAGCTTGTCGAAGTGCTCGCGCACGATGCGGTCCACCTCGGCGAGATGCCGCTCCGCCACGCTGCGCAGACAGGCGAGCAGGACGGTGATCTGATCGTCGGAGAGCCGGTAGAAGACCTGCAGCCCTTCCTTGCGCGAGGCGGCCAGCCCGGCGTCGCGCAGCACCTGCAGATGGTGCGAGGTATTGGCCACGGACATGCCGCTCGCCTTGGACAGCGCCTCGACGCTCAGCTCGCCCTGCGCCATCGCCTCCAGGAGCTCCAGGCGGTTGGGGCTCGCCATGGCCTTGGCCACGCGGGCGAATTGTTCGAAAAGCTGCTTCTTCGGGGACATGCGCCTAGCCGGGAATTTCGGCTAGCTTACCGTAACCCGGGCGAACTTGCGCTTGCCCACCTGGGCGACGACGGTGCTGCCCCTGGCGATCGCGAGGTTCTTGTCGCTCACCTTCTCGCCGTCGAGGCGCACGCCACCGCCGGCGATCTGGCGCATGGCCTCCGAGGTGCTGGGCACCAGTCCCGCCTGCTTCAGCAGCTGCACCACGGGCAGCGTACCTTCCGACGCCGCCAGAGTGAACTCCGGCATCTCGTCCGGCATGGCGCCCTGCCTGAAGCGGGCCTCGAAGTCGGCGAGCGCCGCCACCGCCGCCGCCTGGCCATGGAAACGGGCGACGATCTCCTGGGCGAACATCACCTTGATGTCGCGCGGGTTGCGGCCCGCCTCGACTTCCTGCCGCCACTGGCGCACGGCGGGAAGCGGCTCGAAGGAGAGCAGCTCGATGTAGCGCCACATGAGCGTGTCGGACACGCTCATGAGCTTGCCGAACATCTCGTTCGCCGGCTCCGCGATGCCGATGTAGTTGCCCAGCGACTTGGACATCTTCTGCACCCCGTCCAAGCCCTCCAGGATGGGCATGGTGAGCACCACCTGCGGCTCCTGGCCGAAGTGCTTCTGCAGCTCGCGCCCCACCAGGAGATTGAACTTCTGGTCGGTGCCGCCCAGCTCCACGTCCGCCTTCATGGCCACCGAGTCGTAGCCCTGGATCAGGGGATAGAGGAACTCGTGGATGGCGATGGGCTGGCCGGAGGCATAGCGCCTGGAGAAGTCGTCGCGCTCCAGCATGCGCGCCACGGTGTGCTTGGCGGCGAGCTGGATCAGCTCCGCCGCCTGCATCTGCCCCATCCAGCTGGAGTTGAACATCACCAGGGTCTTCTCCGGGTCCAGGATCTTGAAGATCTGGCCCTCGTAGGTGCGGGCGTTGTCGATCACCTCGTCGCGGGTGAGCGGTCTGCGGGTGGCGTTCTTGCCCGTGGGGTCGCCGATCATGCCGGTGAAGTCGCCGATCAGGAACAGCACCTCGTGGCCCAGGTCCTGGAACTGGCGCAGCTTGTTGATGAGCACCGTGTGGCCCAGGTGCAGGTCGGGGGCAGTGGGGTCGAAGCCCGCCTTCACGCGCAGGGGGCGCCCCTTCTTGAGCTTGGCGACCAGCTCGGCCTCGAGCAGCAGCTCCTCCGAACCGCGCTTGATGATCTCCAGGGATTCTTCCAGGCTAGGCATCGAGGGGGATTCTTGGACGGTGGAATCTGGAGCGGGTGAAGGGAACATCATCGTGTTCCCAACTCGTTGATTGATAACGAGTTTTCCGCACTCGG
>DYFL01000086.1 GCA_020725195.1 Hydrogenophilus sp.
ATCGTCCCCACGTTCACGTGCGGCTTCGTCCGCTCAAACTTTTCCTTGGCCATGACTATCCCCTAAACGCTATCAACAAACCCAACACCACAAGACTGGTGCCCATGGGCAGGATCGAACTGCCGACCTCTCCCTTACCAAGGGAGTGCTCTACCACTGAGCCACATGGGCGAAAACTCTATGCTCGGCTTCGCAATCTGGAGCGGGTGATGGGAATCGAACCCACGTCATCAGCTTGGAAGGCTGAGGTTCTGCCATTGAACTACACCCGCCTTCGGCCACGTTCAACGGCCTGAAACCTGGTGGAGGGGGAAGGATTCGAACCTTCGAAGGCAGTGCCGGCAGATTTACAGTCTGCTCCCTTTGACCGCTCGGGAACCCCTCCGCGAAAGCGCGGAATTATCCTAACCTTGGCCGGCGGTGTCAATCGGGATATTGAAACCGGGTTTACCCTCAGGCCGGCCCGTGCCTTCCCATGCCCCGGATGCGGGCAAGGCACCGTCCAGATGCGCCTTCCCGGCCTCGCGCCCGCGTCCGAATGGAAAGCCCGGGTTGAACAAGGCGGCGCATGGCGCAGGCTTCGCGCGCACCGCCCCCCGGCCCGCGCGCGAAGAAATCGAGGCGGCGCGCAACAGCCGCCCGGAAATCCGCCCTTCCCGGCGACGCCGGAATTGACAGCCCCGAAGACGTCCCTGGATACTGGCCCCGTTACGCACCCGTTACGCATGGGGCGCCGCGAGCGCCCCGAGGGCAGACGGCGCCCGCCGCACCAGGCGGGCCAACTGAAAGGGATAGGTAGAGCGTGCCCGTAACACTCTTCGACGACGGCAACCACAAGTGCATCGCCTTCACCGACCTGGTCGAGGGCAATGGGATCCAGGCCAACCAGTTCCTCATCGTCAACCGTGGCGAAGGCATGCTGCTCGACCCGGGCGGCAACCTGACCTACAAGCACCTGCTGGCCGAGATCGCCAAGTTCACCCTGCCGGCGCACACGCGCTACATCTTCGCCTCGCATCAGGACCCCGACATCGTCGCCTCGGCCAACGGCTGGCTGCTGATCACCGACGCCAAGATCGTCATCGCCCAGGAGTGGACGCGCTTCATCCCCCACTTCTGCCTCAAGGGGCTGACCGAAGGCCGGATGATCGCGATCCCGCCGCACGGCATGAACCTGGAGCTCGGCCAGGGCGTGCTCAAGCTGATCCCGGCCCACTTCCTGCACACCGTGGGCAACTTCCAGGTCTACGACCCGATCAGCAAGATCCTGTTCTCCGGCGACGTGGGCGCCTCGCTCGTCGACGCCCAGGCCGCCGGCCTGGCGGTGGAGGACTTCGACGCCCATGCGGCCGCGGGTCACATGGAGGCCTTCCACCGCCGCTACATGTGCAGCAACAAGGCCTGCCGCCTGTGGGTGCAGATGGTGCGCCGGCTGGACGTCGAGTGGATCGTCCCCCAGCACGGCGGCTCCTTCAAGGGCAAGGCGATGGTGAACCGCTTCCTCGACTGGTTCGAGAACCTGGAATGCGGCACCGACCTGCTGACCGAGGCGGATTTCCGCATCCCCTGAGCCGCCCATGAACACGCCGCCACCGGTCTAGCCCCAAGCCATGGACAACCTGCTGGCCATCCTGCTCGAAAACCGCATGACCTTGCTCCTGCTGCTCGGGGTCGTGCTCGCCGGCCTGGTCCTGCTGCAGCGCAGGAAACAGGGTGCCGCCGGGGCCCCGGAGACGCCCGCCGCCAAGGCCTCTTCGCAGACCGCGGCGGTGCGCGGCGGCGCGCCCGGCAAGGCCGCCGCCCCGGAGCCGGCCCCGGCCGTGACGGAGCCCATCCTGGACGACCTGGGCGAGGACGCGCACCCGGGCGCGAGCTTCGACGTGGTCGAGGCCGACCCCATGGAGGAGGCCCAGATCTTCCTCCAGTACGGCTACTACGACCGGGCCGCCGGGGTGTTGCGCTGGCTCGCGGACAAGTCCGAGACGCCCGACCCGCGGGCGCTGCGCCTGCTCCTGGAGGTCTACCTGCGCCTCGAGCGGATCGACGACTGCGCCGACATCCTGGAGCGCCTCGTCACGGCCTCCGGCACCGACGCCGCGCTGCAGCAGACCCTGCTCGCCGGCCTCAAGGTCGACCCCGAGAACCTCCCGCTGCGGGTCCTCGCGATGAACCACTTCGGCCTGGGCGTCGAGGAGGTCAACGCCCTGATCGGCTTCGAATCCCCCCAGGCGATGCCCGTGATGGAGGAGGCCGCCGCGGCGCCCCCCGCCCCCCGCGCCCCGATGCCGGCGGCCGCCCGTCCGGGCGCACCTGCGGCCCCGGCCCGGCCGCGCCATCCGCTGCTCACGGGCCACGCCCCCCTGGCGCCGCTGAGCCCGGATGAAAAGCTCGTGGTGTGCGCCTTCCTGCGCCCCGCCCAGGAGGCCAAGCTGCACCTGCTGAGCGGCAACCACGCCGGCGCCCTGCAGGCCTTCCAGCGCGCCATCGCGGCGCAGCCCAAGGCGCTCGTGCACTACACCGAGCTGCTCAAGATCCACCAGGCACGCCGCGACGCCGGGGCCTATGCGCGCACGCTCTGGCAGCTCTATGCCGTCCTGGGCGGCGCCGGACTCGCCCTGCGCGAGCGGCTCCTCGCCGCCGGCTTCGCCCTGGGCCACCACCCCGCCCTGGAGGCCCTGGCCCAGAGCCGGGATCCCGGCCACATCGAGGCCATCGGCCAGCGCTTCGGCTACCTCGCCAAGGATACGGCCCCGCGCCGCCGGCTCCAGATCGTCGATGCGAGCCAGGCCAGCGGCGGCATCCGCTCGATCGACCAGCACGACGACGTCCTGCTGGAGGCGGAGTCCTACATCGAGTACGGCCAGGTCGAACACGCGCTCGTCCGGCTGGAAGAGGCCATCCTCGCCGACCCGGCCGCCGTCCACCTCTACCCGACCCTGCTGGAGCTCTACGACCGCATGGACGACCTCGCGCGCTTCTCCGCCTTCGTCGCCCGGATCAAGCAGCTTGCCCAGCGCCCGCCGGAGGAGGTGGTCGCCATGCTCTCCAGCCTCTACCAGCGCTTCAAAGACCGTACGGAAAAAATCGCCGCGTAAGGTGCGCCATGAACGACACGATGACCGCCCAGAACCCTCAAACCATCCAAGTGCTGACGGTCGGCATGGACCGCCGCAAGCAGGCGATGTTCCGCATGGCCTTCGAGATGCACACCCTGCATCGCTACCAGCTCCTCGAAAACCCCGCCCTCGGCGCCCCCTCCCTGGCCATCGTGGACTTCGACACCCCAGACGCCACGGCGCTCTGGCAGGACTTCCGCGGCCAGCACCCCGACCTGCCGGCGCTGATCGTCACCACGGCCCCGCCCGCCTCGGCCCCGGCCCCGGTCCTGCTCAAGCCCATCCGCCTGGAGACCCTCTTCCCCCGCCTGCGGCAGCTGCTCGCCGGGGAGGCGGTTGCCACGGATGCCCCGCCGGCCCGCCCGGCCGAGGAGCTTGCGGCACGGCCCACGCCCGAAGCGGCCCCGGCGCCTCCCGCGGCGGCCAGCCCGCCCGAGCCCCCCGAGCCCATCCGGGCCGCGGCCTACGCCTGGCCGAAGCGGGTGGAGCGATTCGACCCCAGGGTCGGCCTGCTCGGCGCCCTGCTCAAGCTCAAGCGCACCCAGTCGGCCGGGGTCATCAGCATCGCGGGCACGGAGACGATCATCGTCATCCCCAACCAGGACCGCGCCCTCCTGCTCGGGCCGGAGGCCGCGCTGCGCGAGGCCTGCGCCTCCCCGACCGTCCTGGTGGCGAGCCGCCCGCTGGCGCCGGAAGACCAGCTCGACGCGAAGTCCATGAGCCTCACCTCCCTGCTCTGGCAGATCGCCCTGTGGACCAGCCGCGGGCGGCTCCTGGCGGGTTTTCCGGAGCAAGGGCCGGTGCACCTCAGATACTGGCCCAATCTGACCCGGCTCGCCCCCGTCGCCAACGGGCTGCGCATCGCGGCCTTCTGGGTGCGCTCGCCCACCACCCTGCCCCTGACCCTGCGCATGCTCCAGGTCTCGCCGCAGGAGATGTTCGACTTCCTGGCCGCGGCCTACAGCATCGGCATCCTGGAGATCCCCAAGGGCGAGCCCAGGCCGCCCGCCAGACCCGTCGCCGAGCCGGCCGGCGCCGGCCGCGCGACGCAGGGCGCCCCTCATCACGCGGCCGAGGCCGCGCCCATGCCCATGCCGGAAATGCCCAAGCCGAGGGCAGGCTTGCTGTCCCGATTGCTGAGAAAAGTGGCCGGGCTCTGATCCACGACCATACCCAAGGAGACGCTTTTGAAAAGACAGGACAACAAGATCATCTTCACGGGGCCGGTCGGCGCCGGGAAGACCACGGCCATCGGCTCGATCAGCGACGTGCCGCCCGTCACCACCGACGCCACCGCCTCGGACATGACCCTGAACCGCAAGGGCTACACCACCGTGGCCATGGACTACGGCGTGCTCAACCTCGACGGCGACTCCAAGGTCCACCTCTACGGCACCCCCGGGCAGGAGCGCTTCGACTTCATGTGGGACATCCTCTCCACCGGCGGCATCGGCCTGATCCTGCTGCTCGACAACAGCCGCCCCAATCCGGTCAAGGACATGCAGTTCTTCATGAACGCCTTCAAGGACTTCCTGCAGGCCGCGCCGGTCGTCATCGGGGTGACCAAGAGCGATGTCAAGTCCACGCCCACGGTGAAGACCTATGCCGAGATCCTGGCCCGAGTGGACCAGCGCCCGCCCATCTTCGAGGTCGACGCGCGCAACCGCGACGACGTGAAGAACCTGGTCATGGCGCTGCTGTTCTCCATCGACCCCGGGCTGGAAGGCTAGCCGCAACCGAGGTGTCTTCAGCATGTCCGAACGACTGACCCTGAATCACTCGCTCTACGCCGAGGCCACCCCGGCCGGGGCCTATTACGCCGTGGCGAGCCCCACGCCGGACCCGAGCCGCCGGCTGCTCGCGGGCATCCTCAAGGAGGGCTTCGCGGCGCCGGTCAGCGAGGAGCGCCTCGTGGCCTGGTCGGGGGCGGCCTCCGTCGACCAGGCCATGCAGCATGTCTACCGCCTGCAGAAGCTGGACTTCATCCAGGGCACCGACGCGCCGAGCCCGCCCACGGACGTGAGCCTGGAGATCCTGCTGCCCAACCTCATCGGCAACCTCTCGGAGTCCGGCCGGGCCCTGCTCGCCGACGACAACGGCTTCTACCTCGCCTCCAGCGGCTTTCTCCATGAGGCGGCCGAGGAGATCGCGGCCCTGGCAGGCGACATCCTGGCCCTGAGCACCCGCCACGCCCTGCTGCTCAAGAACAACCTCAACATCGGCAGCAGCGCCTGGGCGATCAGCGACCCGACGGGGCGCTCCGAGCTCGCCTTCTACCCGCTGCACGTGGGCAGCCAGGCCTTCATCCTCATCATCGGCGGCACCCCGCGCCTGCAGGGCGAGGAGTTCGTGACCCTCGTCCAGGCCCTGAGCCGCCGCTATTCCTGAGGCCGCAGCCCTCAGATTCAACCGATCCGGAGACCCAACATGCGCGAACAGATGCTCAGGTCCATCCTCAGCGAGCTCAACGGCACCTCGGCCGACATCGAGGCCTCCGCCGTCATCTCCTCCGACGGCCTGACCATGGCCGCGCTCCTGCCCCAGGACGTCGACGAGGACCGCGTCGGCGCCATGGCCGCCGCCATGCTCTCCCTGGGCGAGCGCACCTCCCGCGAGCTCGTGCGCGGCGACCTCGAACAGGTCATGGTCAAGGGCGAGAACGGCTACATCCTCATGAGCCACGCCGGCCGCGACGCCGTGCTCACCGTCATCGCCCGCAAGGACGCCAAGCTCGGCCTCATCTTCCTCGACGCCAAGCGCGCCGCGAAGAACATCGGCGACATCCTTTAGGGGCCATACGGCAACTTCCTGGTCGATTGCAACCATCGACGCCGCCCTCGCAGCGGCGGGACAATGCCCAGCCAGTTCTAAGGAGGCGACATGTCGGAGACCTACCAGCTTTCCGTTTGTCCCCATGACACCGCGAAGCACGTCGTGGAGTGGTTCCAGTTCAACACCTACCTGCAGCGCAAGCTCGACTGCGCCATCCACTTCGAGCCCCGGGACAGCTTCATCCTCGAGCAGACCGCCGTGCTCTCGGGCGGCCACCAGATCGTCTACGCCAATCCTCTGTCGGCCTGCACCTACATCCAGGAGCTGGAGTTCATCCCGGTCGCCCGGCCCATCGGGCTCTACGACGAGACCATCCTGGTCGGCCGGGCCGGGGTCGGGATCCCGGAAAAGCGCCCGCTCGCCATCGCCTCCGCCTCGGGCGAGATCATCACCCACACGCTCGGCCTGAGCCTCCTCGACAGGCTCAAGGTCGCCCACGAGGACTGCGCGTTCAGCTTCGTCGACACCCACCTGAAGTCCATCCATGCCGTCCTCCGGGGCCAGGCCGACCTCGCCTTCGTCTTCAACGACACCTGGCACAGCCTGTCCGAAGGCGCGCGCAAGGAGCTGGAGGTCATCGCGGAGACGGACGAACAGCTCGCCTTCCACTGTTTCCTGATCGCGCCCGAATGGGCCGAGCGCAAGGACGCGATCCAGGCGATCCTGGTCGGCATGCAGGACGACCCCAAGGGCCAGGCCATCCTCGCCTCGCTGGACATCCCGGGCTTCGAGCCGCTCTCGGAGGACGCCATGGACACCCTGCAGACCCTGATGGTCTACTACAACACCCTCTACAACGCCGCCTGACCCGCCGCCGCCACCCCGGCGCAACACTCCTCCCCCCAAGGGGCCCGCTCGTCGGCTCAGATTGCCCAGCGCCGCCGGAGTCGAGGGTAAAATCGAGACGCCCCGATCTGGAGACCCACCATGCGCGAACAGATGCTCAGGTCCATCCTCAGCGAGCTCAACGGCACCTCGGCCGACATCGAGGCCTCCGCCGTCATCTCCTCCGACGGCCTGACCATGGCCGCGCTCCTGCCCCAGGACGTCGACGAGGACCGCGTCGGCGCCATGGCCGCCGCCATGCTCTCCCTGGGCGAGCGCACCTCCCGCGAGCTCGTGCGCGGCGACCTCGAACAGGTCATGGTCAAGGGCGAGAACGGCTACATCCTCATGAGCCACGCCGGCCGCGACGCCGTGCTCACCGTCATCGCCCGCAAGGACGCCAAGCTCGGCCTCATCTTCCTCGACGCCAAGCGCGCCGCCAGGAACATCGGCGACATCCTCTAGCGTCGCGTTCCTGGCACCGCCCGCGCCGGCCCGTCAGCGGAGGGCCCGGCGCACCGCTCATGCCCTGTCACCGATCCCGCACCGCCACCGCCCGACATGGTTACCAGGTTCAACCTCTCCGTATGCCCTCACGACACCGCGAAACATATGGTGGAGTGGTTCCAGTTCAACACCTACCTGCAGCGCAGGCTCGACTGCGCCATCCGCTTCGAGCCCCAGGACAGCTTCCTGGTCGAGCGCCAGAACGTGCTCGGCGGGGGCTTCCAGATCGTCTACGCCAACCCCTTCAGCGCCCTCGTGTTCGCGCAGGAACGGGGCTACATCCCCGTGGCCAAGGCCGCCGGTCTCTTCGACGAGACCGTGCTGGTCGCCCGCGCCGGGGCCGGCATCCCGGACCACCGCCCGCTCAAGGTCGCCTCGGCCACGGACAAGCTCATCGTCCACACCCTGGGCCTCTCCCTGCTCGACCGGCTCGGGATCCGGCGCGAGGACTGCGAATTCCTGCTGGCGGGCAACCACATGAAGGCCGCACAGGCCGTCCTCAAGGGAGAGGCGGACCTCGGCTTCGGCTTCAACGAGACCTGGCACGGCATAGCCGACAGCACGCGCCAGGCGCTGGAGATCGTCGCGGAGAGCACCGACCGGATCGCCTTCCACTGCTTCTGCATCGCGCCCGAGTGGGCGCAGCGTCGGGACGAAATCCAGCGTGTCCTCGTCGGCATGAATGCCGACCCCAAGGGCCAGGCCATCCTGGAATCCCTGCACTTCAAGTCCCTGGACGCACTGTCCGAAGATGCATTGGATTCCTTGCAGGGACTGCATGCCGCCCATACCGCCGACCATTGAGGCCGACATGATGTAGAAGCCCCCCGGAGCCCGGGCAACGCTCTTTTGCTGTCAAACAACTCACCAACAAGGAGGAAGGCATGAGCACCGCATTCAATCTTTCGGTCTGCCCACACGACACCGCGAAGCATGCGGCGGAATGGTTTCAGTTCAACGCCTACCTCCAGCAGCGTCTGGGCTGCAGCGTCCACTTCAAGCCCCAGGACGACTTCTTCATCGAGCGCCAGAACGTCCTCGGCGGCGGCTTCCACATCGTCTACGCCAATCCGCTCAGCGCCTGGACCTTCCGCCGGGAACTGGGCTTCATCCCGGTCGCCAAGGCGGCCGGGCTCTACGACGAGGTGGTCCTGGTGGCACGGGCGGGCGGCGGCATCCCGGACCGGCGGCCGCTGCGGGTGGCGACGGCCGCCGACGAGTACCTGATCCACATCCTGGGGCTCGCCCTGCTCGAGCGCCTGCGCATCCCCCGGGAGGCCTGCGAGTTCCTGCGCCACGACAGCTGGATGAAGACCGTCCACGCCCTCATCCGGGGCGAGGCCGACCTGGGCTTCCTGTTCAACGACGCCTGGCGCGCCCTGGCCGACAGCAGCCGCAGCCAGCTCGAGGCGGTGGCGCAGAGCAGCGAGCGCACCGCCTTCCACTGCTTCTGCATCGCGCCGGAATGCGCATCGCGCAAGCCGGAGATCCAGCGGATCCTGACCGGCATGGGGGCCGACCCGAAGGGCCGGGCCATCCTCAGCGCGCTGCAGTTCGAGGCCATCGAGGCCATCGAGGAGAACGCCCTGGACGCGCTCCAGCCCCTGCTGGCGCACGCCCACCATGCAGCCTGAGCGCGCGCCTCAGACGTTGAAGCGGAAGTGCATGACGTCGCCGTCACGCACCACATAGTCCTTGCCCTCCAGGCGCATCTTGCCGGCCTCCTTGGCGCCCTGCTCGCCGCGGCAGGCGATGAAGTCGGCGTAGCCGATGACCTCGGCGCGGATGAAGCCCCGCTCGAAGTCGGTATGGATGGCAGCGGCCGCGCGCGGCGCGGTGTCGCCCTTGTGGATGGTCCAGGCGCGCACCTCCTTCACCCCGGCGGTGAAGTAGGTCTGCAGGCCCAGGAGGTCGTAGGCCGCGCGGATCAGGCGGTCCAGTCCCGGCTCCGCGAGCCCGAGGTCGGCGAGGAAGACCTGCTTCTCCTCGTCGTCCAGGTCCACGATCTGCGCCTCCAGCGCGGCGCAGATGGCCACCACGGGCGAGCCCTCCTCGCGGGCATGGGCCTGCACGCGGTCGAGCAGCGGGTTGTCGGCAAACCCGTCCTCCGCCACGTTGGCCACGTACATGGTGGGCTTGAGCGTCATGAGGCAGAGGGGCCGGATCAGCTCCAGCTCCTCGGGGCCGAGTCCGGCGGCGCGCACCGGCCTGCCCTCGTTGAGCTGGGCCAGGGCCTTCTCCAGCACGAGGACCAGGCGTGCGGCCTCCTTGTCGCCGGCTCGGGCCGGCTTCACGTAGCGAGCCAGGGCCTTCTCCACCGTGGCGAGGTCGGCGAGCGCGAGCTCCGTGTTGATGGTCTCGATGTCGGAGACCGGATCCACCTGGCCGGCCACGTGCACCACGTTCTCGTCCTCGAAGCAGCGCACCACGTGGGCGATGGCGTCGGTCTCGCGGATGTTGGCGAGGAACT
>DYFL01000087.1 GCA_020725195.1 Hydrogenophilus sp.
ACCGTCGACGTCTGGGAGCACGCCTACTACATCGACTACCGCAACCTGCGGCCCAAGTTCGTCGAGACCTTCCTGAACAATCTGGTCAACTGGGACTTCGCGGCCAAGAACTTCGCCGGCTGAGCGCGGTCTCACCGCCATACCCAAAGGCCCGGGCAACCGGGCCTTTTTGCATCCGACCCGCCGGAACGCCTCCATGGACACCGCCCCGCCCCTCTTCTCCTACCGCCCCTACTGGGCCCGGCGCTTCGGCACCGCCCCCTTCCTGCCCATGAGCCGGGCCGAGATGGACGCACTCGGCTGGGACGCCTGCGACGTGATCCTCGTCACCGGCGACGCCTACATCGACCACCCGAGCTTCGGCATGGCCCTGGTCGGACGGCTCCTGGAGGCCCAGGGCTTCCGCGTGGGCCTCATCAGCCAGCCGGACTGGAAGAGCGCCGAGGCCTTCCGCGCGCTCGGGCGGCCCAGGCTCTTCTGGGGCGTCACCGCGGGCAACATGGACTCCATGGTCAACCGCTATACGTCGGATAGGAAGATCCGCTCCGACGACGCCTACACCGCCGGCGCCCTGCCCGACCGGCGCCCGGACCGGGCGGTGGTGGTCTACGCCCAACGCTGTCGCGAGGCCTGCAAGGACGTGCCCGTGGTCATCGGCGGCATCGAGGCGAGCCTGCGCCGCATCGCCCACTACGACTACTGGTCGGACAAGGTGCGCCGCTCGGTGCTGGCCGACTCCAAGGCCGACCTGCTGCTCTACGGCAACGCCGAGCGGGCCCTGGTCGCGCTCGCCCACCGGCTGGCGGCGGGAGAGCCGATCGAGGCCATCCGCGACCTGCGCGGCAGCGCCTTCATGGTGCCGCGCGGCTGGCGGCCTAACGCCGAGTGGATGGAGGTGGATTCGACCCTGCTCGATACGCCGGGGCGGGTCGACGCACATCCCGATCCGTATGCGGCGTCTCCCTCTCCCCCAGCCCCTCCCCCGCTTGCGGGGGAGGGGGGCATTGGCCCCTCTCCCGCAAGCGGGGGAGGGTGGCGCGAAGCGCCGGGAGAGGGAAAACAACCATCTCCCGCGAAGCCACTGCCGCCCGACATCCTCGCCCATGCCCGCGAACTGCGCGGCCACCAGACCGACGCCGAGCATCTGCTCTGGGAGGTGCTGCGCGCCAAGCGTTTCCTGGGCCTGAAGTTCCGGCGCCAGCATCCCTTCGGACGCTACATCCTCGACTTCTACTGCGACGAACTGAAGCTCGCCATCGAACTGGACGGCGGGCAGCATGCGGAACAGCAGGCCTACGATGCCGAACGCACTCGATATCTAGGACAGCAGGGCCTCCGGGTGCTGCGCTACTGGAACAACGAGGTGCTGGCCGAAACGGAGGCCGTGCTGGAGGCGATCTATCAGGAAATCCAGCGCCGGATGCCCTCTCCGCTAACCCCTCCCCCGCCTGCGGGGGAGGGGAACAAGAGCGGCATTCCCCTCATGCAAGCCAAACCCACGCGCAAGGTGGCTGCCACCCTCCCCTCCCCCGCAAGCGGGGGAGGGGTTGGGGGAGAGGGGGCGCGTGGGAGCGAAGCGATCCCAGCGCCCGCAAGCGGGGGAGGGGTTGGGGGAGAGGGGAAAGCCGTCCATGGCGAGCCCATCCGCTTTCTTGGCAAAGAGGCCCGCCTTGCCGCCCGCCGCGACGCCCGCGCCCACACCGTGATCCGCCTGCCGGCCTACGAGCAGGTGGAGAAGAACCCCGTGCTCTACGCCCACGCCTCGCGCACCTTTCATCTGGAGTCCAACCCGGGCAACGCCCGCGCCCTGGTGCAGGGCCACGGCGAGCGCGACGTGTGGCTGAACCCGCCGCCCATCCCGCTCGCCACCGAGGAGATGGACCGGGTCTACGACCTGCCCTACGCCCGCGCCCCGCACCCGGCCTACGGCGACGCCAAGATCCCGGCCTGGGAGATGATCCGCTTCTCGATCAACATCATGCGCGGCTGCTTCGGCGGCTGCACCTTCTGCTCCATCACCGAGCACGAGGGGCGCATCATCCAGAGCCGTTCGGAGGACTCCATCCTGCGCGAGATCGAGGCCATCCGCGACCGGACCCCGGGCTTCACCGGCATCATCTCCGACCTGGGCGGGCCCACCGCCAACATGTACCGGCTCAAGTGCAAGGACCCGGAGATCGAGTCTTCCTGCCGGCGGCTGTCCTGCGTCTACCCGGACATCTGCAAGAACATGGGCACCGACCACGGCCCGCTGATCCAGCTCTACCGCAAGGCGCGCCAGCTTCCCGGCATCAAGAAGATCCTGATCGGCTCCGGCGTGCGCTACGACCTGGCGGTGCAATCGCCCGAATACGTGAAGGAGCTGGTGCAGCACCACGTCGGCGGCTACCTCAAGATCGCCCCGGAGCATACCGAGGAAGGCCCGCTCAACCACATGATGAAGCCGGGCATCGGCAGCTATGAAAAGTTCAGGCAGATGTTCGAGCGGTTCTCGCGCGAGGCGGGCAAGGAGCAGTACCTCATCCCCTACTTCATCGCCGCGCACCCGGGCACCACGGACGAGGACATGCTCAACCTGGCCCTGTGGCTCAAGCGGAACGGCTTCCGCCTCGACCAGGTGCAGACCTTCCTGCCCACCCCCATGGCCATGGCGACCACCATGTGGCACACGGAGCTCAACCCGCTGAAGAAGGTGCTGGGCAAGGGCCAGAAGGTGGCGGTCACCCGCGCCGGGCGCAGCCGCCGGGTGCACAAGGCCTTCCTGCGCTACCACGACCCGGAGAACTGGCCGCTCCTGAGAGACGCGCTCAAGGCCATGGGCCGCGCCGACCTCATCGGCAACGGCCGCCAGCAGCTCGTGCCGGCCTTCCAGCCCGCGGGCACGGGCGGCGGCTGCGCCAGGCGCGCGGCGGCCTCCGGCCCCAAGGGCGCGCGGGCCGAGCGGGGGCCGGCGAAGCGGCCCTCCGGCCCGCCGCGTCGACCCAAGCGCTAGGGCTCCGCGCCCCCGCCGTCGCAGTCGGGCTCGCCGCCCGGCTCCTCGCCCATGGCCGCCAGCCAGTAGGGCTCGGCCTCGCAGGCGCAGCAGTCGTACCAATCCGGCACGTACTCGTGCATGCTCTTCACGGGCTTCCCGGCCTCGGCCGGCCGTGGTTGGCCACCGGCACCCGCCGGGGTCTCGGTCTCGGTAAAGTAGTTCCATTCATTCATATCGGTTCCTCGCATCAATCCCAGCGCGCATCGCGCACCTGAACCCGGCCGCCCTCCAGGCGCACCGGGAAGGTGGCGACCGGCTCGTAGGCGGGCGGGGCCAGGACCTCGCCCGTCTTGATGGAAAAACGGGCGCCGTGCCGGGGGCAGACGATGGCCTCGCCCTCCAGCTCGCCGCTCGCGAGATCGCCGCCGTCGTGGGTGCACATGTCCTCGATGGCGTAGTAGGCGCCGTCCAGGTTGAACACCGCCACCTGGGTGCCTTCCACGTCCGCCACCCGCCAGGTCCCCGGCGGCAGCTCCTCGACGCGGGCCACGTCCACCCAGCCGCTCATCAGTAGAGCCCCAGTTCCAGGCGCGCCGCCTCGGTCATGCGGCTCGCGTCCCAGGGCGGGTCCCAGACGAGCTCGACGCGGGCCGAGCTCACGCCCGGGACGGCCTCGACCCGCTGCGCCACCTGGGCGGGGAAGCTCTGGGCCACGGGGCAGGCGGGCGCGGTGAGGGTCATGTGGATCTCCACCGCGCCCGCCTCGTCGATCCTGAGCTGATAGACCAGGCCCAGGTCGTAGATGTTCACCGGCAGCTCCGGGTCGTAGACCGTGCGCAGGGCCTCGACGACGGCGGCCCTGAGGCCGGACCGGTCGCGGCCGGGCTTGTCCCGGGCGAGCTTCATGAGATCAAGGGTCATGGCGATCTGCGCCTCCTGAATGGTGATCAACGCGGCACGCCATGACCACTCCCTCACCCCGCCCCTCTCCCGGAGGGCGAGGGGGTCTGATGTGTCGCTTCACGACGCCGGTGTCAATGGTCATGGCGGGGTCCGCAGACCGGAACGTCGTCCTCCGTGCTCACCGTGTCCTGCCGGTTCTCCAGGGCGGCGGTGAAGGTGTGCCAGGGCAGGGTGGCGCATTTGACCCGCATGGGGTAGTCGCGCACCCCGGCGAGCACCCGCAGCTTGCCCACCTCGCCCGGCTCGCCCTCCCGTGTGAGCAGGGCGTGGACGCGCTCGAAGAGCGCCCGGGCCTCGGCCACGGTCCTGCCCTTGACGGCCTCGGTCATCATCGAGGCCGAGGCCATGGAGATGGCGCAGCCCGCCCCCTCGAAGCCGACGTCGCGGATGACGCCGTCCTCGATCGCGAGGTGCACGCTCACCTCGTCGTTGCACAGGGGGTTGAAGCCGTGGGCGTGGTGCCCGGCCCCCGGCGGGTTCCTGAGGTAGTTCCTGGGGTTGCGGTTGTGGTCCAGGATCATCGCCTCGTACAGGGCGCGCAGATCGAAGTCCATCGCGTCGTCTCCCTCGTCAGTCGCGGCCGACGCCGGGCAGCCGGCCGGCGAGCCAGTCTTCCAGCGCGTCGCGCAGCGCACCGGCCGGCAGGGCCTCGTAAACCTCGGCGGCAAAGGCCTTGAGCAGCAGGGCGCGCGCCGTCGGCTCGGCGAGCCCCCGGCTGCGCAGGTAGTAGAGCTGTTCGGCGTCCAGGCCGCCCACCGCCGCGCCGTGGCTGCACTTCACGTCGTCGGCGAAGATCTCCAGCTGCGGCTTGCTGTCCGCCTCGGCCGCGGCGGAGAGGAGCAGGTTGCGGTTCATCTGGCGGGCGTCGCTCCCCACCGCCCCGGGTGCGACCCGCACCCGGCCGTTGAACACCGCCCGCGCGCGCTCGTCGAGCACGCCCTTGTAGAGCTGGCGGCTCGTGCAACGGGGCTGGCGGTGGTCGATGTAGGTGTGGTGATCCGCGTGCCGGCGCCCCCGCCCCAGGGTGAGGCCGTTGAGGGTGCAGGCGGCCGCCTCGCCCTCGAGCCGCACCGCGAGGTCCGTGCGCGTGAGCAGTCCGCCGGCGGCGAGCGAGAGGCTCAGGTAGCGGCTGCCCGCGGCCTGCCGCACGAGCGTGCGGCCGATGTGGTAGGCCGCCTCGTTCTCCTCGGCCACCTTGACGTGGACGAGCCCGGCGCCGGCCTCGAGCCGGCACTCGCTCGCCGCGGGGGTGAAGTGGGCGTCGTCGCCCTCGGACAGATAGTGCTCGATCACCGTGGCGCGGCTGCCCCGCCCCAGCACCAGGAGGTGGCGCAAGGGGGCGAGGTGCCCGGGCGTGCCCAGGCAGACGAGGTGCAGCGGCTCGGGCAGCTCGACCCCGGGGGCGAGCTCCAGGTAGAGCCCGTCGCGCCACAGGGCGCGGTTGAAGGCCCCCAGGGCGTCGGCCTCTGGCGCATCCTGGAGGAGCTCGCCGGCCGCCGAGCGGCGCAGCAGCGCCTCCGACAGGGGCAGCAGGGTGACCCCCTGGGGCAGGTCCCGGAAGGTCGAGGCCTCGGGCCGGAAGCCGCCGTCCACGAAGACCAGGCGCCGGGCCACGGCGTCGAAGGCGGTGTGTCTGAGGTGCGCCGCGGGCACGCGCTCGGGCGGCGCGAAGGCCGTGCGCTCCAGGCCGGTCAGGGCGGTGTATCGCCAGTCCTCCTGCCGCGTGGTCGGCAGGCCCAGGGCCTGGAAGCGCGCATAGGCCTCGCCGCGCTGGCGGCGCAGCCAGGCCGGCTGCGGCCGCGCGAGCGCCTGGGCCAGGGCGGCGTCGTAGCGGTGGGCGAATTGAACGGCGTCGTTCATGGCCTCGCCTCCTCGGCGCCCTTCTCTTCCAGCCAGCCGTAGCCCCGGGCCTCCAGTTCCTGGGCGAGCTCCGGCCCGCCGGAGCGGACGATGCGGCCCTGGGCGAGCACGTGCACCCGGTCCGGCCGGATGTATTCCAGCAGGCGCTGGTAGTGGGTGACGAGCAGCACCGAGCGCTCGGGGCCGCGCAGCCGGTTCACGCCCTCGGCGACGATCCTGAGGGCGTCGATGTCGAGGCCCGAGTCGGTCTCGTCCAGGATGGCCAGCCGGGGTTCGAGCAGGGCCATCTGCAGGATCTCGTTGCGCTTCTTCTCGCCGCCGGAGAAGCCCTCGTTGACGCCGCGGTAGAGCAGCGCCTCGTCGAGATCTAGGCGCCGCAGGTTCTCCTTCGCCAGGGCGAGGAAGTCCATGGCGTCGAGCTCGGGCAGGCCCTGGTGGCGCCGGCGCGCGTTGACCGCGCTCTTCATGAACTCCACGTTGGCCACCCCGGGGATCTCCACCGGGTACTGGAAGGCGAGGAAGACCCCGGCGCGGGCGCGCTCCTCCGGCGCCATCGCCAGCAGGTCGCGGCCCATGAAGGTCGCGCTGCCCGCGGTGACCGCGTAATCGGCGCGGCCCGCCAGGACCTGCGCCAGCGTGCTCTTGCCCGAGCCGTTGGGGCCCATGATGGCGTGCACCTCGCCGCTCTTCAGGTGCAGCTCGACGCCCCTGAGGATGGGGGTGTCGGCCACCGAGACGTGCAGGTTCTTGATGTGCAGCATGGCGACCTCCTTATCCGACGGCCCCCTCCAGGCTCACGGCGAGGAGCTTCTTCGCCTCCACCGCGAACTCCATGGGCAGCTCCTTGAACACCTCGCGGCAGAAGCCGCTGACGATCATGTTCACCGCGTCCTCCGCGGACAGTCCCCGGCTCATCAGGTAGAAGAGCTGGTCCTCGCCGATCTTGCCGGTGGTGGCCTCGTGCTCCACCCGCGCCGTGGGGTTCTTCACCTCGATGTAGGGGAAGGTGTGCGCGGCGCAGCGCTCGCCCATCAAGAGCGAGTCGCACTGGGTGTAGTTGCGCGCGTTGTCTGCCGAGGCGAGCACCTTGACGAGGCCGCGGTAGGCGTTCGAGCCGTGCCCCGCGGAGATGCCCTTGGAGACCACCGTGGAGCGCGTGTTGCGGCCGATGTGGATCATCTTGGTGCCGGTGTCGGCCTGCTGGTGGTGGTTGGTCAGGGCCACCGAGTAGAACTCGCCCACCGCGTTGTCGCCGCGCAGGATGCAGCTCGGGTACTTCCAGGTGATGGCCGAGCCCGTCTCCACCTGGGTCCAGGAGATGTGCGCGTTGTCGCCGCGGCACTCTCCGCGCTTGGTGACGAAGTTGTAGATGCCGCCGCGGCCCTCCTTGTCGCCCGGGTACCAGTTCTGCACCGTGGCGTACTTGATGGTGGCGTCCTTGAGCGCGACGAGCTCGACCACCGCGGCATGCAGCTGGTTCTCGTCACGCATGGGCGCGGTGCAGCCCTCCAGATAGGAAACGAAGGCGCCCTCGTCCGCGATGATGAGCGTGCGCTCGAACTGCCCGGTGGAGCGGGCGTTGATGCGGAAGTAGGTCGAGAGCTCCATGGGGCAGCGCACCCCCTTGGGCACGTAGACGAAGGAGCCGTCGGAAAAGACCGCGGAGTTCAGCGTGGCGAAGAAGTTGTCGGTATAGGGCACCACCGAGCCCAGATACTGGCGCACCAGGTCCGGGTGCTCGCGCACCGCCTCGGAGAAGGCGCAGAAGATGATGCCCAGGCTCGCGAGCTTGTCCTTGAAGGTGGTGGCCACCGACACCGAGTCGAACACCGCGTCCACGGCCACGCCCGCCAGGGCCTCGCGCTCGGCGAGCGGGATGCCCAGCTTCTCGTAGGTGGCGAGGAGCTCCGGGTCGACCTCGTCCAGGCTCTTGGGGGCGGCCTTCTGCCTGGGCGCGGCGAAGTAGCTGATGTCCTGGTAGTCGATGGGCGGGTGGCGCACCGTGGCCCAGGTCGGCTCCTGCATCGTCAGCCAGTGGCGGTAGGCCGCCAGGCGCCATTCCAGCATGAACTCGGGCTCGTTCTTGCGCGCCGAGATGAGCCGCACGACCTCCTCGCTCAGGCCCTTGGGGAAGGTCTCCTGCTCGATGGGGGTCACGAAGCCCCAGCGATATTCGCGTTCCACCGCTTCCCGTACCGTCACATTGGCCATGACTCCCTCCTAGTCGCGCAGGCGCCGCAGGCCCGCCATCGCCGCCGGTCCGCCGTTCATCTGCTCGAGACTCACGTCGCGCAGGGCCTGGATCACCGCGGCATTGACCACGCCCCAGTTGGCCCGGATGCCGCAGCCGCCCTCGAGGCTGCAGCGGCCCGGATGGATGCTGCACTCGATCAGCCCCGGCGGCCCGTCCACGGCGCGGATCACGTCGGCCAACGAGATGGCCTCGGGGCCGCGGGCGAGCAGGTAGCCGCCCCGGCCGCCGCGCAGGGAGGTGAGCAGCCCGGCGCGGGCCAGGAGCTTCATCAGCTTGGCCACCGTCGGCGGCGGCAGCCCCGCCTCTCCGGCGAGCTGGCTGGCGGAGTAGGTCAGCTCCGGCCTCGCGGCCATGCGGCACATGAGCACGGTGGCGTAATCGGCAAGCTTGGACAGGCGCATGGAGGGCTCCTTTCGCATATGAGACCGAATCGGTCCTGTATAGTTCAACAAAAAAGGCCGCCGCGGCGGCCCCACCCATCGCTCATCACTCAATCGAACACCACCGTCTTGTTGCCATAGACCAGGATACGGTTGTCGATGTGCCACTTCACGGCCCGCGACAGCACCACCTTCTCCAGGTCCGCGCCCTTCTGCACCAGGTCCTCCAGGTCGTCGCGGTGGGAGATGCGGGTGACGTCCTGCTCGATGATGGGGCCGTCGTCCAGCACCTCGGTGACGTAGTGCGAGGTCGCCCCGATCAGCTTCACCCCCCGCTCGAAGGCCCGCTGGTAGGGCTTGGCGCCGTGGAAGGCGGGCAGGAAGGAGTGGTGGATGTTGATGATGCGCCGCTCCCAGCGGCGGATGAACTCGGGCGAGAGCACCTGCATGTAGCGCGCCAGGACCACGAAGTCCACCCGGTGGCGTTCGAGCAGGGCCTGCTGCTGCGCCTCGGCCTCGGGCTTGGTGTCCTTCGAGACGGGGATGTGCTGGAACGGCACCCTGTAGGCCTCGGCGAGCCAGTGGGTGTCCGGGTGGTTGCTGACGATGAGCGGGATGTCGCAATAGAGCTCGCCCGCGTGCCAGCGGTAGAGCAGGTCCGCGAGGCAGTGGTCGTGGCGGGAGACGAAGATCGCCAGGCGCGGGCGCACCGAGGAGAGCGCCAGGTGCCACTGCATCCGGTGCGCCTCGGCGATGGGGGCGAAGGCCGCCTCGAACCTGTGCAGGCCCAGGTCGAAGCCCTCGAGGTCCCACTCCACCCGCATGAGAAAGAGCCCCGCCTCGCGATCCTGGTGCTGGTCGGCGTGCAGGATGTTGGCGTTGTGCCGGTAGAGGAAGTCGGCGATGGCCGCCACCAGACCCTTGCGGTCGGGGCAGACGACGAGGAGGACGGCGGTGTTGCGCATGGCGATCTGAAGTCTGGAACGAAGAGGGCTAAGCCCGGAGGGTACGCGACAAATCCTGCTTCTTAAAGAATTTACGAATTGTTTACAACGATCCGGATATCCATCGATATAAACCCAGATTATCCATTAGCCATTTTGGTGAAGCTTGAGGCAAGCTGAGAAG
>DYFL01000088.1 GCA_020725195.1 Hydrogenophilus sp.
GCAGACCGTGGCGACTTAGTTAGATGTAAAGGCATTTGTGAGACACTACACTAGCGAATCGCAACATGACTACGCGTTCGAGAGCGACCTTCGGGTCGCTGCGCGCCCCCCCCCGCGTCAGAATAGTTGTCGCCCCGATAGAATCGATGGACCGGGGGCGATGATGGAAGAAGAGATGGGCACGCTACGGACAAGCATTTAGGGACGGAGCGGTGGCGCGGTTGCTGCCGCCGGCAGCTCGATAACGGGAAGCACCGGCGCGACCTCCGGGCCAGGGCAGGGATCAGCGCCGTCGTCTCGGCTCGTAGTGCACGACGCCGCGCATGATCTCCGAGTAGGGGAAGTGCCCGATCTCGCCGTAGCGTTCGATGGCCTCGGCCAGCAGGGCGGCCACGTCGGCGGGCTCGGGGTTCTCACGGCCCAGCATGGCCTGCAGGCCGAGCACGCCGCCGCACTGGGCCCGGATCTCCTTGCCGAAGGGCCAGGGCGTGTCGGGGTCCATGTGCAGGGCGAAGCGGGCGTTGCGGTGCAGCGCCTGGTGGAAGGCCTGGCAGCGGTCGCAGGCGGCCTGCTCGGTGCAGGAGATGGCCTCGCGTTCGGCGAGCAGCAGGCGCCTGGCCTTGAAGCAGACGACGCAGCGCGACAGCAGCGCCCGCTCGAAGGGGCAGGCGAGCCCGATGGCCGATTCCCGGGCCTGTTTGTAGGCGTCCTCGTTGTAGCCGGACATTATGGGGAGTGGCTGGCGGGAAGCAGGGAGTGGGTTGGGGGAGTTTTTCCTGCTCGCCGCTCCCTGCCGCCTGTGTCAGTAATCGTCGCCGGCGAGGCTGGGGTCCAGCTCCCGCGGCTGGGACAGGAGGTCCTCGGCGGCGAGTTCGTTCTCGGCGAACATGATCTTGATGCTCTCGCCGGTCTTCGGGTCGAGCTGCTTGCGCAGGGCGTTGGCGGCCGCCTTGGCCTCCTTGAAGCTCTCCGCCGCGCCCCGCTTTTCCAGGATCTTCAGGGGGCCGATCTTGTAGATGTAGTAGGGCATGGGCATTCTCCGATAGTTGATCGGAATTGTCGGGTATGCCGGCGGATTCGGCAATGCCGGTGTGAGTCGCTACGAACCCCACCCTCACCCCTACCCTCTCCCTGAGGGAGAGGGGGTGTCCATCCCCTCCCCCTTCAAGGGGGAGGCTGGGAGGGGGATGGGGTCAGGCCAGCCTGCCGTGGCAGTGCTTGTATTTCTTGCCCGAGCCGCAGGGGCAGGGGTCGTTGCGGCCGACCTTGGGGTGCTGGCGCTGCACGGGCTGCTGGGCCGCCGGCTTGCCTTTCTCCTCCTCCTCGCGGCCCAGGACCTCGTCGTAGTCGGCGTGGTGGTACTGCACGTTGGAGACCGCCGGTTCCTGCGCCTCCACGGCCTCGACGTCGGCCTCGCTGCGCACCTGGACGGTGAGGGTGATCTGGGTCACCTCGCGGGCGATGGTGTTGAGCATCTGCTCGAAGAGCTCGAAGGCCTCGCGCTTGTATTCCTGCTTGGGGTTCTTCTGGGCGTAGCCCCTGAGGTGGATGCCCTGGCGCAGGTGGTCCATGGCGGCGAGGTGCTCGCGCCAGTGGCCGTCCAGGCTCTGCAGCAGGATGGCGCGCTCGAAGTGGCGCAGGTTGGCGCCGCCGGCGAGCCGCTCCTTCTCGGCGTAGGCGGCGTCGGCCGCGGCGCGGATCTTGGCGCGCAGGCCCTCCTCGTCGAGCTTCAGGTCCTCGTCGAGCCAGGCCTGCAGGGGCAGGGCGAGCTGGAACTCGCCTTCGAGCGCGAGGGCGAGGCCCGCCACGTCCCACTGCTCGGCCATGCTGCCGGGCGGGATGTGCTCGGCGACCGCCCGCGCGAGCACCTCGGCGCGCATGGCGCCGATGGCCTCGGAGACGTCCTCGGCCTCCAGGAGCTCGTTCCTCTGCTGGTAGATGACGCGGCGCTGGTCGTTGGCGACGTCGTCGTATTCCAGGAGCTGCTTGCGGATGTCGAAGTTGCGCTGCTCGACCTTGCGCTGGGCGGACTCCAGCGAGCGGTTGACCATGGGGTGCTCGATGGCCTCGCCCTCGGGCATCTTGAGGCGCGCCATGATGGCGCCCAGGCGCTCGCCGCCGAAGATGCGCAGCAGGGGATCCTCGAGCGAGAGGTAGAAGCGCGAGGAGCCCGGGTCGCCCTGGCGGCCGGAGCGGCCCCTGAGCTGGTTGTCCACCCGGCGCGACTCGTGCCGCTCGGTGCCGACGATGTGCAGGCCCCCGGCCTCGATCACCCGGGCGTGGAGTTTTTGCCAGTCGTCGCGCATGAGGGCGATCCTGGCGTGCCTGTCGTCCTCGCTGAGGCCCTCGTCCTCGCGGACCGCCTCGATCTCCTTGGCGATGGAGCCGCCCAGCACGATGTCGGTGCCGCGGCCCGCCATGTTGGTGGCGATGGTGATGGCGCCGGGCAGGCCCGCCTGCGCCACCACCTGCGCCTCGCGGTCGTGCTGCTTGGCGTTCAGGACCTGGTGCGGCAGGCCCTCCTTGGCGAGCATGCCGGAGAGGAACTCGTTGACCTCGATGGAGGTGGTGCCCACCAGCACGGGCTGGCCGCGCTCGTGGCAGTCGCGCAGGTCGTCGATCACCGCCTGCCATTTCTCGTTGGCCGTGCGGTAGACGCGGTCGGGGTAGTCCTTGCGGATCATGGGCCTGTTGGTGGGGATCACCACCGTCTCCAGGCCGTAGATCTGCTGGAATTCGTAGGCCTCGGTGTCGGCCGTGCCGGTCATGCCGGCGAGCTTGCCGTACATGCGGAAGTAGTTCTGGAAGGTGATGGAGGCCAGCGTCTGGTTCTCGCGCTGGATGGCCACCCCCTCCTTGGCCTCCACCGCCTGGTGCAGGCCCTCGGACCAGCGCCGGCCGGACATCAGCCGCCCGGTGAACTCGTCGACGATGACGACCTCGCCGCCCTGCACCACGTAGTGCTGGTCGCGGTGGTAGAGGACGTGGGCGCGCAGGGCGGCGTAGACGTGGTGGATGAGGCTGATGTTGGCCGCGTCGTAGAGGCTGGAGCCCGGCGCGAGCAGGCCCATGGCGGTGAGGATCTCCTCCACCTTCTCGTGGCCCTGCTCGGTGAGCAGCACCGTGCGCGCCTTCTCGTCGACGAGGTAGTCGCCGAGGGTCCCCTCCTCGCCCTCCTTGAGCTCCTTCTCCTGGCGCGTGAGCTGGGGCGGCACCAGGTTGATCTGCTGGTACATGGCGACGTTGTCGTCGGCCTGGCCGGAGATGATGAGCGGCGTGCGCGCCTCGTCGATGAGGATGGAGTCCACCTCGTCGACGATGGCGTAGGCCAGCGCCCGCTGCACCCGCTGCGAGGGGTGGAAGACCATGTTGTCGCGCAGGTAGTCGAAGCCGAACTCGTTGTTGGTGCCGTAGGTGATGTCGGCGGCGTAGGCCGCCTGCTTCTCCTCCTGCGGCTGCTGGGAGAGGATCACCCCGACCGAGAGGCCCAGGAAGCGGTAGATCCTGCCCATCCACTCGGCGTCGCGGCTGGCGAGGTAGTCGTTCACCGTCACGATGTGCACGCCGCGGCCGGTGAGCGCGTTGAGGTAGGCGGGCAGGGTGGCCACCAGGGTCTTGCCCTCGCCGGTGCGCATCTCGGCGATCTTGCCGTGGTGCAGGGTCATGCCGCCGATGAGCTGCATGTCGTAGTGGCGCATGCCCATCGCCCGCTTGCCCGCCTCGCGCACGGCGGCGAAGGCCTCCGGCAGCAGGGCCTCCAGGGTCTCGCCCGCCTGGTGGCGCCGCCGGTATTCCGCGGTCCTGGCGGCGAGCTCCGCGTCGGTGAGCTTCTCGAAATCCGGCTCGAGGGCGTTGATCCTGGCGACGACGGCACGGTATTCCTTGAGCAGGCGCTCGTTGCGGCTTCCGAAGATCTTGGTCAGCAGATTGGGGATCATTGCAGGGACAGGGCCAGGGCGATGGAAAATCGGGCAATGTTACCATAGCGCGGATACCCGACTGTTGGGCCCGCCATGCCCCGTCCCGCCTCCGTCCCCGTCCGCCTGCGCGGCCTGCTGCGCGGGGAGCGGGCGCTCGCCGCCCTGCTGCCCGAGGCGCAGCGGCTGCGCGAGCTCAACCGCCTCTTCGCCCGCGCCGTGCCCCCCCCGATCGCGCGGGCCTGCAGGGTGGCGGCGGTGCAGGGCGGCGAGGCCGTGGTCTACTGCGGCAACGGCGCGGCGGCGGCCCGGCTGCGCGCCCAGGCGGCGACCGTGGCGCGGGCCCTCGGCGCCCGCGGCCAGGAGATCGCCGGCCTCAAGGTCAAGGTGCGCGCCGACTGGGCCGAGGCCCCCCGCCCCGGCAAGCCCGGCATGAGCGCCAAGGCCCTGGCCGCCTGGGAGGCCCTGGAGGGCGAGCTGCACGACGAGGCCCTCAAGACGGCGGTGGCGCGGCTCATCCGGCACCAGCGCAGCAGCGGCGGGTAAGGAGGGCCGGGGACCGAGGCAGCGCCGTGCCCCGCAGGGCGGTATTGCTCAGCCCTCATCCCTTACAATCCCGCCATGACCTCGCGCACCAACATCTTCCTCGTCGGCCTCATGGGCTCCGGCAAGACCACCATCGGCCGGGTGCTCGCCCGGCACCGCGAGCTGGAGTTCGTGGACTCCGACCACGAGATCGTCGCCCGCTGCGGGGTGTCCATCCCCACCATCTTCGAGATCGAGGGCGAGGCGGGCTTCCGGCGGCGCGAGGCGGCGATGATCGACGAGCTCACCCGGCGCCAGGGCATCGTGCTCGCCACCGGCGGCGGCGCCATCCTCGACCCGGCCAACCGCGCCCACCTCAAGGAGCGGGGCACGGTGGTCTACCTCCGGGGCCAGCCCGAGGAGCTCTACCTGCGCACCCGCCACGACCGCAACCGGCCGCTGCTGCAGACCGACGACCCGCTCGCGCGCATCCGGGAGCTCTACGCCCAGCGCCATCCCCTCTACATGGAGACGGCGGACATCGTCCTGGACACCGGCCGCCAGAGCGTGCACTGCCTGGTGCGCAGGCTGGAGGACGATCTGGCCAGGTTGGCCGAGCGAGGCGCGGCGCCGTAGTCGGCTTCAGGCCCCAATCCCCCGCGGCGGCCTCGGGGGCGGGGAGGCACCGGCCGCGGGCCGGCCTTGGCCGGACCGAGCCGCAGACGTAGGGCGGGTGGTTTCCACCCGCCGCAGGCTTCGGCGGCTGCAAGCAGCCGCCCTACCGGTTATAGGAGGCCTGTCGCGGGGAGAGGGCCAGGGCGGCCACCGCCCCCAGCGCCAGATACGGCCAGAGCGAGGCCGCCAGGTCCGCCAGCCCCACGATGTTGAAGGGGCTGGAGTCGGGGATGAGGGCGTACTTGGACATCAACAGGCGCGGCAGGATGCCCGCGCCCAGCAGGCCGGCGGCGACGGCGAGGCGCCGGCGCTGCACGGCCGGCATCAGGAGCAGCCAATAGGCCGCCAGGAAGCCGCCCAGGGTCTCCAGGGAGAGCACCCCGCCCAGGACCTTGAGCCGCAGCAGCAGCAGGGCGACCAGGACCTTGAAGAGGAAGGCGCTGACGAACAGCAGCCGCAGGCCGCGCACCCGGTGGCCCGCGCGCAACAGCGCCGCCGCGAGGCAGCCCAGGGCGGCCATCTCCAGGAAGACCGCCAGGGCCCAGGGCCAGTTCAGCGTCGCCAGCGCGAGCCCCGCCTCCAGCGGCCGCAGGTAGAGGCTCAGCCAGCCCATGCCGGGGAAGGGCATGAGGCTGAACTGGGCGAGATACCACAGGGCCAGCAGGGCGAGCCCGGCGTTGACCCGGCCGCCGGCCAGGAACCAGCGGCCGCGCCAGCGGCGCAGGGCCTGCCCGAGCCGGAGCCAGCGGCCGTGGTGGCGCGAGGCCAGGGCCCCGAACAGGGCGCCCAGGCCGTTGATGGCGATGTCCACGTTGGAGGCGATGCGGTGGGGCAGCAGCAGCTGCAGGCTCTCCAGCGCCAGGCTGTAGCCGGCGCACAGGAGCGCGGCCAGGACGACGGCGCGCCCCCGCCTCATGCGCTGCGCCAGGGCCAGCGCCAGGGCGTAGCCCAGGGGCAGGTAGACCAGCAGGTTGGTGGTCAGGTCCGTGCGGGTGATGAAGCGCGGCAGGGGGGCGACCAGGAACTGCGCCCACCCCTGCGCGGGCGGACGCCAGCCCGTGAAGGGCCAGAGGCTGCCGAACAGGATCAGGGCCGCATAGGCCGCCAGGAACCACCAGGCGGCTTGGGCATGCGGGCCGGTGGCGGGCGAGGGCCGCATGTTTCGATCAGGCACGGAGAGGGTACACTCGCTTCCACCCAGAAACTGCAGTCCACCGCAAGGGCGCAGCGCACACGCAGCCGGGCAGGGCGCCAGGGCGCGGATGCCATGCACAGGAGGGCGGCGAGGGGCGCTCGGCAACACGCCGGCACGCCTTGCGTCCCGGGTGCCTTTGCGGTTCAACAGGGGTCATCGGGTCCAATGTTATACGATGCCTTCAACGGAGATGCCGACGGCATTTGCGCCCTGATCCAGCTGCGCCTCGCCGCGCCGGCCGACAGCGTGCTGGTCACCGGGGTGAAGCGGGATATCGGCCTGCTCGCGCGGGTGCCCGCCCGGGCGGGGGACGCGGTCACCGTGCTCGACGTGGCCGTGGCCCGCAATGCCGAGGCCCTCGACGCCCTGCTCGCCCGCGGCGTGCGGGTGCGCTGGTTCGACCACCACGACCCGGGCCGCGTGCCCGAGCACCCCGGCTTCGAGGCCCACATCGACACCGATGCGGAGGTCTGCACCAGCCTGCTGGTCGACCGCCACCTCGGCGGGCGCCACCGCGCCTGGGCCGTGGCGGCGGCCTTCGGCGACGGCCTGCCGGAGTCCGCCCGGCGCGCCGCCGGGCCCCTGGGGCTCACGCCCGGGCGGCTCGACCAGCTGCGCGAGCTGGGCGAGTGCGTCAACTACAACGCCTACGGCGACAGCCTCGAAGACCTCTATTTCCATCCCGCCGAGCTCTACCGGCGCCTCTACGCCTGCGGCGAGCCCTATGCCTTCGTCGAGGAGGCCCCGGAATTCCGCACCCTGAAGGAGGGCTGCGCCGCCGACCTGGCCCGGGCCCGGGCGCTGCGGCCCGCCGAGGCGCGCGCCTCGGGGGCGGTCTACGTCCTGCCGGACGCGGCCTGGGCGCGGCGCGTCTCCGGGGTCTACGCCAACGCGCTGGCCCAGGGCCACCCGGCGCGGGCCCACGCCGTCCTGACCCCCTCCACCCGGGGGCACTACAGCGTCAGCGTGCGCGCGCCGCTCGCCGCCCGCAGCGGCGCCGACGCGCTGTGCCGGCGCTTCGAGGGCGGCGGCGGGCGCCGCGCCGCGGCGGGCATCAACGCCCTGCCGGAGGCCCGGGTCGGGGATTTCCTGCAGGCCTTCTTCGAGGCCTACGCCGGCTGAAGCCGGCGCTGGCCGGTCAGGGAGCCGACCACCATGCCGACGACGGCCGCCAGGAAGCCGGCGAAGTGGGGCGGCATGAAGTCCTCGATCGCGGCGAACTCCAGCGGGATCCAGGTGACGAGGCCCAGGCCGATCGCCCAATAGGCCCCCAGGGTGGTGGCCCGCCGCCAGTAGAGGCCGGCCACCAGCGGCACGAAGGCGAGCACCAGGGTGACCTTGTAGGCGTTCTCCACCATCTCGTGGATGCCGGTCTGCCGCTCCAGGGACCAGAGCGAGTAGAGCGTCACCAGCACCGCGAACACCCCCACCACCCAGCGGGTCATCACCAGCAGCTTCTTCTCGGACAGGTGTTTGCGCCGGGTGACGAAGCCCTTGAGCACGTTCTCCGAGAGGGTCACCGAGGGCGCCAGCAGCGTGCCCGAGGCGGTGGACATGATCACCGCGAGCAGCGCGCCGTAGAAGATCACCTGGGCGGCGAGCGGCAGGTGGCCGGTGACCAGGCTGGGCAGGATCTTCTGGGCGTCCTCCGTGAGCAGCCGCGCCGTCATGGCCGGATCGACGAGGTGGGCGGCATAGGCCAGGAAGAGCGGCACCGCGGCGAAGAGGAAATAGGCCAGGCCGCCCAGCACCGTGCCCCATACCGCCACGTGCTCGTTCTTCGAGGAGTTGGCGCGCTGGAACACGTCCTGCTGCGGGATGGAGCCGAAACCCATGGTGATCAGCCCCGAGACGAAGGCCACCATGGCCACGGCGTTGAGCTCCGGCCAGAAGCGGAACTTCTCGTTCGCCAGGGCGTGCTCCACCACCGGCGCCACGCCGCCCGTCATGCCGGAGACCAGCCAGGTGATGTAGAACAGGCCCAGGACGATGACGATCATCTGGAAGAAGGTGGTCAGCGCCACCGACCACATGCCGCCGAACAGGGTGTAGATCAGCACCACCGCCGCGCCGATCAGGATGCCCTGGGGCTGGGTGATGAGCCCGTCGGAGAGCACGTTGAACACCAGCCCCAGGGCGGTGATCTGGGCCGACACCCAGCCCAGGTAGGACAGCGCGATGGCGATGCCGGTGACGACCTCCACCCGGCGGTCGTATCGCTCGCGGTAGAAGTCGGCGATGGTCAGCAGGTTCATGCGGTAGAGCTTGCGGGCGAAGAACAGGCCGAACAGGACCAGGCACAGCGCCGCCCCGAAGGGGTCGGAGATCAGCCCGCCCAGGTCCTCCTCCAGGAAGGTGGCGGGGATGCCCAGCACCGTCTCGGCCCCGAACCAGGTGGCGAACACCATGGCGACGACGATGTATAGCGGCAGGCTGCGGCCCGCGGCGATGTAGTCGCGGGCGTTGTGCACTTTGGTGGCGGCATAGACGCCGATGCCGATGGAGATGACCAGGTACAGGAGGACGAATCCGAGCAGCATGGTTTAGGCTCACCTGGGGTTTTCAGGAAAGGGGAGTCCGACAGGCTAGGGACCGCCGAAGCCGGCGAACATCCCCGCCAGATACAGGGCCAGGAGCAGGGCGATGGCGGCCAGCCAGCGGTTGCGGCGGCGGTTCTCGGCGAGCATGAGGCCGAGGCCGCGCTCCAGCTCCTCGAGCCGGTCGGCGCGCAGGGCCTGGTGCGCGAGCCGCGGCAGCTGCGGCACCACCGTGCCCCAGTAGGGGAGCTCCTCCCGGAAGCTGCGCAGCCAGCCGCGCCAGCCCACCTGCTCGCTCATCCAGCGCTCGAGGTAGGGCTTGGCCGTGTCCCAGAGGTCGAGGTCGGGGTCGAGCTGGCGGCCCAGGCCCTCGATGTTGAGCAGGGTCTTCTGCAGCATCACCAGCTGCGGCTGCACCTCCATGCCGAAGCGGCGCGAGGTCTGGAAGAGGCGCATGAGCAGCTTGCCGAACGAGATCTCCTTCAGCGGCCGGTCGAACACCGGCTCGCACACCGCGCGGATCGCCGCCTCGAACTCGTCGACCCGGGTCTCCTT
>DYFL01000007.1:0-14957 GCA_020725195.1 Hydrogenophilus sp.
GCCCCGAGCGGCAGGAGGGCGAGGGCGAGGCAGAGGGCGGTGTGGCGCATGGCGTCTGTGCTCGTTCGGGTCTTCAGGGCGCGCGGCCTTCGCCGGCCTCTTCGTAGGTGCGGCCGTCGCGGATGTGGTAGATGCGGCGGAAGGTGGGGATGATCTTCTCGTCGTGGGTGACCACGATGATGGCGGTGCGATACTGCTGCGCCATCCGGTTCAGGAGGCGGATGACGGTCAGGGCGCGTTCGCTGTCCAGCGGCGCGGTGGGCTCGTCGGCCAGGATCACCGGCGGCTGGTTGGCGAGCGCGCGGGCGATGGCCACCCGCTGCTGCTCGCCGCCGGAGAGCTGCGAGGGCATGGCGCGGGCGCGGTGGCCCACGTCGAGCGCCTCCAGCAGATCCAGGGCCCGCCGCCGGGATTCGGCATTGGGGCGGCCGGCCAGCATGGGCAGCAGGGCGATGTTGTCGGTGACGTCGAGGAAGGGGATGAGATAGGGCGCCTGGAACACGAAGCCGATGTTGTCGCGGCGCAGCGCCCGCAGGTCGGGGATCTTCCAGCCCTCGTCGTAGATCACCTCGGCGCCCAGGGTCATGCGCCCGGCGCTGGGTTCGATCACCGCACCCAGGCACTTGAGCAGGGTGCTCTTGCCCGAGCCCGAGGGGCCGATCAGGCCGACGACCTCGCCCGGGGCCACCGCCATGTCGACGCCCTTGAGCGCGTCCACGGCGGTCTCACCCGAGCCGTAGCGCTTCCTCAGGCCCTCGATGCGGATGCCTTGTGAGAGATGTTCAGCCACCGATCGCCTCCGCCGGGTCCACCCTGAGCGCGGCGCGGATGGCCAGCACGCTCGCCAGGACGCAGATCGCCACCGTGGCCGCCAGGCCGCGCACGGCGTCGCCCGGTTCCAGCAGCACGTACTTGGGGAAGTAGGGCGCCCAGAAGGTGGCGGCGATCTTGCCCACGACGAAGCCGATGAGCCCCAGGCCCACCGCCTGCTGCAGGATCATCCCGGCGATGGTGCGGTTCTTGGTGCCGATGAGCTTCAACACGGCGATCTCGCGGATCTTGGCCATGGTCATCGTGTAGATGATGAAGGCGACGATGGCGGCGGAGACGATGGCGAGGATCACGAGGAACATGCCGATCTGACGGGCCGAGGTGGCGATGAGCTTGGCCACCAGGATGTCTTCCATCTCGCCCTGCGTGTAGGCGGTGAGCCGCTTCCAGCGGCGGATGTTCTCGGCGACGGCCTCGGGGTCGAAGCCGGGCGCCACCTGGACCAGCACGGCGTTGACGCTGCGGCTCTCGGTCTTGGAGGCGTCGATCGCCTCGAGCAGCCCCGGCACGCCGGGGCGGTTGAGCTGCGGGTTGGCCGCGGTGCGGGCGCGTTCGTTGAGGATGGCGTCGTTGTCCTTGAGGAACTGCACCTCCTGGGCGTCCTTCAGCGGCACGAAGACCATGGGGTCGCCGCTGGAGGAGACCATGCGCCGGGTGAGCCCGACCACGGTGTAGTCGTTGCGGCGGATGCGGATGACGTCGCCCAGGCGGAAGCCGGTCTTGACGTCGGCCACCGCCTCGTAGTGGCTGCGGGTGAGCGGCCGGCCGGCGACGAGATAGTCGGGCTCGCCGGGCTGGCCGGGGACGATGCCCACCACCATCGCCCGCACGTCCGCGCCGCCGCGCCGCAGCTGCAGGGTCTGGTAGGTGACGTTGGCGGCGCGCGCCACGCCCGGCAGGCCCAACAAACTCCGATAGACGTCGTCGTGCAGGCTGGAGGATTCGGCGTAGGGGCCCAGGGTGTCCTGCTGCACCACCCAGAGGTCGGCGCCGCTGTTCCGGAGCAGCACCCGGGCGTCGTCCACCATGCCGCGGTAGACCCCGGCCATGGTCAGGGTGACGCCGATCAAGAGCCCGAGGCCGACGCCGGTGAAGACGAACTTCGCCCAGGCATGGAGGATGTCGCGCCCGGCGAGGCTGATCATGGCGCCACCAGATCGCCCGCCACCTTGACCTTGCGCCCCTCGCTCAAGGCCTCGGTGCTGTGCAGGATGACGGCCTCGCCGGCCTCCAGCCCGGCGAGGATCTGGCTGCGCCCGTCCAGGGTGGTCACCCCGACCGTCACCGGCCGGAAGCGGGCGCGGCCCCTGGCGTCCACCCGCCATATCCCGGTCTGCCCGCCCTGGCTCTTGACGGCGGCGCTGGGCACGAAGCGGGCGGCGGCCACCTCGGGCAGGCGCACGCTCGCCTCGGCCAGCTCGCCGATGGAGAGGTCCGCGGGGAGGCGCTCGAAGGCGATGTCGGCGAGCCGCTCCTCGGTGACGCTGTCGCTCACCCGGTCGACCCGGGCCACCCGGCCGGCGAGCCGCTCCTGGGGGCGGGAGCGCAGCACGATCTCGGCCGGCAGCCCGGCGGCGAGGCCCGCCGAGCGGCCCTGGTCGATGCGGGTGCGCAGCCAGAGGCTCGCCTCGTCGACCAGCTCGACCACCGCTTGGCCGGCGACCACGGTGGTGCCGGGTTCGGCGTTGCGGCGGGTGACCAGGCCGTCGACCGGCGCGGTCAGGCGCAGGTGGCCGCGCTGGCGGCCGAGGGCATCGAGCTCGGCCGCGGCCCGGGCCTGGTTGCGTTGAGCTGCGGCCAGGCTGGCCGCCGCCGCATCGCGTGCCGCCGCGGCGGCGTTGGCCTCGTGCGTGCGTGCCTGCGCCATCTCGTGGCTGACGAAGCCTTTCTGCTCCAGCTCGGCATAGCGGCGGGCATTGTCCGCCGCGAGCCGCAGGCGGCTCTTCGCCTCTTCCAGCTGCGCCCGCGCGCTTTCCGCCGCCTGGCTGGCGCTGGCCAGCGATTCGGCCGCGGCGCGGCTGCGCTCGGCCAGGTCCACCGGGTCCATCTCCGCCAGCAGATCGCCGGCCCGCACCCGGTCGCCCTGGTCCACCACGACCCTGAGTACGCGTCCGGACACCGTGGGCCCGATCTGGTAGGCGCGGCGCGCCTCCACCGTGCCTATGCCGAAGAGCTCCGGCGCGAGCGGGCCTTCGCCGACCTCGGCGAGGCTCACCCTGAGCGGGGCGAGCGGCCCCTGGGTCGCCACCACGTAGCCCAGGGCGGCGAGGACGAGGAGGGCCAGCGCCGTGAGTGCGGCGCGCTGGACGAGCGCCTTTTGCAGCTTCATGTCCGGGCTCCGATCGCTTTCAGGTAGAGGGGGAAGAGTTCCGCGGCGCGGTCGGCCAGGGTGTCCTCGCGCCCGTCGAGCGCCGACTGCATGACCAGGCCCTGGAGGATGCCGAGGAACAGCCCGGCCGCCACGGCGGGGTCGAGGTCGGGGCTGACCCGGCCCTGCGCCTTGGCCGCTTCGAGCTGGGCCGCGAGCCGCTGGCGGTATTGGCCGATGATGGCCCGCGCCTGCTGCTTGGGCACCGAGTCGCTCTTGCTCTGGAGCTGGTGGAAGAGGATGCGGGGCACGGCCGGGTAGCGGGCGATGAAACGGGCATGGGCGAGGAAGATGCGCTCCAGATTGGCCAGCGGATCGCCACCCTCGTGGATGGCCTGGGTGATCATCCCGGCGATGCGCTCGGCCACCCAGTTGAACACCGCCCGCCAGACGCCCTCCTTGTTGGGGAAGTGGCGGAACAGGGCACCCTGGGTGAGCCCGATGCGGGCGGCCATGCTTTGCGTGGTGATGGCCTCGGGGCTTTCCTCGCGGGCGAGGTCCAGCACGGCGTCGACGATCTCGGCCTGGCGGGTCTTGGAGTCCAGGCGCTGTTTGTGGGCTTCCGTGTTCATGGCGAACCGCTACAAGTAAGTAATCGATTACAAGCTTATGAGGCAAGCAGTGCCCTGTCAAGCAATCTTTCGCACTGAGGGGGGCGGCCGAAGCGGGCAACAAAAAAGCCGGCACACGGCCGGCTCTTTCAGGCAGGGGCGGCCTACTCGTCGACCGCGAGGCCGGCCGTGCTGTTGAAGCCGGAGTCCACGTAGGTGATCTCGCCGGTGATGCCGGAGGCGAGGTCGGAGAGCAGGAAGGCGGCGGTGTTGCCCACCTCCTCGATGGTGACGTTGCGGCGCAGGGGCGAGTTGTTCTCGCCCCAGGCCAGGAGCTTGTTGAAGTCGGCGATGCCCGAGGCGGCCAGGGTCTTGATCGGGCCGGCGGACAGGCCGTTGACCCGGATGCCCTTGGGGCCGAGGCTGGAGGCGAGGTAGTAGACGCTGGTCTCCAGGCTGGCCTTGGCCAGACCCATGACGTTGTAGTGCGGCACGTAGCGCACCGCGCCCAGGTAGGTCATGGTCAGCAGCGCCGCCTTGCGGCCCTGCATCAGGGGCAGGCCGGCCTTGGCGAGCGCGGTGAAGGAGTAGCTGGAGATGTCGTGGGCGATGCGGAAGTTCTCGCGGCTGACGTTCTCCAGGTAGTCGCCGGCCAGGGCCTGCTTGGGCACGAAGGCGATGGAGTGGACGATGCCGTCGAGCCCGTCCCAGCGGCTGCCCAGGCCCGCGAACAGGGCCTCGATCTGCTCGTCGCTCCCGACGTCGCAGTCGAAGGCGAGGTCGGAGCCGAACTCCCGGGCGAATTCGACGACGCGATCGCGGGCACGCTCGCCCTGGTAGCTGAAGGCGAGTTCGGCGCCCTCGCGGTGGCAGGCCTGGGCGACGCCATAAGCGATGGAACGGTTGCTGATCAAACCGGTGATGAGGATTTTCTTGCCGGCGAGAAAGCCCATGGTTCAGTTCCCTTATGTTCGTGTTGACCGATGAGGGCGGCATTATACCGTGACGCGGTTCTGCATCTTCTTTACACTCGCCGCATGCGCGCCTGGCCCATCCTGTCCGCCCTGCTGCTGGCCGCCTGCGGCGGCCCGGTGAACAACCCCTACCCGGCCGGGCAGGCGGGCGGCAACATCCTCTATTCCGCCTTCTCCGAGCGGCCCAAGCACCTGGACCCGGCCCGCTCCTACAGCGAGAACGAGGTGGTGTTCACCGGCCAGGTCTACGAGCCGCCGCTGCAGTACCACTACCTCAAGCGCCCCTACGAGCTGGAGCCGCTCACCGCCGAGGCCATGCCGAAGGTGAGCTTCCACGCCGCCGACGGCCGGGCGCTGCCGGCCGACGCCCCGGCCGAGGCCATCGCCTGGTCGGCCTACGAGATCCGCATCCGCCCCGGCATCCGCTACCAGCCCCACCCCGCCTTCGCCGAGCGCCCGGACGGGACGCCGCGCTACGTGCCCATCGACCCGGAGGAACTGGCCGGGATCAAGCGCTTCGCCGACTTCCGCGAGACCGGCAGCCGCGAGCTCACCGCCGCCGACTACGTCTACCAGATCAAGCGCCTGGCCAACCCGCGGCTCAATTCGCCCATCTTCGGCCTGATGGGCGAGTACATCGTGGGGCTCAGGGAGTACGGCGCGCAGCTGGAAATGGCGGCCAAGGCCCTGCCCCGCGACGCCTACCTCGACCTCGGGCGCCATCCATTGGCAGGCGCGGAGGTGGTGGACCGCTACACCTACCGCATCAAGATCCGCGGCAAGTACCCGCAGTTCGTCTACTGGCTGGCGATGCCCTTCTTCGCGCCGGTGCCGGCCGAGGCCGAGCGCTTCTACGGCCAGCCGGGCATGGCGGAAAAGAACTTCTCGCTCGACTGGCAGCCGGTGGGCACCGGTCCCTTCTATCTCGCGGAAAACGACCCCAACCGGGTCATGCGCCTCGTGCGCAACCCGCACTACCACGACGACCTCTATCCGGCCGAGGGGGAGGCGAGCGACGCCGCCGCGGGGCTGCTGGCGGACGCCGGCCGCCGCCTGCCCCTGCTCGACGAGGCCGTCTATTCCCTGGAGAAGGAGGACATCCCCTACTGGACCAAATTCCTCCAGGGCTATTACGACAGCTCCGGCATCAGCTCCGACACCTTCGACCAGGCCATCCGCATCGGCCCGGACGGCCAGCCCGACCTCTCGCCCGAGATGCGCGCGCGGGGCATCGAGCTTTCCACCGCCGTGCGCACCTCCATCTGGTACGTCGGCTTCAACATGCGCGACCCGCTCCTGGGCGGCGCGGGCGACGCCGCGCGCCGGCTGCGCCAGGCCATCTCCATCGCCCTGGACTACGAGGAGTTCATCTCCATCTTCCTCAACGGCCGCGGCATCCCCGCCCAGGGCCCGCTGCCGCCGGGCATCTACGGCCACCGCGAGGGCGAGGCGGGCATCAATCCCGTGGTCTACCGCTGGCAGGACGGGCGCGCGGTGCGCCGCGGCATCGAAGACGCGAAGCGGCTGCTGGCCGAGGCGGGCTACCCGGGGGGGCGCGAGGCCGCCAGCGGCCGGCCGCTCACGCTCTACTTCGACACCATGGCCAGCGGCCCCGAGGCGAAGAGCCGGCTCGACTGGTACCGCAAGCAGTTCGAGCGCCTGGGCGTGCAGCTCGTCGTGCGCGCCACCGACTACAACCGCTTCCAGGACAAGATGCTCAAGGGCAACGCCCAGATCTTCGAGTGGGGCTGGAACGCCGACTACCCCGACCCGGAGAACTTCCTCTTCCTGCTCTACGGCCCCAACCAGAAGATGGAAAAGAACGGCGAGAACGCGGCCAACTACGCCAACCCGGAGTTCGACCGCCTGTTCCGCCAGATGAAGGACATGGACAACGGCCCGGCGCGGCAGGCGCTCATCGACCGCATGCTCGCCATCGTGCGCGAGGACGCCCCGTGGATCTTCGCCTACTACCCCAAGAGCTTCGGCCTGCGCCACGGCTGGGTGGGCAACGCCAAGCCCAACCTCATGGCCAACAACACCCTGAAATACCGCCGGGTCGAGCCCGCGCAGCGGCTGGCCTACCAGGAGCGCTGGAACCGCCCGGTCTGGTGGCCGCTGGCGGCCTCGGCCGTGCTCGTCGGCGCCGCCATCGTCCCCGCCGCCGTGGCCTACAGGCGGCGGCAGCGGGCCTCGGCCAGGGGCTAGACCATGCTCGCCTACATCGTCCGCCGCATCCTCTACGCCGTGCCCATCCTGATCGGGGTGAACCTGCTCACCTTCGCCCTGTTCTTCGTGGTGAACACCCCGGACGACATGGCCCGCATCCACCTGGGCGCCAAGCACGTCACCGCCGAGGCGGTGGAGCGCTGGAAGGCCGAGCACGGCTACGACAAGCCGCTCTTCTACAACGCCGCAGGGACGGGCACGGGCAAGGTCACCGAGACCCTGTTCGTGGAGAAGTCGCTGGCGCTCTTCGTCTTCGACTTCGGCCGGGCCGACGACGGCCGCGACATCGCCCGGGAGATCCAGGCGCGCATGTGGCCGAGCCTCGCCATCGCGGCCCCGACCTTCCTGGTGGGCCTGGCGGCCTACATCAGCTTCGCCCTGGTGACGGTGTTCTTCCGCGCCACCTACCTGGACCTCGCGGGGGTGGTGCTCTGCGTGGTGCTGATGTCGATCTCGGGGCTCTTCTACATCATCGGCGGGCAGTACCTCCTGGGCAAGCTCTGGCACCTGGTGCCGGTCTCGGGCTACGAGCCGGGGCTCGCCGGGTTCAAGTTCCTGATCCTGCCGGTGCTCGTCGGGGTGGTCTCGGGCCTGGGCGACTCCAGCCGCTTCTACCGCACGCTCTTCCTCGAGGAGATCCACAAGGACTACGTGCGCACCGCCCGGGCCAAGGGGCTCGCCGAGCGGGTGGTGCTGTTCCGCCACGTGCTGGGCAACGCCATGATCCCCATCCTCACCGGCGCGGTGGTGGTGATCCCGCGGCTCTTCCTGGGCAGCCTGATCGTGGAGTCCTTCTTCGGCATCCCGGGCCTGGGCAGCTACACCATCGACGCCATCCAGGCCCAGGACTTCGCCATCGTGCGCTCCATGGTCTTCCTCGGCTCGGTGCTCTACATCCTGGGCCTGCTGCTCACGGACATCTCCTATACCCTGGTCGACCCGAGGGTGAGGCTGGAATGAGCTTCCAGATCGAGATCCTCTGGAGCGACGCGCTGCTCTTCCTCCTGCTCGCGGCGGTGGCGGGCTTCGTCCTCCACGTGCGTCGCCACGAGCACCTGCGCGCGCCCTGGGGCCGGGTCGCCGGCAGCCGCATGGGCATGGCCGCCATGGTGGTCCTCGCGGCCTACATGGCGATCGGCGTGCTCGACTCGCTGCACTACCGGCCCGCGCTGCCGGCCGAGCCGGGCCAGCCGGTGCAGTACAGCAACGAGGTGCTCTCGGTCCTGGACGCCCTGGCCGGGCCGCTGCGCACCCAGGTGGAAAAGACCTATTCCGAGCCCTTCGCCACCCATCTCTACGCCAAGGAGAACCTGCAGCTGCCGGACGGGCGCCAGGTGCGCGACTACCCGCGCCTCAGGTACGGCGGGGCGCACCTGGAAGACCCCGATCGGAAGGCCGCCGACATCGCCCGGCGCGCCGCCGTCGGTACCGGCTGGGGCCTGGGCCTGGCGGCCGTCGTCTGGGGGCTCGCGGCGGCGCTGCTCGCCCGGCGCCGCGGCGGCGGCTGGGGGCAGGCCGCGGGCCGGCTTGTACGGGCGCCGGAGCTCGCCGCGGCCCGCACCGCGCTCTACACCGTCGCCCTGCTGCTGGTCCTCCTGGGGCTCGCCCTGCAGCTCGCCACCCACTACCACATCCTGGGCACGGACAAGGTGGGGCAGGACGTGTTCTATCTGTCGCTCAAGAGCATACGCACGGGCCTCTTGATCGGCACGCTGACCACCCTCATCATGCTGCCCTTCGCGCTCTTCCTGGGGGTGGCGGCGGGCTACTACGGCGGGCGGGTGGACGACGTCATCCAGTACCTCTACACCACGCTCAACTCCATCCCCGGGGTGCTGCTCATCGCCGCCGCGGTGCTGGTGGCCCAGGTCTACATCGAGACCCATCCCGAGCTCTTCGACACCGCCGCCGCCCGCTCCGACCTGCGCCTGGTCTTCCTCTGCGGCATCCTCGGGGTGACGACCTGGACCGGGCTCGCGCGCCTGCTGCGCGCCGAGACGCTGAAGCTGCGCGAGCAGGAATACATCCAGGCGGCGCAGGCCTTCGGCGTGTCCGGCCTGCGCATCCTCTCCCGCCACATCCTGCCCAACGTCGGGCACCTGGTGCTGATCACGGTGGTGATCGACTTCTCCGGCCTGGTGCTGGCCGAGGCGGTGCTCTCCTACGTCGGCGTCGGCGTCGATCCGGTGACGGCGAGCTGGGGCAACATGATCAACGGCGCCCGCCTGGAGCTCGCGCGCGAGCCCATCGTCTGGTGGCAGCTGGCGGCGGCCTTCCTCTTCATGTTCGTGCTGGTGCTCTCGGCCAACCTCTTCGCCGACAGCGTGCGCGAGGCCTTCGATCCGCGCGCGGGGGGGCGGCGATGAAGGGGCTGGAGCTGCGCGACCTGAGGGTGGAGATCGCCGCAGGCGGGCGCCGGCTCGCCCCCGTGGACGGCGTCTCGCTGGAGATCGCCCCGCGCGAGTGCCTGGCCCTGCTGGGCGAATCCGGCTGCGGCAAGTCGCTCACCGCGCTCGCCCTGATGCGGCTGCTGCCGGACGGGCTCACCGTTGCCGCAGGCGAGGCCCGCCTGGACGGCACCGATCTCTTCGCCCTGCCCGAGCGGCAGATGCAGGCGGTGCGCGGCGGCCGGCTCGCCATGGTGTTCCAGGAGCCCATGCTGAGCCTGAACCCGGTGCTGACGGTGGGCGCCCAGATCGCCGAGACCCTGGCCGTGCACCGGCAGCTGAAGGGCAAGGCGGCGCAGGCGGAGGGCGTGCGCCTGCTGGAGGCCGTGGGCCTCGCGCCCGGGCACGCCGGCAGCTACCCCTTCCAGCTCTCCGGCGGCCAGCGCCAGCGGGCCCTCATCGCCACCATGCTCGCGGGCGAGCCGCAGCTGCTGATCGCCGACGAGCCGACCACGGCGCTGGACGTCACGGTCCAGGCCCAGATCCTGCGCCTGCTCAAGGAGCTGCAGCGCGGCCGGGACATGGGCCTGCTGCTCATCACCCACGACCTCGACGTCGCCCGCGACATGGCCGACCGCGTGGCCATCATGTACGCCGGCCAGATCGTCGAATGGGCCGCGCGGGACGCCCTCTACGCCGAGCCCTTCCATCCCTACACGCGCAAGCTCTTCAGCGTCCTGCCCTCCGCCCGGCGGCGCGGCGAGCGGCTCGACCACATCAAGGGGGTGGTGCCGCCCCTGGGCACGGCCTTCACCGGCTGCCGCTTCCACGAGCGCTGCCCGCGGGCCTGGGCGCTCTGCCGCGAGGCCGAGCCCCGGCTGCACCGCGTCGGCGACGGCCACTACGCCCGCTGCCACCTGGCGGTGGAGGCCGGGCCGGAGGCGGAGACGGCTGCGCTGCCCTCGCGTGCCGAGCCCCGGAATGTGACCGCAGAGTCGGGGCCCTTGCTAGAGGTGCAGGACCTGGCCGTGCACTTTCCCATCCGCCGCGGGATTTTCCGCCGCACCGTGGGCTGGGTGAAGGCGGTGGACGGCGTCACGCTGCGGCTCGACGCGGGCGAGACCCTGGCCCTGGTGGGCGAGTCGGGCTGCGGCAAGACCACCCTGGCGCGGGCCATCCTGCGCCTCGTCGAGCCCAGGGCGGGCCGCGTGCGTCTTGCCGGCCAGGCGCTCGACTCACTGCGCGGCGAGGCCCTGCGCCGCATGCGGGCCGAGATGCAGATCGTCTTCCAGGACCCCTTCGCCTCGCTCAACCCGCGCATGCGCGTGGGGGAGATCCTGGCGGAGGGGCTGCAGGCCCTGCGCCCGGAGCTGGGCGGGGGCGAGCGCCATGAGACCGTACTGCGGCTCCTGGAGCAGGTGGGCCTGGATGCCTCGGCCGCACAGCGCTATCCCCACGCCTTCTCCGGCGGCCAGCGCCAGCGCATCGCCATCGCCCGGGCCCTGGCCGTGGAGCCCAGGCTGCTCATCTGCGACGAGCCCACGAGCGCCCTGGACGTCTCGGTCCAGGCGCAGATCCTCAATCTCCTGAAGCAGCTGCAGGCAGAGCGGGGCCTGGCCTACCTCTTCATCAGCCACAACCTGCCGGTGGTGGGCTACCTCGCGCACAAGGTGGCGGTGATGTACCGGGGGCGCATCGTCGAGGCGGGCGGGGCGGAGGCCTTGATCGCCCGGCCGCTGCACCCCTATACCCGGCTGCTGCTGGCCTCCGCCCCGGGCCATGGCCTGGAGTCCGCGGCGCGGGCCCCCGAGGCCCCCGCGGCGGCAGGCCGCGGCTGCCCCTTTGCGGCGCGCTGTCCCGAGGCGCTGCCGCGGTGTCGGGAGTCGGACCCGGAGATCGTCGAGCGGCAGGACCGGCGCGTGGCCTGCCACCTGTACTAGGCCCGGCTTCGGCCAGGCGACCCCGGCAGGGCGGCTGCCTGCAGCCGCCGAGGTTTGCGGCGGGTGGGAACCACCCGCCCTACGGCTGCTGGGCTAGCTGTTCGAGACGGGGATGGCGATCTTGTCGCCGGGCCGCAGGGGTTCCGCCATGGCCTGGTTGAACTGGCGGATCTCGGAGACCTTCACCTTGTAGCGCTTGGCCAGGCGGTCGAGGGTGTCGCCCTTGCGCACGGTGTGGGTGCGCACGGCGGCCTTCTTCTCGCCGGCCTTGGCCGTCACCGCGGGCCTGGCCGCGGCCGGGGCCGCCTTCGCCTGGGCCGGCAGCACCAGGGTCTGCCCCTGGGCGAGCTTGCCCTTGATCAGCTTGACGGGGTTGTGTTCCTTGAGCCATTCCAGGGTGACGCCGAACTGGCTCGCGATGCGGTGGAGGGATTCGCCGCGGCTCGCCTGGTAGGACTGGAGCTCGTGGCGGTCGCCATGGCGCTGCAGGTTGTCCTGGAAGGTCTCGACCCTGTCGGCCGGCAGCAGCAGCATGCCCGGCGTGTCGGTGTGGATGATGCGGCGCTGGAAGGCGGGGTTCAGGGAGAGGAAGTCGTCCAGGCTCATGTCCGCCAGCTTCGCCGCATGCCTCGCCTCCATGGGACGGCCGAGCCGGACCCGGGAGAAATAGGGCTCGTTGTCGATGGCCTCCAGGGCGAGCCCGTAGCGCTCGGGCTCCGCCACGATGTTGCGCACCGCGATGAGCTTGGGCACGTAGTGGCGGGTCTCCGCCGGCAGCTCCAGGCTGGCGTAGTCCGTGGGCAGCCCTCTGGCCTGGTTGCGGGCGACGGCGCGGCCCACGCAGCCCTCGCCGCAGTTGTAGGCCGCCAGGGCGAGCTCCCAGTCGCCGAACATGCGGTGCAGGATCTGCAGGTAGTCCAGGGCGGCGTCGGTGGCGGCGAGGATGTCCCGGCGCCCGTCGTACCAGGCGTTCTGCTGCAGGCCGAAGACCTTGCCCGTGGAGGGGATGAACTGCCAGATGCCCGATGCCTTCTGCGGGGAGAGGGCCATGGGGTTGTAGGCCGACTCGATCATGGGCAGCAGGGCGATCTCCATGGGCATGTCCCGCCTCTCCACCTCCTCGGCGATGTGGAAGAGGTAGAGGCGGCTGCGCTGGACCGCCCGGCTGAGGTAGGCCTGGCGCGCCGCGAACCAGTTCTCGTGGACCTGCACCAGCGAGGCCTCGGCGTCGGGCATGCGGAAGCCGGCGCGCAGGCGCTGCCAGAGGTCGTCAGGGCGGCCGGCTTCCTCGAACTCGGCGGGCAGCGCGCTCAGGGAGCGGCTGATCTTGAGTTCGGGCCTGGCGGCGGGGGATTCCGCCTCGCCTGCATGGCCGGCGGCGGCCATCAGGGAGCAGCCCAGCAGGCCTGCAAGCACGAGGAGGCGTCTCGTCGCGGTCATGATCGTCTGGCGCGCGCGGTCGGAGGGGGTCGGAACAGACGCCATTGGTCTCCGCTTTTCCGGGTTCGAATAAGCCCTGTTTAGCGAAATCCCCTGATGGGGGCCAGCAAAAAACCGCTCCAAGTCATTGCCGGAACCGGTCTTTCATCTCCCGCACAACACGGAAGACGTCCGCTTCGCGCCGCAGGTCCTGCCCCGCGTGGGCCTGGGCGGAGCGGACGACGGCCGCCTCGCCGCAGCGCAGGAAGGGGTTGGTGGCCTTTTCGGTAGCGATGTCCGAGGGCAGGGTGGGCTCGCCCCGGCGGCGCCTTGCCCGATCCCGCCGCGCCCGCGCGGCGAGCTCGGGGTTGGCCGGCTCGATCTGCAGGGCGAAGGCGATGTTGTCCAGGGTGTATTCGTGGGCGCAGCAGACCCGGGTGTCCTCGGGCAGCGCGGCCAGCCTTGCGAGCGAGGCGTGCATCTCCTCGGGGCTGCCTTCGAAGAGGCGGCCGCAGCCGCAGCCGAACAGGGTGTCGCCGCAGAAGAGGTGTCCATGGCCGTAGTAGGCCACATGGCCCCGGGTGTGGCCGGGGACCTCCAGGACCCGGAGTTCGGCCCCGAGGTCCGGCAATGCCACGACCTGCCCCTCCGCGACCGGGTGCGTGACCTCGGCGATGGATTCCTTCGCGGGCCCGTAGACCGGCACGGGAAACCGGTCGACCAGCTCCCGGATGCCGCCGACGTGGTCGCGGTGGTGGTGGGTCACGAGCACGGCAGCGAGCCGGGTGCCCGTGTCTTGCAACCACGCTAAAATAGGCGCGGCCTCGCCGGGATCGACCACGACACAGGCCGTGTCCCGGACGAGCGCCCAGATGTAGTTGTCCTTCAGAGCCGGTATCGCTTCGACGTGCAGCATGCCGCCATTCTTACGAGCGACGGGGAACAGCGTCAACGGACATGGCAATTGACCTCACCACTCTGATGAACAACTACCCCGCCATGCCCGTTCCCCTCCCCCCCTCTCCCGCTTGCGGGAGAGGGGGGCGCGGTAACGCTTCGCGTTGTTAGGTTTAACCATGCAGGCCTGGTATGAAAGCGAGTTGGGCGACTACATGCTGGCCAAGGAACAGGCCTGGTTCGACCACGAGTGCGCCGACATCTTCGGCTTCAACGCCATGCAGGCGGGGCTTTGCCGGGCGGACCTGCTGCGGGCGAACCGGATGCCGCACCGCTTCTGCGCCGACGTGGACGGCGGCGACCTGCGCTGCCGCATGCAGGCGCTGCCGGTGGCCAGCCAGAGCCTGGATCTGCTGGTCCTGCCCCACGTCCTGGAATTCGATCCGCAGCCTCACCAGGTCCTGCGGGAGGCCGAGCGCGCCCTGCGCCCCGAGGGCCGCCTGCTGGTGAGCGGCTTCAATCCCCTGAGCCTGTGGGGGGCCTGCCGGGTCGCCCGGCGCTCGCGCGGGGAGTATCCCTGGAGCGGACGCTTCCTGACCCTGGCGCGGCTCAAGGACTGGCTTGCGCTGCTGGGCTTCGAGGTCGCGGGCGGGCGCATGATCTGCTACGTCCCGCCCGTGAACCGGGCCGGCTGGATCCGGCGCTTCACCTTTCTCGAGGCGGCGGGCGACCGCTGGTGGGCCCTGGGCGGCGGGGTCTATCTCATCCACGCCATCAAGCGCAGCCCCGGCATGCGCGTGGTCACCCCCAAGCGGGATGAGCGCTGGCGCACCCGGCCGGCGGTGGCGCGCTCTCTGCCCAAGGCGTTCAACAATCAGGCATTCGGAGACAAACGCCATGACTGACGCGGCCCGCAACGTCGACCTCTATACGGACGGGGCCTGCAAGGGCAATCCCGGCCCCGGGGGGTGGGGCCTGGTGCTGCGCTACCTCGACGCGAAAGGGGCCGTGCACGAGAAGGAGCTCTGCGGCGGCGAGGCCCGGACCACCAACAACCGCATGGAGCTCACCGCCGTGATCGAGGGGCTCAGGGCCCTCAAGGGCCCCTGTAGGGTCCGGGTGCACACCGACTCCCAGTACGTGCAGAAGGGCATCTCCGAGTGGCTGCCGAACTGGCGCCGCCGCGGCTGGCGCACCAGCGGCGGGCAGCCCGTGAAGAACCAGGAGCTTTGGCAGGCGCTGGACGCCGAGGCCTCCCGGCACGAGGTGCAGTGGCAGTGGGTCAAAGGCCACGCCGGCCACCCGGAAAACGAGCGGGCGGACGCCCTGGCGAACGAGGGCGTGCGCCGCGCGGGGGAAGG
>DYFL01000007.1:15057-54034 GCA_020725195.1 Hydrogenophilus sp.
AGCCAAAACGAGCGGGCGGACGCCCTGGCGAACGAGGGCGTGCGCCGCGCGGGGGAAGGGCGATGAGGAGGGGCGAGTTTCGGCGCAGCCAAAACGAGCGGGCGGACGCCCTGGCGAACGAGGGCGTGCGCCGCGCGGGGGGAGGGCAGGATGAGACAGGTCGTTCTGGATACGGAGACCACGGGGCTGGACCCGGGCCAGGGGCACCGCGTCATCGAGATCGGGGCGCTGGAGATCGTCAACCGCAGGATGACGGGGCGGACCTTCCACGTCTACCTCAATCCGGACCGGGAGATCGAGGCCGGCGCCATCGCGGTCCACGGCCTGACCAACGAGTTCCTGGCGGACAAGCCGCGCTTCGACGACGTCGCCGGGGAGCTGCTCGCCTTCGTGCACGAGGCCGAGCTGGTGATCCACAACGCCCCCTTCGACATCGGCTTCCTCAACGCCGAGCTGGGCCGGCTCGACCGCGCGCCCATCGAGCGCGCCTGCGCCGGCGTGCTCGATACCCTGAAGTTCGCCAAGGAGATGCACCCGGGCCAGAAGAACAACCTCGACGCCCTGTGCCGCCGCTACGAGGTGGACAACTCGGGCCGCGCCTACCACGGCGCGCTGCTCGACTCCCAGCTCCTCGCCGAGGTCTACCTGGCCATGACCCGGGGCCAGGAGTCCCTGTGCATCGAGCCGGCCGCGACGGGGGCGGTGGCCGGCCGGGCCCTGGCATCGGGGCTGAAGCTGCGCGTGCTCAAGGCGAGCCCCGGGGAACGGGAGGCCCACGACGCCTACCTCGCCGGCCTGAGCAAGGAATGCGGCGCGGCCGTGGAGTGGTGAGGCGGCGCGGGGCGCTCCCGCCTGCGCCTACTACTAATGGGAGGGGGCAAGCCGGCCGCAATGCTGCAAAATGGTGCCCATTGCACCGGATAACAAAGAAGAAACCCGACAGGACAGGCGAGGCGATGTGGCATACAGGCTATAGCTCCAGGGACGTGCGCTGCCGATGAGTCGCGCCCTCAGGCTCCTCGGCATCCTGGCCGTCCTGTGGCTGCTGCCCTGGCAGGCCCGGGCCGAGGCGCCCGTCACCCTGATCCTCAGCGATGCGGGGCCCGCGTACCAGGAGGTGGCCTATGCCTTCCAGGGCCCCGCGGGCCTGCGCAGGCCGGTGCGGGTGCTGGTGCTCGGGGACGTGCCCCCGGCGGAGCTCAAGAGGCTGAGCGGCATGCCCGGGCTCATCGTCCCGGTCGGCCTCAAGGCGACCCAGACGCTGGCCGCGCAGCATGCCGGCACGGCCTCCGTCCTGGCGCTGCTGGTGCCGCGCGCCTCGTTCTCGGCCATCGCCTGGCCGGCGGGCCTCGCGCCGAGGAAGGTCGGCGCGGTCTATCTCGACCAGCCCGTCTCCCGCCTGCTGGCGACCGTGGAGGCGGCCCTGCCGAACGCCAGGCGGATCGGCGTGGTGCTGTCGCCCGAGAACGACTGGCTCGTCGCGCAGCTGCGGCAGGAGGCGGCGCGCAGGCAGATGAGCCTCGCCGTGGGCAAGGCCGGCAGCGTCGACGAGGTGGCCAGCGCCCTGCGCCAGACCCTGCCCGAGTCCGATGTCCTGCTCCTGGTGCCGGATGCCGTCGTGGTCAATGCCGGCAGCATCCAGAACGTGCTGCTCACCACCTACCGCTACCGCGTCCCCGTGGTCGGCTTCTCGCAGGGGCTGGTCCGTGCCGGCGCGGTCGTGGCGGTGTATACGGGGCTCGGCGACCTGGGCCGGCTGGGGGCGGACCTGGCGCGGCAGTGGAACCCGGCCACCGGCGAGATCCCCGCGCCGCGGTATCCGCAGGCCTTCGACTTGGCGATCAACGGCCAGGTCGCCCGCTCGCTCCTGCTCGGGCTGCCGGACGAGGCCGAGCTGCGCAGGCGCATCGGGACGGACGCCCCATGAACAGGCTCGGCATCCGGACCCGGGTCGTGCTGCTGGCGCTGGTGCCGCTGTTCCTGATCGCCTCGGCGCTGTCCTGGTACTTCATCTACATCCGCATCGACGACCTCGACCGCGCCCTGGCGCAGCAGGCCGTCGCGCAGGCGAGGCACCTGGCGCGGGCGAGCGAATACGGCCTCTTCGTCGGGGAGCGAAGCTACCTGGACGGCCTCGCCCGCGACCTGGAGCGCGAGGACGACGTCCTGGCGGTGGGCATCGCGGACGGCAGCGGCAACTCGATCGTCAGCATCGGCCCCGTCCCGAGGCCGTCGCCCAGGCCCGCGGCGGGTGTGGTCCTCGATCAGGGGCAGGCGGGGATGCTGGTGGTCAGCGCGCCGGTCGTCCTGAGCGTGCTCTCCTTCGACGACCCCTCCCTGGCGCAGCCGGCGCACCGGCCCCTCGGCTACGTCACCCTGGCGATCTCGAAGGCGGAGACGCGCAAGCGCCAGCGCGAGATGCTGGTCGACGGCATGTTCATCACCGTCATCGGCATGGTCCTGGCCGGGCTGCTGGCGCTGAGCCTGGCGCGCGACGTCGTGCGCCCCATCCTGCGCCTGTCCGGCGCCGTGAAGCGCATCGGCGCGGGGGACCTGAACGTCCGGGTCGAGACCGGGACGGGGGGCGAGTTCGCGCACCTGGAGCGCGGCATCAACCGCATGACCGAGGAGCTGCGCGCCTCCTACGACGGCCTGCAGGACAAGATCCGGGACGCCACGGCCCGCCTGAGCTGGCAGGCGAGCCATGACGCCCTGACCGGGCTCGCCAACCGCAGCGAGTTCGAACGCCGCCTGGAGCTGGCCCTGGGCCTGGCGCGCAGCCGCGGCGAGCGGCACAGCCTGCTCTACCTGGACCTGGACCAGTTCAAGATCGTCAACGACACCAGCGGCCACCAGGCCGGCGACGAACTCCTGCGGCGCCTGTCCGCGCTGATGAAGCGCGAGGTGCGCGAGACCGACGTGCTCGCCCGCCTCGGCGGCGACGAGTTCGGGGTGCTGCTGCATGTCTGCGACGAGCCCACGGCCGTCGCCCTGGCCGAGCGCCTGCGCCGGGTCGTGGAGGAATTCCGCTTCCAGTGGGAGGGCAGGACCTACGGCGTCGGCGTCAGCCTCGGCGTGGTGGAGATCCATGCCGGCTGGGGTTCCCTCGCCAAGCTGATGAGCGCGGCGGACGCGGCCTGCTATGCGGCGAAGGACGCCGGGCGCAACCGCATCCACGTCTACCGGGAAGGCGACGCCGAGCTGGAGCGCCGCAAGGGCGAGATGGAGTGGGCCACCCGCCTCGGCCGGGCCATCGCGGAGCGGCGCTTCCACCTCTGCGCCCAGCGTATCGAGCCGCTGGCCGCGGGCGGCGAGACCCACTACGAGCTGCTGCTGCGCCTCGACGGCGAGCAGGGCGAGGTGATCCCGCCCATGGCCTTCATCCCCGCGGCGGAGCGCTACCAGCTCATGCCGACCCTGGACCGGCTGGCCGTGGAGCAGGCGATGGCCCTGTGCGCCGAGCTGCCGTCCGGCCCGGGCCCCGTCTGGCTGAACGTCAATCTCTCGGGGGCCTCGCTGGGCGACCCCGCCTTCCAGGAATTCCTGCGCAGCGGCATGAGGGACTGCCCGGAGCGGGCCTGCCGCTTCTGCTTCGAGATCACCGAAACGGCCGCCATGGCGAACCTGGAGAACGTCACCCGCCTCATCGAGGACCTGCGGCGGCTGGGTTGCCGCTTCGCCCTGGACGACTTCGGCAGCGGGCTGTCCTCCTTCGCCTACCTGCGCGCCCTGCCCGTGGACTACCTGAAGATCGAGGGGGCCTTCGTGCGGGACATGGTGGAAGACCCGGTCGACTACGCCATGGTGGAGGCGATCCAGAAGGTCGCCCGCCTCATGGGCATCCGCACCATCGCCGAGAGCGTGGAGAGCGAGGCCGTCCGGGAGCGGCTGCGGGAACTCGGCGTCGACTACGCGCAGGGCAATCTCCTGCACGTCCCGCAGCCGGCGCGCATCGTCTTCGGGAAGGCTTGGAGGGAGCGCTGAATGCGCCCCCTTGCCCAGAGGGGGTGGGGGTTTTCGGACTAGGGAAGCGTCGCGGTGTAGCCGCCTTCCTCGACGGCCCGGCGCAGGGCGTCCGGGCCGGCCTGCGCCGGGTCGTACACCACCTCGACGCGGCCGGCGGCCAGATCGACCTCCACGCCCTGCACGCCGGGCACGGCGGCGAGCAGGCTCCTGACGCTGCCGACACAGCCCATGCAGCTCATGCCGCCCACCTTCAGGGTGATCTTCATCGTGTTCATGCCTTGTCGATGCTCCTGCGGAAGGGGAAATCCCCGGCGGTCATGCCGTCCGGCCCGTAGGTCGTGTTCTGCCGCGCGATGGCCTGCAGGACCTCGAGGGCCTTGCCGGTGTGCTGCAGCTGCTGGCGGATGAGGGCGCCGTTGTCCTGGTTGAGCCGGCGCGCCTCGCTGCCCAGGCGGCTGACCCGGTCCCAGGCCCGCAGCGCATCCTCGTCGCCGCGGCCGGCGAGCACCGCCCCGAGCTCCGCGGGGGCGAGGCCGGGGCGTTCCAGGCCCTCGCAGACCCGTTGCCACTGGGTGCCGATCGCCGCCGACAGCAGGCCCTTTTCCTCCGCGACGCCGGCCAGGGCCTCCGGATCCGTCCCCGACAGGAGTTCGGCCTCGCGCCTGAGCAGGCCGACGAAGCGCTCCAGGGTGGCGGCGGCATCGGCGAGGAGGGCGGCGACGGGGCTCATGCCTTGCGCTGGCGCTTGAGGCCTTCGACCACGTCCTCCACCAGGCGCTCGGCGACGGCCTCGGCGTCCACCTGGAAGCGGCCCTCCGCGATGGCGCGGCGCACGGACTCCACCTTCTCCATGTCCATGACGCCCGAGTTCGCCAGGGCGCTCTCCAGCATCTGCAGCTGGGACGCCGTGGAGGTCAGGTCGACGCTGTCGTCGACGCCGGCGGCATCCTTGCGCTCGGCCGGCGACTTCTTCGCCCTGCCTTCCTGCACCCGGGCGGTGCCGATGCCTTTCACCGAGTTGTCGATCTTCATGCCTGTCTCCCGAGAGTTGCCGAGTTTAACGGCCATCCCGCCGATTTATTTAGGGGTTCACCGCCACCGTGCCGGATCCCGTGGCCGTCCCCTGCAGGATCCGCCCGGAGGGTACCCGGCAGCGCACCGCCTCGCCCTCCATGGCGTTGTTCAGGGCCGTGCATTCCTGGCTGACGCTGAAACCCTTGCCTTCCGCGACCAGGCGCACCTTGTCGCCCGCGCGCACCGCCAGGGGCCTGGCCAGCATGGTCTGCAGCAGGGGCTGGCCTGCCGCGATGGGCTGCCGCGCCAGGAGCCCGCTCGCCTGCTCAGGCTGGCGCAGGTAGTTGAGCGGGGACTGGGTGTGCTCGATCTCCCTGACCTGGAGGTCCTCGGCGCCGACCGCCGCGCGGCCGGCGATGGGCCGGACGGCGACCACGGCCGGCCCCTTCAGTCTGACCGTGTAGGCCAGATAAAGTGCCCAGGGCTGGGGCCCGGCGCACTGTGCCCCCAGGGAGCCGGAGCCGTGGGGCGGGTTGCCCGGGGTCAGGAAGAAGCGCAGCTCCGCGCAGCGCGGCAGGCGCAGCCTCGGGTCCGGCGGGGCGATCTCGACCGAGGCGCGCAGCCAGGGATATTCGGCCGCGGCCTTGCCCTGGAGGAACTGGGCGGCGGCCGCGCGCAGGGCGTCCGGAGACTGGATGCCCGGCTCCCGGTCCGCGGCGGCCGCGCCGGCCGCCAGGGCCAGCCATGCCGCCAGGGTCGTGCTGAAGAGGCGTGCGCGCATGCAGGGGGGATGGACTCGGAATACAATCGACCGTCCTAGGATACGGCCCGAGACATGGAATATCCATCCCAGCCCAACGAAATCGCCCGCGAGACCATCCGGCGCCTCAGCCAGCGCAAGCTGCCGCCCACGCCCGAGCACTACCGGCGGGTCTACGCCGAGGTCGCCGGCGCCGAGGCCCAGGCGCCCGAGTGGCCGGAGGCCATCCGCGCCCTGCTCGCCCAGTGGGATGCCCGCCAGACGGGCCTGAACCAGACGAAGAAGCGGGAAATGCTGGAGCGGGTGCTGATCAATTTCGGCAGTCAGCCCAGCGAGCTGCATGCCAAGCTCACGGCCCTCATGCGCAGCTGGGCGGAGTCGGGCGGCTCCAGGCCCGTGCTGGAGGGCGAGGAAGAGGAATCCGGGCAGGCCGAGGCGCAAGCCGGGGCGGCCGAGACGCAAGCCCCTGCCGCCGCGCTCTCCGGCGCAGGCACGGCGGAGGCCGTCGGAGAGGCCCTGGTCTCGACCCTCGGGGATTTCGGGCGCAGCTGCGAGCCGCTGTGGCCGGACCTCGCCGCCCGGGCCGGCGGCCTGGGTCGGGAGATCGGGGCGGCCGCCTTCCGGGCGGATGCCGGCCACATCCAGGCCCTCGGCCGGCTCTGGCGGGAATTCGCCGTCCGCGCCGAGGACAACCACGAGCTGCTCGAAGGCCTGAAGCGCATCCTCGGCCTGCTCTTCGAGAACGTGGGCGACATGCTCAGCGACGACCCCTGGCTGCGCAACCGCATCGCCTCCGTGCATCACATGGTCAGTCAGGGCCTCAGCCCGCACGGCCTCTACAATGCGGAATCGAGCCTGCAGGAAGTGGTCACCCGCCAGAAGGCCATCCGCCAGGACATGCAGGAGGCCAAGACCCGGCTCAAGGGCCTGATCTCCACCTTCATCGACCGCGTGGGCGAGATGACCGACGCCACCGGCGAGCACCACGACCGCATCCAGGTCTATGCCGAGCGCATCGCCGCGGCCGACGACCTCGCCCAGCTCAACGAGGTGATGGAAGGGCTCACCTCCGAGGTCACCCGCATGCGCGACCACATGCGCGAGACCCACACCGAGCTGGTCGAGGCGCGCCTGCACGTCGACGAGGGCGAGCAGCGGATCCAGCACCTGCAGGCCGAGCTGGAGAGGACCGCCAGCCTGATGCGCGAGGACCAGCTCACCGGGGCGCTGAACCGCCGCGGCATCGAGGAGGCCATGGAGCGCGAGCTCTCCCGCGCCGACCGCATGGCGCTGCCCCTGTCCGTCGCGGTGCTGGACATCGACCACTTCAAGCGGATCAACGACACCTACGGCCACCAGGCCGGCGACGAGGCCCTGGCGCACCTGGCCCAGGTGATCAAGCAGCTGCTGCGGCCCACCGACGTGCTGGGGCGCTACGGCGGCGAGGAGTTCGTCATCCTGCTGCCCAACACCGGGCTCGCCGAGGCGCAGAAGACCCTGCAGCGCGTGCAGCGCGAGCTGACCCGGCGCTACTTCCTGCACGACAACCAGCGCATCCTCATCACCTTCAGCGCCGGCGTGGCCGAGCGGCAGCCGCAGGAGGCGCAGGACGGCGTGCTCCAGCGCGCGGATGCCTCCATGTACCGGGCCAAGGCCCTGGGCCGCAACCGGGTGGAGATGGGCTGAGCCGGCAAGACTTGCCGCCGCCGCGCCGCCGCTTGCCGGCCGGCCGGCGCCCGGTGCCCCCGGAACAATCCATAAAAAACAGCAGCTTGGCGTAGGCCGGTGCGATGGCACGGGGATTGCTCCAGTCGACGCACAAGGAGATCGCGCCATGCTGGACAGAATCGACAAGGAGCTCGCCTTCGTGCGAACCGCCCTGAACCTGAGGGCGCAGCGGCAGGAGGTGCTGGCGGCCAACATCGCCAATGCGGACACCCCCCACTACAAGGCCCGGGACATCGACTTCGCGGCGGCCCTCCGGTCGGCCATGGGCGCGGCCGGCGGCCCCCTGGATCTGGCCCGCACCTCGCCGCGCCACCTGGACGGCGCCGGGGGCGCGGTGCAGGCGGCGCTCAAGTACCGCGGCGCCGTGCAGCCCAGCCTGGACGGCAACACCGTCGATCCCGACATCGAGCGCGCCCACTTCTCCGAGAACGTGATCCACTACCAGTTCCTCCTGGAACGCGCCCGGGGCACGTTCGGCAGCATGGCCAAGGCGCTCGAGGCGGTGCGCTGATGAGCATGCTCGGCGTCTTCCACATCTCCGCCTCGGCGCTCACCGCGCAGTCCATGCGGCTCAACGCCGTGGCCAGCAACCTGGCCAACGCCGATTCCGCGCACACCTCCGCGGGTGAGGCCTACAAGGCCAGGCAGGTCGTGTTCCAGGCCGTCCCCGTCGTGCCCGGATCGCCGCTCGCCCAGGGCGTGCGCGTCAAGCAGGTCATCGAGGACCCGGCGCCGCCGCGCCTGGTCTACGACCCCACGCATCCCCTGGCCGACGCCAAGGGCTACGTGGCCTATCCGAACGTGGACGTGGTGGAGGAGATGGTCAACATGATCTCCGCCTCGCGTTCCTACCAGACCAACGCCGAGGTCATGTCCACGGCGAAGGACCTCATGCAGCGCACCCTGGCGCTGCTGCAATCGTAGGGGGATCTGAGCCATGGGCATTACCGCCACCCAGAACGACCAAAGCGCCCTGCTGGCCTCGCTCAACGGCACCAGTGGCAGCACGGCCGCCAAGAGCAATGCGGCCGAGATGGAGGACCGCTTCCTCAAGCTCCTGGTGACCCAGCTCAGGAACCAGGACCCCATGAACCCCATGGAGAACGCCGAGCTCACCACCCAGCTCGCCCAGATGTCCACGGTGGAGGGGATCAACAAGCTCAACGCCAGCCTGGAGACGCTGCTCGCCGGCTTCCAGTCGAGCCAGACCATGCAAGCGGCCTCGCTCATCGGCCGCCAGGTGCTGGTGGAGGGCGACGGCATCGACCTGAACCGCGGCCTGGGCGTGGCCGCCCTGGAGCTCGCGGGCCCGGCCGACAAGGTGACGGTCCGTATCCTCAACGACTACGGCCAGGAGGTGCGCAGCCTCGACCTCGGCCGCCAGTCCGCCGGGATGGTGCAGTTCGTCTGGGACGGCAAGGGCAACACCGGCCAGGCCGTGGCCGACGGCAGCTACTGGTACACCGTCGAGGCCGAGCGGGCCGGGACCTACGTCGATGCCACCCCGCTGGCGGTGACGGGCGTGCGCAGCGTCCTGCTCACGAACGGCGGCGTCGAGCTGGATACCGCCGGCCTGGGGCCGCGCCAGCTCTCGCAGGTGCGGCAGATCTTCTAGCCCTCGCCCGCATGGCGGGCGAGGGGGGGCGGTGAGTCGTTGACGCGAATATGCATTTGATGGAGGAAGACAAATGAGTTTCCAGCAGGGTTTGAGCGGCCTGGCCGCGGCGTCCAAGAACCTCGACGTGCTCGGCAACAACATCGCCAACGTCGGCACCGTCGGCTTCAAGTCCAGCCGCGCCGAGTTCGCCGACGTCTACGCCAACTCGCTCTATGGTTCCGGCGGCGTGCAGATCGGCATCGGCACCCAGATCGTGAAGGTCGCCCAGCAGTTCACCCAGGGCAACATCTCGCTGACCAACAACCCGCTCGACGTGGCCATCAACGGCGACGGCTTCTTCCGGCTCAACGACAACGGCGCCGTCCTCTACAGCCGCAACGGCCAGTTCCACCTGGACAAGGACGGCTACCTGATCAACAACACCGGCCTCAACGTCATGGGCTACACCAGCCTGACCCTGGACTTGAACAACAACGTCGTCGGCGCCGCCAACCTGGGCAACATCCGCATCGACCTGAACGACCTGCAGCCCCAGCCGACCACCACCCATGCCGCGGTGCTGAACCTGGACGCCACCAGCGTCCCGCCGACGGCCGCCTTCGTCCCGTGGGACGCCACGACCTACAACTTCTCGACCACCACCACCGTCTACGACAGCCTGGGCACGGCCCACTCGCTGACGCTCTACTATGCCAAGCAGGCGGCGCCCACCGTGAACACCTGGGACGTCTACGGCTATCTCGACGGCTACGATCCGACCATGACGAACCCGGCCACGAACCAGCTCGACATGAACGGCGCCGCCGCCGGCGTCGCCCACACCCTCCAGTTCGACAACGCCGGCACCCTGGTGACCGCCACGGCCAACACCACCAACGCGCCCTATACGATACCGCCCGCCGGCAGCACCCAGGACCTGACGATCGCCTTCAGCTTCGCGGGCTCCACCCAGTACGCCGGCGAGTCCGGCCTGACCGCGCTGTCCCAGGACGGCTTCGCCCGGGGCCGTGTGGTCGGGGTGAGCATCGACGAGAGCGGGGTCATCTCCGGGCGCTACACCAACGGCCTCACCCGGCCGCTGCAGCAGCTGGTGATCGCCAACTTCCGCAACCCCAACGCCCTGGTGACCCTGGGCAACAACACCTGGGCCGCCAACAGCGAGACCGGCACCGAGATCCTCAACACCCCCGGCCAGGGCATCGCCGGGGTGGTGCAGGCCGGCTCCACGGAGGACGCCAACGTCGACCTCACCCAGGAGCTGGTCAACCTCATCGTCGCCCAGCGCCTCTACCAGGCCAACGCCCAGACCATCCGGGCCCAGGACCAGATCCTGCAGACCCTGGTGAACCTGCGCTAACGAGTAGGGCGGGTGATCCTCGCCCGCCGGATGCGGCGGCTGCAAAGCAGCCGCCCTACACGAGCGGGTAGGGCGGGTGGTATCCACCCGCCGGCAAGCGAGTAGGGCGGGTGGCATCCACCCGCCGGCAAGGCGGCTAGGCATAGCTGCCCCATGGGAGAAGGGGAGCGGATGGATCGAGTCATCTACATCGCCATGACGGGCGCCAAGCAGGCGACGCTGCAGCATGCGGCGGTGGCGAACAACCTGGCCAACGTCTCCACCCACGGCTTCAAGGCCGAGCACAACGTCTTCCGGGCCCTTCCGGTGGTGGGCGAGGGGGCCAAGACCCGCGCCTTCGTGGCCGCGACCACCCCGGGCACCGACTTGAGCCCCGGCGGCATCCAGCAGACCGGCCGCGAGCTGGACGTCGCGGTGCGGGGCGCCGGCTGGATCGCCGTGCAGACCCCGGACGGAACCGAGGCCTATACCCGCGCCGGCCAGCTCCAGATCGGCCCCAACGGGCAGCTGCAGACGGCCATCGGCCTCAACGTCCTGGGCGACGGCGGCCCCATCGCCGTACCGCCCGACCAGGAGATCGCCATCGGCAAGGACGGCACGGTCTCCACCATCCTGCCCGGGCAGCCCGCGGTGGCCGGGGCCGGGCGCATCAAGCTGGTCAACCCGCCGGCGGCCGAGCTGGTGCGCGGCGAGGACGGCCTGTTCCGCCTGAAGAGCGGCCAGCCCGCCCCGGCCGATGCCGCCGTCACCCTGGTCACCGGGGCCCTGGAGATGAGCAACGTGAACCCGGCCAAGACGCTGGTGGACATGATCGAGCTCGCCCGCCAGTTCGAGATGCAGCTGCGCGTGCTGCGCAGCGCCGAGGAAAACGACCGCAGCGCCACCAAGGTGCTGGCCTCCTGACGGTCATGACGACGGACCGTCTCCCTCACCCCGACCCCCTCCCGCTCGCGGGGGAGGGGCCTGAGGCGCCGCCTGAGCGGCGCCGCATCCAAGGAGTAGACCAACCATGATGCGCTCCCTGCACATCGCCCGCACCGGCCTGGACGCCCAGCAGACCCAGCTGGACGTCATCTCCAACAACCTGGCCAACGTGAGCACCACGGGCTACAAGAAATCCCGGGCCGTGTTCGAGGACCTGCTCTACCAGGTCATCCGCCAGCCCGGCGCCCAGTCCTCGCAGCAGACCCAGCTGCCCAGCGGCCTGCAGATCGGTCTCGGCGTGCAGACCGTGGCCACGGAGCGCATCTTCAACCAGGGCAACCTGCAGGCGACCGGCAATTCGCTCGACGTCGCCATCAACGGCCGCGGCTTCTTCCAGATCCTCATGCCCGACGGCACCACCACCTACACCCGCGACGGCTCCTTCCAGGTGGACAGCCAGGGCCAGCTGGTGACGGCCAGCGGCTACCCGGTGCAGCCCAACATCACCATCCCCCAGGACGCCATCACCATCGCCATCGGCCGCGACGGCACCGTCTCGGTCACCCAGCCGGGCGCGGTCACCCCCAACGTCCTCGGCCAGATCCAGCTGGCCAGCTTCGTGAATCCGGCCGGCCTGCAGAGCCTGGGCGAGAACCTCTTCGCCGAGACCGCGGCCTCCGGCCCGCCCCAGGCCAACATCCCGGGCACCAACGGCCTGGGCCTGCTCAACCAGGCCATGGTCGAGACCTCCAACGTCAACGTCGCCGAGGAGCTGGTTAACATGATCGTCGCCCAGCGGGCCTACGAGCTCAATTCCCGGGCGATCTCCACCTCCGACCAGATGCTGCAGCGGCTGACGCAGATATAAGGGCCGGGTCCCGGTCCCTTCCCCCTCAGGGGGAAGGCTAGCGCCTCCGGGCCAGGGCCTGCAGCTCGGCCGCCTCCGCCGCGCTCAGGGAGCGCCCCGGCCAGGGCAGCAGCCCGGGCACGCGGCGGCGGTAGCGCGCATAGGCCTCGCCGTACATCGCCTCCAGTTTCCTTTCCTCCAGGCGGCTGCCGATCAGCACGTAGACGGTCACCGCCACGGCCGTCGCCAGCCAGGCGGCATTCAGGTCGCGCGTCCAGAGCAAGAGCAGGCCCATGGCATACCAGGGATGGCGCACGTGCCGGTGCAGGGGCGAGAGGGTCAGCGCCTCCCGGTCCCCGCCCTCGCCGGTGCGCCACTGGCGCAGGCCGAGGAACTCGGCGCCGTCGTACCACCTGAGGCTCCACAGGAAGCCCGCCGCCACCGCCGCGGCGACGGGCCAGGCGATCCACGCCGGCCAGGTCCAGAGCGGCTCGCCCTGGTAGCGCAGGGTCAGCCACAGGGGCGGCAGCAGGAGGATCAGCGCGAGCAGGTTGAACCCCAGGCGGTAGGCCGGCATCGCCTGCGGCCAGCTCGCCGCCACCCGCTGCTTCAGCCCCGTGCCGGCGAGCCAGGAATGCAGGGCGCCGTAGGCGGCCCAGGCGAAGATGACGAGGGCGAGGTCGGTCATGGTCGTCCCCGCCTCGCGGGCGGGCGCAGCGGTGGGTTCATGTCGGTCCGGCAGCGGGTTCGCGGTCGGTCATGTTACACCGGGCCTCGCCCAGGCCCATATCGATCCGAGGCGTAAGCACCCGGCGGGGGATGTCCAACCCCGCTCTCCCACCCCGGGCCCGGCGGCCTTGCCCCGCGTCAACGAGGTCGTCGGCCGAAGGCGGTAAGATAGCCGCTGGTGTGAGACAGGCTCGGCATGGAAAGACGGGATTACAGCCACGAGGTGCGCAAGCACAATTCGCTCGCCCTGCGTCTGCTCTACGCCGGGCTGGGGACCCTGTTCGTCGCGCTGGGCGTGGCGGGCATCTTCCTGCCGGTGCTGCCGACCACGCCCTTCCTGCTGCTCGCCGCCGGCTGCTACGCGCGCTCCTCCAGCCGCATCTACAACTGGCTGCTGAACCACTCCGTGCTCGGCCCCGTCATCCTGGAATGGCGCTGCTACCGCAGCATGCCCTACCGCGCCAAGCTCACCGCACTGGCGCTCATCGCCTTGAGCTTCACCGTCTCCATCGTGTTCTTCGTGCCCTACTGGCAGGCCCGGCTGGCCATGGCGGTCTCGGGCCTGGGGCTCGCGATCTGGATCTACCGCATCCCCTCGCGCGACGACCCGCGCCGCCGCCCCGCGGACCGCTGATCACCCCCCTTCGTGGGAGATCACCAGGGTCCCGTCCGCCTGTCTCAGGCTGAAGCGCCCCAGCACGTTCATGCCCAGCAGGGGCTGACCCTCCAGTCTGGGCATGACCGCCACCGAGACCCCCGAGAGCCGGTAGGCGCCGAAGGCGATCTCCGCGTCCCGGGCGATGCAGCCGCGCACGGTGCCGTTGGCGGTTTGGAACTCGGCGGATTGGCTGCAGCGCAGGCCCGCGCGCTCGGCCAGCTCGGCCGGCACGCTCGCCATGCTCGCCCCGGTGTCCACCAGGAAGGTGACGGGGTGGCCGTTGAGGCTGCCCTGCAGGTGATAGTGCCCGTCCAGGTGGCGGTTCAGGGTGACGCCGTGGGCGCCGACCACCTGCAGCTCGGGGCGGGCGATCTGGCGGTAGGCGATATGGCCGGCGACCGCGACGGACAGGGCCAGGCCCAGCCAGATGAAGGGTCGGCCGAAGAGCCTTGCCGGGTCCGGCGGCCCGGCCGGGCCGGGTGCGTCCCTTCGATTCATTGCGCCTCGGCCGTAGTGGTTCGAATGTCCCGTTGCATCGCCTTCGATCTCCTATCGACAATATCCACCCGGACAGGCCGGGTCTTCCCCTGCCGGTCATGGTATTTCGAGGTCCCGGCAGCCCCCGGGTTCCGCAGTGGACGCGGCATTCTGGCATGGAATGCGGCGCGGCCGCGTCGACGGCATGTCACCCGGCGCCGCCCCAGCCTATAGTGTTTCTGAAGCTATCCAGCGATTGCCGTCTGACGGTCCGCCCCGGTGCAGTCCGACGGCCGGCAAGGGGCTGGCAACATCGAGAGGAGACGGGAACATGTCTGGAACAGCACGCTGCAGGAGGCCCACCGCGGCCGCCGCTATCGCCCTGGCTGCCTCCTGCCTGGCCGCGGGGGCCATGGCGGCGGGCAAGGCCGTCCCCCTGGAGATGGAGAAGTCCGCCTCCGCGGTGCCCTGGACCCGCTATGCCGACTGGCCCAAGACTGACTGGAAGGAATACAACACCCTGACGGCCCTGGTGTCGCCGCCCTATGCGCCGCCGCCCAGGCTCGAAGGGCCCGTCACCGGCGACCCCAGGAACGGCGAGAGGCTCTCCTTCGACCGCGCCCGCGGCGGCAGCTGCGTGGCCTGCCACGTCATGGGCCCCACCACGCCCAGCATGCCCGGCAGCGTCGGCCCGGACCTGTCCACCATCGGCACCTGGGGGCGCAGCGACGAGTGGCTGTACAACTACGTCCACGACCCGCGCAGCGTCAACCCCCACAGCGTCATGCCGCCCTGGGGGGCGCACAAGCTCTTCAGCGAGGCGGAGATCCGGGACATCGTCGCCTTCATGAAGACGCTCAGGGAGCCGGCCGGGTTCAAGGACGAGCTGGAGAACCCGGCCACGCGCCCCGTGCCCGTGGAGACCCGGGACAACCTCGATCCCTTCGTCAACAACGCCATGGAGGCCGTCGAGCAGGGCAAGGCCCTCTACGCGCGCAAGGGCCCCGCGGGCAAGTCCTGCGCCAGCTGCCATGCCAGGCCCGAGAGGCTGTTCCAGGGTTGGGCGGCCACCATGCCGCGCTACGAGCCCCGGATGAAGAAGGTCCTCGGCGTCGAGGAGTTCGTCACCCGGCACGCCCGCGCCACGACCGGCGACGACTTCCTCATGCAGGGCGCCGAGAACACCGTGCTCGCCATCTACCTCAGGCACCTGGCCAACGGCGCGCCGATCAGGGTGGACACCAAGGCGCCCGGCGCGAAGGAGGCCAACGCCCGCGGCCAGGCGATGTTCGAGCGCAAGATCGGCCAGCTGCACTTCTCCTGCAACGACTGCCACAGCGCCGGGGCGAACAAGTGGATCCGCGGCCAGTGGCTCACCGGCCAGATCGGCCAGGTGGCCCACTTCCCGACCTGGCGCACCAGCCGCGGCGAGATCTGGGACCTGCGCCGGCGCTTCCAGTGGTGCGGCGTGGCCATCCGCGCCAACGAGCTGCCGCCGGACGCCCCCGAGTACGGCGACCTGGAGCTCGCGCTCACCGCGGTCAACAACGGCCAGAAGCTGAGCGTGCCGGGCATCCGGCACTGAGCCGGGCCCGTAACGCAAAAGCCGCCGGCGGGTCCGGCGGCTTTTGCGCATTCGCAGCTGCGCGATCCGTCACTGGTAGGTCAGCTCCGACCAGCGCCTCTCCTCGATCAGGCGCTGCTTGAGCGCCTGCCATGCCTCCGCCGAGCCGGCGGTGCGGGCCATGGTCGCGTCGAAGGCGTCGGCGATCTTCTGCATGCCGGCGAGATACACATGGGTCCTGGCATCCTGCACCAGCCTCCAGATCTCGGCGGCGTGCTCTTCCATGCCCGCCTGGAGGGCGTCGCCCTCGTCGCCGATGAGGCGCCGCTGGACGGCCTGGATGGCGCGGAAGGTCTCCTGGTCGTAGTAGTTCGCCAGGTCGTTGTCGAGGTCGTTCATGTACAGCAGCTCCGTGCCGGTGCGGGCGCCGTAGTAGAGCCTGACCTGGCCCTTCCAGCCCTGCCCCTGGTCGTAGATGCGGCGCAGGAAGGCGCGAAACGGCGCGATGCCCGTGCCGGTGCCCAGCATGAGCAGAGGGCTCTCCTTGTCGGCGGGGATCCGGAAGGGGGCGGCGTAGGGGCCGGTGAGGGTGATCCGGTCGCCGACCTGCGCGTCGCACAGGTAGTTGGAGGCGATGCCCGGGTATTCCTCGCCCGAGACCTCGTCGATGTAGAAGCAGCGCCGCACCAGGAGCTCCAGCTCGGTGCCCCGGCCGGCCGCGGCACGGCTGTGGGCGATGGTGTAGTAGCGGTGGTGGGCCCTCTGGCCGAAGGGGTGCGGCCCCGGCACCAGCACGCCGATGCTCTGGCCCTCCGGGAAGTAGAACTCGGGCGCGTCGAGGTGCAGGACGATCCGGCGCACCTCGGCGGCGGTCTCCGGGGTGATGCGCACCGAGGCCTGCAGGGTGGCCTCGTGGGTGTCGAGCTCGGCCTGATCGGATGCGGTATGGGACATGCTGTCGCTCCGGGTCGCGTTGCGGCACCCCTGCCGCGAACCCTTGTGCGGGCCGGGCGGGGGACGTTCCGGAATTATGGCCCGGAACCCCCGGCCCGGCGGCAGCGGGCAGGATCAATACAGGGTATTGAATTTCCCGCCCGGCCCCGCCGGGGGCCTCACGAGGGCCTCTGCGCACCCTGCCCGGCATGGGCGCGATACAGGCTCAGCGCCCCGCCGCCGAGGGCCAGCAGCAGCAACAGGAAGAGCGCCAGGCCGCCGAAGAGGGGGACGGCGCCCACCAGCGCCATCAGGATCAAGGCCAGGACGAACCAGCCGAAGCGCGCCCAGGCGGCGGGGGGCCGGCCCCGGCGCAGCAGGGCGTAGCCCTTCTCGCCCAGGTAGAAGGCGGCGGCGAGGAAACCGAGCATGAGCGAGGGCGGGTAGAGCAGGAGGAGCAGCAACGCCAGGGGGATGCCCACGAGCGTCGCCATCAGGATGCCGCCCGCCGCAGGGATCGCCACCAGGAGGGCGAAGCCGAGCGCCAGGCTCTTGCCCGGCTCGCGCTCCATGGTCTGCACGGCCCTGCCGAGCGGCCCGGGAAACAGGGCGAGCAGCAGGCCGCCCAGCAGGGCGAAGCCGGCCATGAACACCAGCGCCCCCAGGATGCCGATCGCGGCCACGGCCTCGCGGCGGGGCGCCGGCGGGCGCCTCGGCTCCATGGGCAGATGCGTGATCTCGCCGAGGATGCGTGCCGAGGGGTCGATCTTCGCCGGCTGCGGGCTGCGATAGACGAGCCGGCCGGCGATCTTCGCGCCGGGCAGGATCGCCACCTCGCGACCGGTCAGCTCCGCGTCGCCCTGCACCTCGCCGCCCAGGCGGACGCTCTCGCCGGCGGCGCGCAGGTCCCCGGCGACGAGGCCCATCATCTCGACGCTGGCGCCGTAGAGCCGGGCCCTGCCCCGGATCCGGGCATCGCGGGTCACGCCGACATGCCCGCCTGCGGCCCGGGCGTCGCCGCCGATCTCGCCATCCAGGCGCACCGACCCGCCCACGGCATAGACGTCCTCGCGCACCGGGCCCTGCACCAGGACGCTGCCACCGGCGACGACCGCGTCGCCTGCGATGCGGCCCTTGATCAGGATGCTGCCGCCCGCGGCATAGACATCCCCCGCCACCTCGCCCGGCAGCTCCACGCTGCCGCCCGCCGTGACGTAATCCCCGGGGTGCGGGGCATCCCCGGCCAGCGCCGGGGGACCGGGCAGCGCAAGCCCGAGGCCGAGCGCCCAGGCCAGAAGCAGCGAGGCGCCGCGCCGGCGGCGTCCCCGGGGCGCGGAGGAAGGGTCGATGGCGGGCATGGCGCATCCCCTGCAAAAGGCCACGGAGGGTCGTGCACCCAGCTTAGCAAACCGGCCGCCCTGGACGCGGCCCGCCTGGCGTCGTTTCATGTCAACTCGTGGCGGATATCGCGAATGCGGCCGCGCCAGTACGGCTTCGCTCCCCCGGGCAGCAGCCACGCCACCTCCGCCTCGAGCGGCACCTGCATGCCTGCGCGCTCGCCGTAGTTCCAGACGCGGCCGTGCCAGGGCGTCGGGACGAGCTCGCGGCCCACGCTGCGGCCGCGCGCCTCGGCGCGCACGGCCTCGATCAGGCCCGCCTCGTCGAAGCCGAACAGCAGCGTGACGGCGACCGCGCCGTCGGCCAGCGTGGCCCGCGCCGAACGCCGATCGACCGGCTCCCAGGCGACACCCTGGCTGGGGAGCAGGGCGGTCGGATACCACGCGGCCTCGGCCAGGAAGCGCATGAGTTCGCCCTCGGCGACCTCGCGCGTGCCGCGCAGCCCGACCAGGGGGATCAGGCCGAGCAGCTCGGCATGCAGGATGCCTTCGCCCGCGACATAGGCGTCGTGCACCCGGACCGTCAGGCCGGGCAGCAACCTGACCCGGGCGTCCCAGTCGAAACCCGGGCGGCGGGTGAGCACCCGCTGGTCCGAGGTGAACGGCCTCCACCGCGGCCCCGCCCCGCCCAGGTCGAGACTGCCCCGGTGGCGCACGCGCACGCCGGCCACCATCGGCTGCCCCTCCCTGAGCACGAGGCGGAGATAGCGCTGCACCGGGGCCGGCAGCCCTTCGAGCTCGCGAAAATCGACGGCCCGGGGCACCATGGGCATGCGCGCCGCCTCGATGCGGGCGCGCAGCTCCCGCGTGCCCGAGGCCCAACGCCGGGCGCCATACGCCGCGCCCGCCGCCAGCGCGGCAGCCGCGGCCGCAGCGGCGCAGAGGGCGAGCCTCAGCATGGCCGCCCGGCGCCTTCGGTCACCTCTTCGGGCGCGCGCCAGCGCGGATCGGCCCGCGGCGCGGGCACGGCGCTGCGGATCAGGGCGAGGGCCTGGCGATTCGGCCGGATCGGGTGCCCCATGCCGCCGCCTCCCGCATCTTCCTCGCCGGGCTCAGCGTGCCCGGGTCACCTCCAGGCACTTCTGCCGCAGGCCCGCCAGGGCGGCCTCGTAGGCGACCACGGAGCGGGTCACGCCCTCCTGCTCCAGTTCGCCCGCGATGGTCTCGATGTTGACCCCCAGGCCCTTCAGGGCCTCCAGGTCGCGCAGGGCGAGATCGGCCTCGTCTTCCAGAGAGGCGCGAGGCGCGCCGTGGTAGATGAAGGCGTCCAGGGTCTCCCGGGCCACCGTGACGACCGTGTCGGGGCCGATCAGGCTGTCCACGTAGAGCACGTCGGGATAGGCCGGGTTCTCGACGCCCGAGGAGGCCCACAGCAGGCGCTGCGGCCGAAACTTCCCCTGGGCCTGGGCGAGGGTGGAGTGCATCACCGCCCTGTAGCGCCGGTAGGCGAGCCGGGCCTGGGCGACGGCGATGCGGCCGCGCAGGGCCAGGGCCTCGGGCTTGCCGATCGCCTCCAGGATCCGGTCGGCCTTGGTGTCGATGCGGCTGACGAGGAAGGAGGCCACCGAGGCGACGGCCCCGGCCTGCCTGCGCCGCGCCAGTCCGCGCAGATAGGCGCGCGCCACCGCCTCGTAGCGCTCGGTCGAGAAGAGCAGGGTGGCGTCGACGTTGATGCCCTCGACGACGAGCTGCTCCATCGCCGGCAGGCCCTCCGGCGTGGCGGGCAGCGCGAGCATCAGGTTGGGCCGGTTCACCGAGCGCCACAGATGCCGGGCCGCCGCCAGGGTGGCCTCGGCGTCGTAGGCCAGGCGGGGCGGTAGCTCCAGGCCCGCATAACCGTCCCGGCCGTCGCTCAGCGCGTGGACCGGCCGGAGCCGGTCCGCGGCCATCTGGACGTCGGCCACGGCGAGCCCTTCGTAGATCGCCTCCGCCGCCATGTGGGGATCCATCTGCAGCAGGTCGCGGATGGCGTCGTCATAGGCATCGCTCGCCGCCAAGGCCTCGTGGAAGGGGGCGGGGTTGCCGGTCACGCCGCCGATGCCCAGCCGGATGAGCTGCGCCAGGCCGTCGCCGGCCAGCAGCCGGCGGTCCATGCCGTCCAGCCACACCGACTGCCCCAGGTCTCTCAGGTCGTGAATGCTCGCCATGGCGGATGTCCCTCGTCACCGTGTATGTCGCGCCCAAGGCGCTCTCCGTCCCCCCTCCGGCAAGCGGGAGCGGTCCAACGGGGCGCAGACCCACGCGGGCCATCCTTTCAGCATAGGAAAGGCCCGATCCGCGCCGCTAGTCGTGCAGCAGCGCATGCACCCGGGCGAGCACGGCGGCGACGCCGAAGCCGTAGTGCTCGAACAGCTCCTGCGCCGGGGCCGAGGCGCCGAAGGTCTCGACGGACAGGACGCCGCCCCGGTCGCCGACGTGGCGCTCCCAGCCCTGGCCGACCCCCGCCTCCACCGCGAGCCGCACCCGGACGCCCGGCGGCAGGACGCTGTCCCGATAGGCGCGGTCCTGGGCCTCGAAGAGCTCCCAGGAGGGGAAGGAGACCACGCGCACGCCGAGGCCCTCCGAGGCGAGCGCTTCCGCGGCGGCGAGGATCAGCGCGAGCTCGGAGCCCGAGGCCATGAGGATGAGATCGGGCGCCCCGCCGAAGTCTTTCAGGACATAGGCGCCGCGGGCGAGCCGGGCGGCCTGCTCCGGCGCGGTCAGGGTCGGCAGGTCCTGGCGGCTCAGCACGAGGGCGACGGGCCCCGCGCGGTGGGCGACGGCATGGCGCCAGGCCGCCACCGCCTCGTTGGCGTCCGCCGGGCGGATCACCGTCAGGTTCGGGATGGCGCGCAGGGCGGCGAGGTGCTCCACCGGCTGGTGGGTCGGGCCGTCCTCGCCCAGGCCGATGCTGTCGTGGGTGAAGACCCAGGTGACGGCGAGCCGCATCATCGCCGACAGGCGCAGGGCCGGGCGCATGTAGTCGGAGAAGACCAGGAAGGTCCCCGCATAGGGCCGGATGCCCCCGTGCAGGGCCAGGCCGTTGACGACGCCCCCCATGGCGTGCTCGCGCACCCCGAAGTGCAGATAGCGGCCCTGGTAGCGATCCTTCTGCAGGTCCTCGGCGCCCTTCGGGCGGGTCTTGTTCGAGGGCGTGAGGTCGGCGGAGCCGCCCACGAGCTCGGGCAGCGCCGCGGCCAGGGCATCGAGCACGCGGCCCGAGGCGGCGCGGGTGGCCGGCCCCTTGTTTGGGTCGGGCGGGAAGGCGGGCAGGCCCGCGTCCCAGCCGGGCGGCGGCTCGCCGCCCAGGCGCCGCACCAGCTCGCCCGCCTCCTGCGGCCAGGCCCGGGCATAGGCCTGGAAGCGCGCCTGCCATTCCTCCTCCATGCCCTTGCCGAGGGAGACGGCCTTGCGGAACAGGCCGAGCACGTCCTCGGGGATGAAAAAGCGCGGCTCGGCCGGCCAGCCGGCGAGCTGCTTGGCCGCCGCGAGCTCGGCCTCGCCCAGCGGCTCGCCGTGCGCCTCGGCGGTGTCCTGCTTGTGCGGGGCGCCGTAGCCGATGTGGGTGCGGCAGGCGATCAGCGACGGGCGCGGGTCGGTCCGGGCCTCCAGCAGGGCCCGGTCGATGGCCTCGACGTCGTTGCCGTCCTCCACCCGCTGCACCTGCCAGCCATAGGCCGCGAAGCGCGCCAGGCGGTCCTCGGTGAAGGCGAGCTCGGTGGGGCCGTCGATGGAGATGCGGTTGTCGTCGTAGAGACAGATCAGGCGGCCCAGCCCCCAGTGGCCGGCCAGGGAGGCGGCCTCGGAGGCCACGCCCTCCATCAGGTCGCCGTCGGTGGCGAGCACATAGGTGCGATGCTCGACGAGGGCGTGCCCGGGCCGGTTGAAGCGCGCCGCCAGATGCGCCTCCGCCAGGGCCATGCCCACCGCGTTGGCGAAGCCCTGGCCCAGGGGCCCGGTGGTGGTCTCCACCCCCGGGGTCAGGCCGTGTTCCGGGTGGCCGGGGGTGCGGCTGCCCCACTGGCGGAAGCGCTTGAGCTCCTCCAGGGGCAGGTCGTAGCCGGTCAGGTGCAGCAGGCTGTAGAGCAGGGCGGAGCCGTGGCCGCCGGAGAGCACGAAGCGGTCGCGGTCGGCCCAGGCGGGATTGCGCGGGTTGTGGCGCAGGTGGCGCGTCCACAGCGTGAAGGCCAGCGCGGCCGCCCCCATGGGCAGGCCGGGGTGGCCCGAGCGGGCCTGCTGCACGGCATCGGCGGAAAGAAAGCGCAGGGTCCGGATGGCGCGGGCCTCGAGATCGGCTTGCGGGCTGGGAGACATAGGCGGTGTCCTCCATGACGGGCGCGACCGGAGGGCCGGTCCGCCGGGACGGCTGGTCCGCTCAGTATAGGAGGCGGGGCGGGCCGCAGCCCGTCCCTTGCTATGCTGAAACACGGGGGCCCGGGTGTCCCGGGCCCCGCGTCCATGGAGGCGTCTATGACTGAAGCCCAAGCCGCGGGCGGAGCGGCGTCCGAGGGCCGGGGCCGGCCTGCGCCGCCCGCACGCCTGCAGGCCGTGCTGTTCGACATGGACGGCGTGGTCACCGATACGGCACGGGCGCATGCCGCCGCCTGGCAGCGGCTGTTCGACGAATACCTCGGGCAGCGTGCCGGGCGCCGCGGCGAGGCGTTCCGGCCTTTCGACCCGCGCCATGACTACCGCCGCTACGTGGACGGCAAGCCCCGCCTGGACGGCGTCAGGAGCTTCCTCGAGGCGCGCGGCATCGAGCTGCCGGAGGGCGACGCCGACGACGGGCCGGAGCAGGAGACGGTGTGCGGGCTCGGCAAGCGCAAGGACGGGTATTTCCAGTCCTGGCTGGAGGAGAACCGGGTGCGCGCCTATCCGGGAACGCTCAGCCTGATCGGCGCGCTGCACCGCGCCGGCGTCAGGACCGCGGTGTTCTCCGCCAGCCGCAACGCCGAGGCGGTGCTGCGCAACGCCGGCGTGCTCGGGCTGTTCGAGGCCAGGGTCGACGGCGGCGACCTGGCGCGGCTCGGCCTGCCCGGCAAGCCCGATCCGGCGATGCTGCTCGAGGCGGCGCGGCGCCTGGATGCGGCGCCCGGGCGCGCCGCCGTGGTCGAGGATGCGATCGCCGGCGTCGAGGCCGGCGCCGCCGGCGGCTTCGCCCTGGTGATCGGGGTCGCGCGCGGCGACCACGGCGACGCCCTGCGGGCGGCCGGCGCGCATCTCGTCGTGCACGACCTGAGCGAGCTGCGCCTGTGCCCGGACGGGGGCCTGGCGGTGAAGACGCTCGCCGACCTGCCCGCCGTCTGGGAGCGGGAGGACGAGATCCGGCAGCGCCTCGCGGGCAGGACACCGGCCGTGTTCCTCGATTACGACGGCACCCTCACGCCCATCGTCGAGGACCACACCCGGGCGCTGCTCGCCGCGGACATGCGCGCCGCGCTGGAGGCGCTCGCCCGGCGCGCCGCGGTCGTGGTCGTGAGCGGCCGCGACCTCGCACGGCTGCGCGAGCTCGTCGGCCTCGAATCCGTCTGGTACGCCGGCAGCCACGGCTTCGAGGTGGCCGGCCCCGGGGATGCCGGCGTGCGCCTCGAAAAGGGCGCCGAGTTCCTCGCCGAGCTCGACGCGGCGGAGCGCGCCTTGCGGGAGCGGCTGGCGGACGTCGCGGGGCACTCGATCGAACGCAAGAAGTTCTCCATCGCGGTGCATTACCGGCAGGTCGCGGAGGGCGACGTCGGCAGGCTCCGGCAGAGCCTCGAGCGGACGCTTGCCGGGCACCCCGGCCTGCGCCTCGGGCACGGCAAGAAGGTGTTCGAGATCCGGCCGGACATCGACTGGAACAAGGGCGAGGCCGTGCTCTGGATCCTGCAGCACCTCGGTCTCGACCGGCCCGACGCCCTGCCGCTCTACGTCGGCGACGACATCACCGACGAGGACGCGTTCCAGGCCCTCGCCGGGCACGGCCTGTGCATCGCGGTGCGGCACGGGGAGTCGCGCGCGACGGCGGCGGACTACGCGGTGGCCGACACGCGGGAGGTCAAGCGCCTCCTCGCGCTGCTCTCGGGGCTCGTCCCGGGCGGAGTCGAGGCGTGATCACGGACGCCTGGTCGCTCGTCTACGAGGGCTACGCGCCCGGCCAGGAGGGGCTGCGCGAAGCGCTCTGCACCCTCGGCAACGGCTACTTCGCGACCCGCGGCGCGGCCCCGGACGTCTCGGCCGACGGCGTGCACTACCCGGGGACCTATCTGGCCGGCGGCTACAACCGCCTCACCAGCGAGGTCGCCGGCCGCAGGGTCGAGAACGAGGACCTGGTCAACCTGCCGAACTGGCTGCCGCTCACCTTCAGCATCGACGGCGGCGCCTGGTTCCGGCTCGACGAGGTCGAGCTGCTCTCCTACCGCCAGGAGCTCGACCTCAGGCGCGGCCTGCTGCACCGCGACCTGCGCTTCCGGGATGCCGAGGGCCGCACCACCCGCTGGCGCGAGCGCCGCATCGTGAGCATGGCCGAGCCGCATCTCGCGGGCCTCGGCGTGCAGATCGAGGCGGAGGACTGGTCGGGTCGGCTGACGCTGCGCGCGGCGCTCGACGGCGGGGTGGCCAACCGCGGCGTGGCCCGCTACCGCGACCTGGCCGACCGCCACCTCGAGATGCCGGAGCTGCAGCAGCGGGGCGCCGACACCCTCCTGCTGCGCTGCCGCACCAGCCAGTCGCGCCTCGCCGTCGCCCTGGCCGCGCGCACCCGGATCTACCGCGAAGGCGGGGAGGTCGAGGCCAGCCGCGACACGCACACCGGCGGGCCGCAGATCGCGCAGGAGATCCGCTGCGAGGTGCAGGCGGGATCGCCGATCGAGGTGGAGAAGATCGTCGCACTGCATTCCTCGCGCGACTGGGCGATCTCCGAGCCGGGCCTCGCGGCGCTGCGCACGCTCGGGCAGGCCGGCCGCTTCGACGCGCTGCTGGCGGCGCACGAGCTGGCCTGGAAGCACCTGTGGCAGATATGCGACATCGAGCTCGACGGCGACGCGGCGCCGGACACCGAGCTCAAGCTGCGCGTGCACATGTTCCATCTGCTGCAGACCGCCTCCGAGCACACGATCGACCTCGATGCCGGCATCCCGGCGCGCGGCTGGCACGGCGAGGCCTACCGCGGGCACATCTTCTGGGACGAGCTGTTCATCTTCCCCTTCCTGAGCCTGCGCATCCCCATGCTGACCCGCGCGCTGCTGCGCTACCGCCACCGCCGCCTGCCCGAGGCGCGGCGGGCGGCGCGCGAGGCCGGCTGCCCGGGCGCGATGTATCCCTGGCAGAGCGGCAGCGACGGCCGCGAGGAGACGCAGCGGCTGCACCTCAATCCCGAATCGGGCCGCTGGCTGCCCGACAGCACGCACCGGCAGCGCCACATCAACGCGGCCATCGCCTACAACGTCTGGCAGTACTACCAGGCCTCGAACGACCGCGAGTTCCTGTATTTCTACGGCGCCGAGATGCTGCTCGAGATCGCGCGCTACTGGGCGAGCGCCGCCGCCTGCAACCCGGCGCTCGATCGCTACGAGATCAAGGGCGTCATGGGGCCGGACGAGTATCACACCGCCTATCCGGACGCGGACCCGGAAGCCGCGGGGGGCATAGACAACAACGCCTACACGAATGTCATGGCGGCTTGGGTCCTGACCCGCGCGCGCGACGTCATCGAGCTGCTGCCCGGCATGCGCCGCGCGCAACTGTGCGAGCGCATGGGCCTGGGCGCGGAGGAGATCAAGCACTGGCAGGAGGTCGGCCGCAAGCTGCGGGTGCCGTTCCACGGCGAGGGCATCATCAGCCAGTTCGAGGGCTACGGGGACCTGGAGGAGTTCGACTGGGAGGGCTACCGGGGGCGCTACGGCGACATCCATCGCCTCGACCGCATCCTCGAGGCCGAAGGCGATACGCCGAACCGCTACAAGGTCTCGAAGCAGGCCGACGTGCTGATGCTGTTCTATCTCTTCCCGGCGGAGGAGCTCGCCCTGCTGTTCGAGCAGCTCGGCTATCCGTTCGACCACGGCACCATCCCGCGCAACGTCGACTACTACCTGGCGCGCACCTCGCACGGTTCGACCCTGAGCCAGCTGGTGCACTCCTGGGTCCTGGCGCGCTCGGACCGCCCGCGTTCCTGGCATCTGTTCCTGCGCGCGCTCGACAGCGACATCGCCGACATCCAGGGCGGCACCACGCCGGAGGGGATCCACGTCGGCGCGATGGCCGGCACCGTCGACCTCGTCCAGCGCTGCTACCTCGGCATCGACATGCGCGCCAACGTGCTGCATTTCGATCCGGCGCTCCCCGCCGACCTGCGCCGGGTGAAGACACGCCTGCACTACCGCAGGCAGACGCTCGACGTCGAGGCCGACCACGACGTGCTGCGCATCCGCAGCGGCGCGTTCACCACGACGCCGATCACCCTCGCCTACCGCGGGCACTACCGCGAACTCGCGCCCGGCGACACCTGCGAGTTCCGGCTGCTCAGGCCCGAGGCGCGCGACCGCGACGAGAACCGCGGCCGGCGGCCGCCCCCGGCCGATGCGGCCGCCCCGAAGGGGCCCGGATCATGACCGGGGACGCCCCTTCCGGGCGCGGGGCCCCCCGCGGCGGGGCGGCCGACGCGCTCACGGTCGCCGAGCTCCTCCTGTCGCGTCCCGCCGCGCAGGGGCGGCCCGGCGTCGTGGAGCTGGGCCGCGAAACCATCCGCACCACCACGCGCGACGAGGTCCTCGCGCGGGCCGGGCGGCTGGCCGCGGGCCTGCGCGAGGCGGGCCTGCAGCACGGCGGGCGGGTTGCGCTCATCGCGCCCAACAGCACCGACTGGGTGGTGGCGGCCCTCGGCGTCATTCACGCCGGCGGCGTCGTGGTGCCCCTGGACACCCAGATGCCCGGCGAGGACCTGGCGCATGCGCTGGCGGACTGCGACCCCGGCCTGGTCCTCACCACCACCGCCCTGCTCGGGCACATCCCGGAGGCGCGGCGCACGAACGCGCGCCTGCTCGACGCGGCCGGCGAGGACCCCGCAGGCTGGGCCGGCCTGTTCGCGCCGCAGCCCGCCCCGCCAGCGGCAAAGGCGGACGACCTGGCGGCCATCTTCTACACCTCCGGCACCACCGGGCCGCCCAAGGGCGTGCCCCTCACGCACCGCAACCTCAGCAGCAACGTGCAGGCCATGTGCGCCCAGAACCTGGCGGACGCCCCGGACCGCATGCTGGCGCCCCTGCCGTTCCACCACATCTACCCCTTCACCGTCGGGATCCTCATCCCGCTCACCCTGGGGGCGGCGATCATCCTGCCCTACTCGCTGGTGGGCCCGCAGCTCGTGCGGGCCCTGCGCGAAGGCGAGGCCACGATCATGCTGGGCGTGCCGCGCCTCTACGAGGTGCTCTGGAGCGGCCTGGAGGGCCGTGTCGCCGGCCGCGGCCGGGCGGCGGCGGCCCTGTTCCATGCCATGCTGGGGCTGTCCATGGCGGCGCGGCGGCGCCTGGGCTGGCGGCTCGGGCGGCGCCTTTTCGCCGGCCTGCACCGCCGCCTCGCGCCCGGCCTGCGCCTGGTGATCTCGGGCGGCGCGGCGCTCGATCCGGACCTCGGGCGCAAGCTCCAGGCCCTGGGCTGGGAGGTCGCCACGGGCTACGGGCTCACCGAGACCTCGCCCATCCTCACCTTCAACCCGCCCGAGCGCATCCGCTTCGACAGCGCCGGGATCGCGCTGCCCGGCGTCGAGCTCGCCATCGCCGCACGCGCGGGCCGCGGCGAGGTCCTGGCGCGGGGACCGAACGTCTTCGGCGGCTATTGGCGGCTGCCCGAGAAGACCGCCAAGGTGTTCGCCGAGGGCGGCTGGTTCCGCACCGGCGACATCGGCGAGCTGGACCGCGACGGCTACCTGCACCTGCACGGCCGGCAGTCGGCCATGATCGTCCTGCCGGGGGGCGAGAACGTGGACCCCGAGCGCGTCGAGAACTGCCTGGCGGCGGCCGAGGGGATCCGCGAGGCGGGGGTCCTCGTGCACGGCGAGCGCCTGGCCGCGGTGGTCGTGCCGGAGGCCGGGCTGCTGCGCGGGCTGTCCGGCGAGGCGCTGCGCGAGCGGGTCCGCGCGGCCGTGGGCGCGGCGGCCCGGGAGCTGCCGAGCCACCATCGCCCGGGGGTGCTGCGCATCGCCCTGGATCCCCTCCCGCGCACCCGGCTCGGCAAGCTGCGCCGCCACAAGCTGGAGGCGCTGTTCGAGTGCCTGGGCGAGGGCGGCGCCGTGCCCGGGGCGGCCTCCGTGCCCATTTCGCCGCAGGCCATGTCGCCCGAGGACCGGCAACTGCTGGCGGACCCCGCGGCCGAGGGCGCCTGGAGCTACCTGGCGGCGCGTTTCCACGACCTGAGGCTGACGCCGGACAGCAGCCTGGCGCTGGACCTGGGCATCGATTCGCTCGGCTGGGTGGAGCTGGCCCTGGCGCTGCGCGAGCGGGCCGGGATCGATCTCGAGGACTCGGCCATCGCCCGGGTGCAGAGCGTGCGCGACCTGCTGCGCGAGGCGGCCGCCGCGGCCGTGGCGGACAGCGCCGGCGAGGACCTGGCCACGGCGCTCGCGGAGCCGGAGCGGCTCCTCGGGGCCGAGCAGCTGGCGTGGCTGGCGCCGCGCGGGCGCGCCCGCGCGGCGGCCGGGCTGCTCCTGCTGGGGCTCGCGCGGCTGGCGGGGCGCCTGCTGCTGCGCCTGGAGGTCAGCGGCCGCATCCCCGCCGGCGGCCCGTACCTGATCGCGCCGCGCCACCTGAGCGTGGCCGATCCCCTGGCGCTCCTGCGGGCCCTGGACGCCGGGCGGCTGGAGTCGCTCTACTGGGCCGGGTGGACCGGCCTGCTGTTTTCCGGCCGCCTCACCCGCTGGTTCAGCCGCGCGGCGCGCGTCCTGCCCATCGATCCCGGGGCGGCGCCGCGCGCCAGCCTGGCGCTCGCGGCGGCCTGCCTGCGGCGCGGCCAAAGCCTCGTCTGGTTCCCGGAGGGCGAGCGCTCCCCCGACGGGCGCCTGCAGGCCTTCAGGCCGGGGATCGGGCTCGTCCTGCGGGCGCAGCCGGTGCCGGTGATCCCGGTGTGGATCGAGGGGACCCGCGAGGTGTGGCCGCCGGGGCGGCGCCTGCCGCGGCCGGGGCGGGTGCGCCTGGTCATCGGCGAGCCCGTCGCCCCGGAGCGCTACGGACGCGACGAACGCGAGATCGTGCGCCGCGTCCACGCCGAGGTGGCGGCACTGGGCGGCGTCGGCCGGGAAGGCGGGTCGCGATGACCGGGAAGGGGCGGCTGCAGGTCGGCATCTCCGGCTCCTACGGCGGGCTCAACCTCGGCGACGAGGCCATCCTCCAGTGCATCGTCGCGCAGCTGCGGGAGTCGGCGCCGGTGGAGATCACCGTGTTCACGCGCGATCCGGAGGACACCTTGCGGCGCCACCGGGTCGAGAGGGCGATCGCGGCCAGGCAGCTCGGCCGGGACGAGGTGGCCCCCGAGGTCGCGCGGCTCGACCTGCTGATCATCGGCGGCGGCGGGATCCTGTTCGATGCCGATGCCAGGGTCTACCTGCGCGAGGCGGTCATCGCCCAGGAGGCCGGCGTGCCGGTCATGCTCTATGCGGTGGGGGCCGGACCGCTGCGCGAGCCGGCGGCGCAGGCGCTGGTGCGCGACACGCTGAACCGGGCCGCCGCGATCACGGTGCGCGATCGCCACAGCCAGCGGGTGCTCGAGGAGCTCGGGGTCGAGCGCGAGATCCTGGTCACGGCGGACCCCGCGCTGCTCCTGAAGCCGGAGGCCCTGCCGCCCGACGCCCTGAAGCGCGAGGGGCTCGCGGGGCGCAAACGCCTGATCGGGGTGTCGGTGCGCGAGCCCGGGCCGGCGGCGCCGGACATCGACGAGGAGGTCTACCACGCGCTGCTCGCCAACGCGGCGGATTTCATCGTCGACCGCTACGATGCCGACGTGGTGTTCGTGCCGATGGAGCGGCAGGTGCGCGACCTCCAGCACTCCCACGCCGTGATCGCGCGCATGCTCCTGCCGCAGCGGGCCAGCGTCCTCAAGGGCGACTACGGCGCGGGCCGGATGCTCTCCCTCATCGGGCACTTGGAGTTCGCCCTCGGCATGCGCCTGCACTTCCTGCTGTTCGCCGCGCTGCAGAACGTGCCCTTCGTCGCGTTGCCCTATGCGGGGAAGGTCAGCGGCTTCCTGGAGGCCCTGCGGATCGACGCCCCGCCGCTGCAGCTGGTGAACCCGGGCAGGCTGGTCGCCCATATCGACCGCTCCTGGGACCGGCGCCGCTCGCTGCAGACGCGCATCGGGAGGCTGCTGCCGGCCCTGCAGGAGCGGGCCCGGGAGAACCACCGCATCGCCCTGCGCCTGCTCGCCGAGCGGCGCGCCTGAGCGCCCCGGCCGCGGCTCAGCGTGCCGTCGCGCGCGGGTTCGGCCACTCCAGCGCGAAGCCCAGCCGCCCGTGCAGCAGGCGCTGGAAGTCGGCCAGCAGCGCCGGCGTCTTGCGCACCTGGCGCGGCGTCAGGGTGCGCTCCAGGCAGAAGGCGGCGAGGGCCCCGGCCGCCTCGCCCACGTTCCACTCGACCGGGTGCAGGCGGTAGCAGCCGTTGGTGATGTGGGTGACGCCGATGTTCTTCGCCGCCGGCAGCAGGTTCTCCATGCGGATCGGCAGCAATGCGCCCAGCGGGATCTGGAAGGGCCAGCTGCTGATGTCCACGTAAGTGCGCAGGCGCGTGGTCGGGTGCAGGTCGAGCCGATAGCTGCCCACGCCCACGCTGTCGGCGAAAGACTCGGCGCCCTCGGTCGCGCCGCGCGCATCCACCCCCACGTGCTGCTCCAGCACGGTGAATTCGGCCCGGATGCGGCGGCTTTCGCGCACGTACACGTGCTTGGCCAGGCCGTTGCGGGTGCCGACCACGTCGTGCCGCAGGCGCAGCCCGCGGTAGCCCGCGCCGCCGTCGAGCCGCGGGGCCTCCGTCTGCATCCAGTAGAGCAGGGACAGGCTCAGCTGCTGCGCCGCCCGCAGGTTGCGCTGGCGCTCCTCCTCCGACACCCCGACCAGCGGGCCCAGCCAGTAGTCGTTCTGCGGCCAGTTCACCAGCGTCACGTCGCTGGCGAAGCGGTCGGCGGGGTAGTGCCCGCGATAGAAGATCCGCCGGAAGGTCCACAGGTCCGAGTGGGGCGCGTCCGGCGGCTCGAAGACGGCCTGGCGCCGGCGCTCCAGGGTCACCGGGTCGGTGAAATCCCAGCCGAGCTGCGGCCCCGGCCAGAAATCGGCCTTGTACTCGCGCCAGAAGGCGTAGTCGGCCGGCGGCTCGATCGTGTGGTCCTCGTAGGGCAGGTAATCCATGGCGAAGCAGGCCGTGAAGGCCTGCTGGTCCAGCGGGTCGGGCTCGCCCGGCAGGGCATGCGGCTCGCCGGTGTCGCCCTGGCTCTCGGCGCCGGTGACGTGCTCGACGCCGGCCATCGGCAGCAGGTCGCCGAGCTCGGTCGCATCGAGGACATAGTCCGCCTGCACGGTCAGCCGCTCGCCGGTCTCCGTGTCCGTAAGCGTGACCGCGCGGACCCGGTCGCCGTCGCACTCGACCGCGGCGGGGCGGCAGCGCAGGACGAGCTCCAGCTGGCGGCTCGCGAGGTGGGGCGCGAGCATCTCCCCGAGCACCGCCAGCGCCACGCGCGGCTCGTGGCACAGCGGGCTCACCCGCCCCTCGCCCGGGTTGAGCAGCGGATTGAAGCGCGCCTCCGGCAGCAGCGGATAGTTGCGCCGGTAGTAGTCGCGTATGCCCCGGCGCAGGCGCTGATAGCTGGCGGTGCAGCCGGTGCCCTCGATCCAGGGGTGCTCGTCGGGCGGCACCGCCTGGGCCGTGAGCTGGCCGCCGATCCAGTCCGTCTCCTCGCTGAGGAAGACCCTGCGCCCCAGGCTCAGCGCCGCGAGCGCGGCCGCCACGCCGCCCAGTCCTCCGCCGACGATCAGGATGTCTGTCTGCCGTTCGCGCATCATCGCCGCCTCCGTATCGCGCCGCCGCGTCCGCCCCCTGTGCCAACGCAAGCCGCTGCGGCATCCGGCGGGGCGGCGTGGCCCGCCATGAACGGAAGGGCGACATGCCCGCCCTCCATCCTGCGCATCGGCCACCCTGTCTATATAGCGCATGCCCCGCCGTGAACGGTCAGGGCGCGACGAACCGCAGCGCGACCGAGTTCAGGCAATAGCGCAGCCCCGTGGGCGCCGGGCCGTCCTCGAAGACGTGGCCCAGGTGGCCGTCGCAGCGCCGGCAGGCGAACACGCCCGCGCGCGGCTCGCGCCCGGCCGCCTCCATCGGCCCGAGGTCGTGGCCCGGGGCGGAGCGCCGGGGGGCGCCGTGCTGGCTGCCCATGGCGTCTGGCTCCTACGTGGCGGCGAAAGCCGAGTGAACTAGTCAACTATCAATATTGTCCCATTCGGGAAAACGCGCAAACCTCCCCGCCCGACATCCAGCCCTTCAGGAAAGGAGTGGCCATGATCAATGTGCATCTGGACTATCGGGGCCAGGCCCTGGATTTCGACAGCGCCCGCCGAATGGCCCTGAACCAGGCCAAGTCCCACGCCCTCGAGCAGCCCGTCATCGTCTCCTGGCATCAGCGCAGCCGCCATGCCTTTTCGCCGTCGTTCGAGGGCGCCGACGAGGCCACCTGGTGGGAGAAATACGGCGCGGGCAACGGCGGCGAGATGGAGGTCACCGTCGGCGACGATTTCGGCTTCGTCATGGCCGATGCCGGCGGCTACGAGACCCTGGAGGACATCCCGCTGCGCACCTTGCGCGACGACAAGGGCGAGCAGTACCTCTGCTTCAGCCCCATGCTCGACGACACCGGCAAGCCCAGGCCGGACGCCTGCGTGCCCCTGGACGACTGGCTCGCCAAGCAGAACTGAGCCGCGGCCGCAGGCTTCCTGCAGCGCAGCGGCCCGCCCTGCGCCTTCAGGCCCGGCCGCTCGTGCCCGGTCAGGCGCTCGAGGCCGTCCAGCCGTCACACGACCCCTCCCTTGGTCATCGATCGCGCGGGACGCCCGGGTGGTGGCCGCCTTCCGCAGCGGCCCCAAGGGGATCTCAGTCGGGCAGCGACGAGGAGCCGCCCTTGTCCGCCATCACGAAATACATCCCCGCCCCGGCGAGCCCCATCCAGAGCAGCATGGCGCCCGCGCCCAGGTGCTCCCAGAGGGCGCCGAGGAAGAACAGGGCGACGAGGGCCAGGGCGAGGAGGCCGTTGCCGATCCAGAACCTGGCGCCGTGTTGGGGGGTGTGCATGGGGATCTCCGCTTCGCTCAAAGGTGACTATGGTGAATGATAAACCGCGGCACGACACCGGATCCGAATCCGGGGACCGGGCCTCCCGCGAAGGCCGGCCGCGATGCTGATGATCAGGGGAAAACATCGAGGAGGTTGTCATGCAGCGACGTGAATTCCTGCGCGCGGGGGCGTTGGCCCCGCTCCTGGTGGCGGCGCCCCGGGCGCTGGCCGGGGCGGGGGGCGACGCCGGCTGGCGCACTTTCGAGCTGAGCTACGAGGTCGATCTTGCCGCCCATCCGGGTGCCGGGCGGCTCTGGCTGCCCCTGCCCCAGGATGCCGGCGACTACCAGCGGGTGCTGTCGGTGACCTGGAGGGGCGAGGCCGCCCAGGCGGCCCTCAACTGGGAGCCCGTCTACCAGGCCCCGATCTTCGCCGCCGGATGGGGCGAGGCGGACGCCCCGCGCCGGGTGAACGTGACCGCCCGCGTCGCCACCCGCGACCGGCACCTGGCCCCGCCCGCTCCTCGGCTGCGCCCCGTCGAGGAGGCGGCGCTCTACCTCAGGCCGACCGAGCACATGCCGACGGACGGCATCGTCGCCGAGACTGCCGCGCGGATCGTGAAGGGGGTCAGGGCGCCGGACGCCCGGGCGCGGGCGATCTACGAGTGGATCGTGGACAACACCTTCCGCGAGCCCAAGACCCGGGGCTGCGGTCTGGGCGACATCAAGACCATGCTGGAGACCGGCAACCTGGGCGGCAAGTGCGCCGACATCAACTCCCTGTTCGTCGGCCTGGCCCGCGCCGCCGGCATCCCGGCGCGCGAGCGCTACGGCGTGCGGGTGGCCGAGTCCGCCCAGTTCAAGAGCCTGGGCAAGGGCGGCGACGTCTCCAGGGCGCAGCACTGCCGCGCCGAGTTCTTCTCGCCGCGCCACGGCTGGGTGGCGGTGGACCCGGCCGACGTGCGCAAGGCCGTGCTGGAGGAAGGGCTGGCGCTCTCCGACCCGCGGATCGCCGCCTTGAGGAAGCGCCTGTTCGGCTACTGGGAGATGAACTGGGTGGGCTTCAACACCGCCCGCGACTTCGAGCTCAGCCCCAGGGCGCGGGGCCCGCTGCCCTACTTCATGTACCCCTACGCCGAGGTCGGTCCCGTCCGGCTCGACGGCCGCGAGCCGGAGGCCTTCCGCTTCCGTCTCGGCAGCCGCGAGCTGGAGGCCTGAGCCGGGGCGTCAGAAGCCGCAGTCTCCGGCCCCCTCGCGCAGGGCGCTGGCATGAATGTCGCCGGGGCGGAAGGCGGCGGTCTGGCCTGCCGCCGCCACGCGGGTCCGGACGAAATAGCTGGCGGTGCCGATGCTCACCTCGTAGCGGTAGCGCGTGGCGGGGCCGTCGCGCAGGCTCGCCTCCAGGCCGGCGAGATCGAGCTGGGGCGTGCCGCGCAGGTGCAGGCAGAGGTCGCCCGCGCGCCGCGTCCCCTGGTCGTGCTCGGCCACGTACAGGAAACCGGGCAGAAAATCCACCTCCATGCGGTAGCGGGTGCCGGCGCGGAATCGGTGACGGCCCTCGCCGTCGGGGGGCGCCTCGGGCGTGATGGCGATGCCGCCCAGGTGGCTCATGCCCAGCAGGTGGGACTGGTAGCGGGCCTCCTCCGGCCAGAGCGTGGCGCTGACCGCATAGGCGCCGTCCCGGGGGAAGCGCAGGTCGAAGGCGAGGCGGATGCCGATGGGATGGCCCCGCTTGGACAGCAGGGGCGCCGAGGTGACGTTCCCGGCCTGGGCGGCGTCCACGGCGCGCTGCTCGAAGGTGCTGAGCAGGGTGGTGGAGATCGGCGAGACCGGCAGGAGCAGCTCGAAGGCCAGGGCGATGAGCGCGCCGGTCGCAAGGTATTTCCAGGCGCCGAGTGCGCTACGCTGCAGCCCCGCGTAGATGAGCCACAGCAGGGCGATGGGGCCGGCGACGACGCTCAGTGCCATCAGGGTGAAGAGCCCGGCGCCTTCCTTGAGGGAAAAGCCGATGAGGTAGAGGCCCTGCAGCGCGAAGAGCAGGGTGAAGCCGAGGCCGGCCCAAAGCCTGGGGCGTGACGGCTTCATGGCCGGGCCCGCGGTTCACCCGGCACGGGATAGGCCCGCGAACCCCGTCCGGCCGACCTTGCGTCCGGCCAGGCGGGTGGCGGCGCGCAGGGCCTGTGGCAGCGGCCCGCCGGCCAGCAGCGCGTCGATCAGGCCGGCGTTGAAGGCGTCGCCGGCGCCCACGGTGTCCACCACCCCGGCCGGCGCGAAGGCGGGGGCGTGGTGCAGGGCGCCCGCCGCGTCCAGCGCCCAGGCCCCCTGATCCCCCCAGGTGCAGGTCAGCGTCGCCGCGGGGGCGAGCGGGCGCAGGGCGGCGAGCAGGGCGGGGGCGTCGGCATGGCCGCGCGCCTCGGCCAGGGCGCGGGAACAGAGGAGCAGGTCGGCGTAGATCGACAGGTCGTCGATCCCGGGCCGGTCCTTCTCGATCTCCAGCGAGACGCGCCCGGCGAAGCCCGTCGTGCGCAGGTGCCGCAGCATGCGTTTGACCTCGGCCACGTTGCGGCCCTCGAAGTGGACCCAGGCGCAAGTCTCGAGCGGCAGGGCGCGGAAGTCCTCGAAGGCGAGTTCTTCGAGCGCGCGGTGGTGGACGATGGTGCGCGAGCCGTTGGCCGCGTGGAGCAGGATGCAGGACACCGGCGTGTGGCCGCCGGCGGCGGCGACGAGGTGGCGGCAGTCCACCCCGGCCGCCGCGAGCAGCCGGCGCAGCTCGGCCGCTTCGGCGTCCGGCGCCAGGGTGGCGAGCAGCGCCACCTCGTGCCCCAGCGCGGCGAGCACCCGCGCGGTGTTGGCGGCATTGCCGCCCAGCGTGGTCCGGCGCGAGGCGGCGCGCATCTCCTCGTCCTCGCGCGGGTAGCGGTCCACGCCGAGGACGACGTCGAGCACGGCGTTGCCGACGACGAGGATGGGGGGCATCAAAGCAGCCTGCCCAGCACGTAGCCGATGACGATGCCGACGATGAGGGCGACGGTCAGCCCCCGGTAGGTCAGCACGTCCTTGGAATAGCCGCGCCGGATGGCGACGAAGGAGACGAGGCTGCCCAGGGCGTTGAGCAGCCAGATGAGGCCGAGGGACAGCGCCTTGACGATCAGGGGGCCGACCACGGGCACCAGGGCGATGACGCCGAGCAGCCAGGCGAAGGCGTTCGAGAGCAGGCCGATGAGAAAGACGCTGCCCGCGATCACCCGGGCGTCGACCTCGAAGTGCAGGCCCAGCCAGGCGAGCCCGACGATGGCCAGCCACAAGGGCAGCATCACCTTCCAGTTGCGCCACCAGGGGGTGGCGGCCGGCTGGTCGGGGGGCGGCGCGGGGGCGTTCCCGGCCGCGGCATCGCCGCTGCGAACCCGTGTCTCGTCCTGCTCCACGCCGCCTCCTCGGTCTCGTCCATTCCGGCCTGGCATTCTGCCACCCCTTGCGCGTCAAGGGGAAACCCGAGGTCGTGTCGACATCGGGATGCCGGGGGCGGCCAAAGATACGCGTCACCGCGTGATGCATGCGCGCTCGCGAAGGGTTTTCCCAGCAGCCTGCCATGAGCCCGATTCGGGGGCATCCCCGGCCCGCCGGGCGCCGGGGAAGGTTCGGCCATTGCGGCGGCCGTTCGCGCACGGGTTGAGTCCGGCACGGCTCCCCTTGCCCCAAGGGATGCCGTGCCTTCCGGGCATGGAGGGGAGGGGAGATCGCGCCGCCCGAGGCGGCCCGCACCATGGACCCCTCCCCTTGAAGGGGAGAACATTCCGTTGCTTGTGCAGCACTACGCTAGCGTGCGGCGGCGAGCCAGGAAGGGGCGGCGGGCTTTTCCGCCGGGCTGCCCGGGTCCGCCGACGCCTCAGCGGACGGCGCCTCCACCGGGGCGGGCTTGGCGGGCAGCCTCTCGATCGTGCCGGAGAGCACGCCGCCTTCCTCGATCTGCAGGCTGCCGTACTGGATCTTGCCGCTGACCCGCCCGGTGGCATGGACCACCAGGCGCTTGCGCGCGGTCAGCTCACCCTCGAAGCGGCCGTGCACCTCCGCCACGTCGATCTCTGCCTTGCCGGAGAAGACGCCGCCTTCGGCGATGCGGATGAGCCGGCTGTTCATGGAGACCTCCACGCGGCCTTCCACCACGAGGATGTCGCAGTCGGTGATTTCCGAGCCCTTGAGCTTGATGTTGGGGCCGACGATCAAGCGGCTGCCGGACTCGTCCAGGCCCGATGCGGCGCCCTGCGGCCTGGCCTGCGCGCTGCCGTGGGCATCCATGGGCGCCTGGCGCTGGGACTGGAGGAGGCTTTGCGAGGGTGCGGGCGACGTAAGCTTCTTCAACATTCTGCTGTTCACTCCATGCAAGTGGATCTAGGGGGCAACGGGGCGCGGATCGTCGGGATGACCGCGATCCGGGCGCTGACCCATAGCAAGCCCCGTGCCATGGAAGATTTCCCTGCCGAAACAAGCGGATGAAACGGACGTGCCGCGCAAGGCCGACATCCGCCCACGGAATTGTCGTCGGCTGGCGACAGTACGGGCCGCGACCGGGGCCGAAGCGTCCTGGAAACAGGCAGTTAGGCCTGTCGCCCACGGGCGACGGGGTGCGTCGAAGCGTTGCCCGGGAAGGCGGCGATAAAGGCCCGCTGCGCCACGCATGCACCATGCCCCTGTCGTCCGCGCCCGGAACCCGGCTCGGCCCGCGGGGGTCGGATTCGTACACGGCTGCACGAAGCGTGCGCACGCCGGCGGACTGGCCGCGCCGGCCCCGCGCCCGCCCCCTGAAACCTTGGAATCGGAGGCGACGATGCTGATCAGACGCCCCCCGGACATCCGGCCGTCGGAGATCACCCCGCCCGAGATCTACCGATCCCGGCGCGACTTCATCCGCGCCGCCGGCGGCCTGGCGCTGGCCGCAGGCCTGGGGCTGGATGCACTCGACGCCCACGCGGCCGCGAAGCTGCCGGGCGCGCCGAGTCCCTACAGCACGGACGAGGCGCTCACGCCCTTCAAGGACGTGACCGGCTACAACAACTTCTACGAATTCGGCGTCGACAAGGCCGACCCCGCACGCCATGCCGGCAGCCTGCGCACCCGGCCCTGGACGGTGCGGGTCGACGGCCTGGTGAAGCGGCCCGGCACCTACGACATCGAGGCCCTGCTCAGGCTCGCGCCCATCGAGGAGCGCATCTACCGCCTGCGCTGCGTGGAAGGCTGGTCCATGGTCATCCCCTGGGGGGGCTATCCGCTCGGCGAGCTGATCCGCCGCGTCGAGCCCCTGGGCAGCGCCAAGTACGTGGAATTCACCACCCTGCTGGACCCCAGGCAGATGCCCGGGCAGCGCCGCCGCGTGCTCGACTGGCCCTATGTCGAGGGTCTGCGCCTGGACGAGGCGCAGCATCCGCTGACGCTGCTGACCCTGGGCCTCTACGGCGAGGTCCTGCCGAACCAGTGCGGCGCGCCCGTGCGCATCGTCGTGCCCTGGAAGTACGGCTTCAAGAGCGCGAAGTCCATCGTCCGCATCCGCTTCGTCGAGCAGCAGCCCTTGAGCTCATGGTCCCGCGCCAACCCGCGCGAGTACGGCTTCTACTCCAACGTCAATCCGGAGGTCGACCACCCGCGCTGGAGCCAGGCCCGCGAGCGGCGCATCGGCGAGTTCCTCAAGCGCAAGACCCTCATGTTCAACGGCTATGCCGAGCAGGTGGCCGGGCTGTATGCGGGCATGGACCTGCGC
>DYFL01000007.1:54134-62521 GCA_020725195.1 Hydrogenophilus sp.
GCGGCCTCGGACTCGTAGCCGCTGCGGTCTGCGATGAGCTTCAAGGGCGTGTCCGTGGTCTTCAGGAGCTGCGCCGCGAGCAGCAGGCGCCAGCGGGTCAGGTACTGCATGGGCGGCTGGTCGAGGAAGTGCTTGAAGCGCGTGGCCAGCACCGTGCGCGACACCCCGACCCTGCGGGCCAGGCGGTCCACGCTCCAGTCCTCCAGGGGGGCGGCATGCAGCAATCCCAGCGCGGCGCCGGCCACCGGGTCCTTGAGCGCGGCGAACAGGCCGACCTCGTCCGCCGACAGGCCCTGCATGTGCTGGCGCAGGACCTCGACGTACATCAGCTCGGCCAGGCGCGGCAGCATGCTCCGGGTGCCCGGCTGGACATGGCCGGCCTCTTGGGCGGTGTGGCGGATCGTCGCGCCCAGCCAGTCGTCGCCGGGGTGGGCGGCGGGGCTCACGTGGATGAGGGCGGGCAGGTGGCGCAGGATGGGGCTGAACAGCCACTCGTCGCATTGCAGGAAGCCGCAGACGAGGCGCGTGGTCGCGCCTGCGCCGCCGTGCCGGATCATCGGCAGGTCGGTCCAGGGCGGCGGCGAGAGCAGCTTGGCGACCGGCACGGGGGCAGTCTGTTCCCGGCCGCGCAGGCTGTGGCTGTCGCCGTAGGGCAGCAGCACCGCGTCCCCCTCGGACAGCCACACCGGATCGCGCCCCGCCAGACCCAGCCAGCAGCCGCCCTGCGCGATGACATGGAAGGGGATGACGTGCTCGGTGCGGAAGTGCAGCAGGCGTGCCAGATGGCGGGCATCGGGCGTGACCACGGACCAGGGTTCCTGAAACTCGGTGCGCAGGAACACCACCCCCGAGAGATGCATGCTGTCGAGCAGGTCCGAGAGCAGATCGGCGACGCGCGGCGGCGAGGGGGCCGGCGTTTCGGACAACACTTGCGGCGTTTCGATCATGGCCCGCTCCGGCGACGGTAACTAGCATAGTAGCAAGGCCAAGGCCGCCGGCATCCGACGGACCTGTGGTGATGACACCCCGGCTGCTATGAGAGGAGTAGGCGCGATGATGCTCATGTATCGAGAGATCAGTTGGTGGTATTGGGCCGTGATTACGGCACTGCTTTTCTTGGGCCTGGCGGGCCACGTCGAGGCCTTCTGGCTCGCCACCGCCCTGGGCATGATCCAGGTGGTGCACTTCCGGCTGCGCGATGGCCGCTACTCGGCCTTCCCGGTGCAGGTGCGCGCCACCTATGCGGCGATGCTGATCCTGTCTGTCTGGGTACCGTTCGACGTCCTTTTCTGGATCCTGGCCATAGGCACCCTGGCGCAGGTGCTGTTCGGCTACTGCACCCTGGCCCGCTGCCTGTCGCTCATGCCCTGGAACCGGCGCGAGCCCTTGTCGGCGGCCCTGGTGCTGAGGACCTTCCTGGCCGCGCCGGTCAGGGGCAGCGTGATACAGGGCCTGCCCGCGGCGCGCTGACCGCGCCCATCTTCGTTCGCGCAAGCGGCCCCGGGCCCCGGGTCTTTGGCAAGCGTCTCTGCGCTTCCCGGGGGGGCTGATTCTTCAGCGCGCCTCCGCGCCCGCCTCGAGCAAGAGCCGGATGCCGACCAGGGTGTAGCGCGTCTGGGGCGAGTTCCAGTTGCGGTAGGCGCAGCGCGCATAGAGCGGCCAGGTATGCCAGGAGCCGCCGCGGCGCACGCGCACCGTGCCCGCCTCTGGGCCCTGGGGATCGTCGACGGGCGAGCGGGCGTAATAGCCCTCGTCGTGCCAGTCTGCCACCCACTCCCAGACGTTGCCGTGCATGTCGTAGAGGCCGTAGGCGTTTGGCGCGTAGCGGCCCACGGGGGCGGTGAAGGCGTGGCCGTCGTGCCCCGCCAGGGCATAGGCCGCCCAATGCGGCCAGTTCCGCGCGGCGTCGGCGTCGAAGACGTTGGCGGCCGCGAGCAGGGACTGGGGGGCGTCGCCGCTGGCATAGCGCGTGTGGCTGCCGGCGCGGCAGGCGTATTCCCACTCGGCCTCGGTGGGCAGGCGGTAGGTCCTGCCTTCCTGGGCGCTCAGCCATTTGGCCAGCGCCATGGCGTCGTTCCAGGTGACGTTCACCACCGGGTGGTCGTCGCCCTGGGGAAAGCCGGGGCTGCGCCAGGAATAGAGCGGGTCGCGCCCCTCGAAGGCGTCGCCGCGTGCCGACTGCGCGGGGTCGTAGTCGCGGTTGTAGCCGTAGCCGCCGCTGCCGTCGGCCACCGATTCCGGGATGTGGCCGGACTCGGCCAGGAAGCGCCGGAACTGGCCCACCGTCACCTCGTGCTGCGCCAGATAGAAGGGCCGCGTGATGCGCACCCGATGCACCGGCGCCTCGTCGGCGAGCTGCTCGAGGCGCTCGCGGCCGTACTGCGGGAAGTCGCGGGCGAGCGCCTCGGGCGCCTCGTCGCTGCCCATCTGGAATTCGCCTGCGGGGACGAGAACGAACCTCATGCCGAGCGAGTTCTCGATCGGCTGCGGCGCGCCGGCCGGGAGGGCGGGCGGCGCCGTCAAGGCCAGAAGGAGGCCCCCCGCCGCCGTCCGCAGCGCATGTCCTGTGAGCATCCCGGTTCTCCTCATTCCCGCCCGCCGTTCGATGCGGCGATTCTATCGCCGCTGGCGGAGGTGCCGCCCAGCCCGCAAGAAAATGCCCCGCCGGGGCGGGGCAGGGTGGGGGGCGGCGCTGCGCTTACTTCCAGCCGGCGCGGTCGATGATGCGCTGGGCCTTGGGGGTGGACCTGGCCAGGGTGCCGGCCGGGACCCGGTCCACCTTGAACTTGCCCATGGCCTGGAGCTGGGGGTTGCCGAGCTTCACCGAGGGCACCACGGGCCACTCGTTGTTGCCGTCGGCGAAATAGGCCTGGGCCTCGTCGCTCGCCAGGTATTCCAGGAACTTCACGGCGGACTCCTTGTTGGGCGCGTGCTTGAGCATGCCGCCGCCGGAGATGTTGATGTGGGCGCCGTGGCCCTTCTGGTCGGGGAAGACGATGCCGACCTTCCTCACCGCCTCCCTGTCGGAGGCCTTGTCGGAGGCCATCAGGCGCGCGTAGTAGTAGTGGTTGCTGATGGCCACGTCGCACTCGCCGGCGGCCACCGCGTAGATCTGGTCGGTGTCGCCGCCCTTGGGGTCGCGGGCCAGGTTGGCGACGATGCCGCGGGCCCAGGCCTCGGCCTTGTCCTCGCCGTCGTTGTGGATCATGCCGGCCACCAGGGTGCGGTTGTAGACGTGGCCGCCCGAGCGCACGCAGAGCCTGCCCTTGAAGCGCGGGCCGGCGAGATCGGCGTAGCGGCTCACCTCCTCGGGCTTCACCTTGTCCCGGTTGTAGGCGATCACCCGCGCCCGGTAGGAGTAGCCCGCCCAGCCGCCTTCCGGGTCGCGGAACTGCGCCGGGATGCGCGATTCGATGGCCTTGGACTTCACCGGGGCGAAGAGCCCGGCGTCGTCGGCCACCTGCAGGCGCGCGGCGTCCACGGTGAGGAAGACGTCGGCGGGGCTCGCCGGGCCCTCGCGGCGGATGCGCTCGAAGAGCTCGTCCTCCTTGCCCTCGATGCGGTTGACCTTGATGCCGGTGAGCCGGGTGAAGTTGGCGTAGAGGGCCTCGTCCGTCTGGTAGTGGCGGGCGGTGTAGAGGTTGAGGACCTTCTCCTGGGCCGAGGCGGCCTGGGCGAGGCCGAGGGCGGCCAGCAGCGAGGCCAGCAGGGCGGTGGTCTTGAATCGCATACGGTTTCCTTTCATCCGGGATCGGTTTCCAACGTCGTCCCGCCGGTTCGGGCATGCCCGATGAACCCCGGCGGCGTGCCCGAATTGGACCAGATATGAGAATGATTATCAAGACAGTTGACAATGTTTCTTAACAAGAATTATTCTCCTCAAAGGACGTGACGGTCCGGAAATGGTCTTTATCTTTATGAGGGGAAACAGGATGCATCGCTACGGGAATAACGACATGGGCCGGGGGGCGGCCCCGGTTTCCGGCCACGCAGGCCGGGGCTGCGGCGCGGCGGGGCAGGGCCGCGATGCGGGCCGCCGCCTCGCGGCCCTGCTCCTCGGCGGGCTGCTGGCCGTGCCGGCCGCGGCCGCGGATAACGAGGCCCTCGTGCAGGAACTCAGGCGTCTGGCCGAGCGCGTCGGGCGCCTGGAGGCGCGCAACGCCGAGCTCGAGCGCCGGACGGCGGGGCACGACGCCGCGCACCTCGAGGAGCGGCTCCAGGCCGTGGAGACCCTGGGCCTGGGGGCGATGGAGCAGGCGCGCATGATCGAGGCCCTGGAGGGGATCAACGCGGGCGTCTCCCTCACCGCCGTCGCCCAGCGGGCCGCCGGCGGCGCCACCCCGGACGGCCAGGACGCCTCCCAGCTCAACTACCGCGGCGACGCCTACGTGAGCCTGCCCGGCGGCAGCATCGGCGAGGCGCGGGGCAACCTCTTCTTCCACGTCCGGCTGGGGCAGGGCGAAGGGCTCGCGCAGCTGCCGCCCACGTTCTCCGCCCCCAACGCCACGGCCTTCCGCCTGGACGGGCAGGGCAGGGACGGCGCCGGCGCGCACCTCGCCCAGGCCTGGTACCAGCTCGACGTCCCCCTGGACGGCCCGCTGGACACGGCCAAGGAGCACCTGGAGATCACCCTGGGCAAGATCGACCCCTATGTCTACTTCGACCAGAACGCCGCCGCCGACGACGAGACCACCCGGTTCCTCAACCTCGCCTTCGTGCACAATCCGCTGCTCGACGCGGGCGGCGGGGCGGGGGTGGACGCCTACGGCTTCGCGCCCGGCCTGCGCCTCGCCTACGGCAACGACCAGTACCATCCCCTGGGCTGGAGCGTGAGCCTGGGCGCCTTCGGCGCGGGGCGCGGCGCCGCCTTCGAGGACAGCCTCTCGAAGCCCTTCGTCATCGCCCAGGGCGAGGTGAGGCAGCGCCTGCTCGACGGCCTCGAAGGCGCCTACCGCCTCTACGCCTGGCGCAACGGCCGCGCCACCCCCTACAACAACGCCCTGGATGGCGCCACCGAGACCCAGGCCGGCTGGGGCCTGTCCTTCGACCAGAAGCTCGCCTCCGACCTCACCCTTTGGGGCCGCTACGGCCAGGGCGTGCAGGGCCGTTGGCAGTTCGACCGGGCGCTGACCCTCGGGGCGGAGCTCGGCGGCGCCCGTTGGGGCCGGGTGGACGACGGCCTGGGCCTGGGCCTCGGCCGGCTCTACGCCTCGAAGGACTTCAAGGCGGTCTCCGCCAGCCTGGACGCCGACGGCGACGGCCAGGCCGACTTCGGCTGGCGCGCCGCGGGGGCCGAGCAGGTGGCCGAGCTCTATTACCGCTGGCAGCTCAACCCGCAGTTCGCGCTGTCGCCGGACTACCAGTTCATCCGCCGCCCCGGCGCCGACGCCGGGGCGGCGGATGTCCACGTCCTGGGCGTGCGGGCGCAGGTGACGTTTTAGCCTCCCCGCCTCTGGGGACAGTCCTCATCCCGGATTACGGCCTATCGGCCTGCATCCGGGCTACGAGGCTGGGGGCAGCGGGGGCGGCGGCAGAAACTGCGTGTGCGGCAAGTCCGTTCGTTTCGGATCGATCGCCTCAGAACCGCGTCCGCACCCGCCAGGCCAGCACCGCCTTGCCCTCCGCGGGCACCGGCACCTGCCAGACCGCCGTGCGGGCGGTCTCCTTGCGGTGCGGCAGGCTCTCGCTGACCACCTGCCAGTCGCCGGGCATGGGCTCGACGACCTTCACCGTGACCTGCTCCTTCCTGGCGTTGCGGATCGTGAGCTCGTAGGCGGTCTCGATGACGCCGGGGCGGTCGGAGATCCTGGCGTAGTCCGTCTGCCTCTTCTCGGCGGTGACGTCGAAGGCCTCGCCCAGCTTGAGCCGCACCTGTTCGCCCTTGGCCGTGTGGTCGATGCGGTCCTCGCCGACGAACTGGGCGCGCCCTGCGGCATCCTGCCTGTAGACGCGGACGATCCCCTTGGGCAGGGGCACGCCGAGGCCCCCATTCCGGTTGGCGAAGCCGATGTGGACGGCGGGCCTGAGCTTTCGCCCCAACTCGCCGTGCTGGCCGCGGTAGTACCAGTCGGCGCCCTGCAGGACGTATTCCCTGCTCACCGGCACTTGGGGCGCGGACATCAGGGCCACCTGCCTGGTCTGCTGGTCGAGGAGGGAGACGGGCCGCTCCAGGGTGTAGAGGTGGTACTCGAAGAGGGCCTCCTCGCGCAGCTCCGTGGCGGCCTCCGCCATGAGCATGCCCTTGGCCATGGGCGCGGCGCGCAGCTCCGGGCGCACCCGGTGCACGTCGCCCGCCACGAGCTGCAGCCGCGCGTCGCGGTAGCTCGCACCGCTCACGTTGGTGAGCGTCACCCAGCCGGAGAGGTCCAGGCGGTCCTCCTTCGCGCCCAGTTCCGCGACGTAGTCGGCGCGCCAGGAGAGGCCCCCGGTCAGGTAGGCGAGCTCCAGGCCGGCGTCGCCCGCGGCGGCCGTGCGGAACAGCACGGAGAGCGTCGGCCGTTCGTGCAGGGTGGGCGGCACCGCGTCGAAGGCGAGGCGGCCGGGCACGCCGGCCTCCACCCGGTCCGCATAGCGCAGCACGACGCCCTCCCTGGCTGCGAGCACCGTGGCGGTCTCCTGGGTCTCGGCCCCGGTGGCGGGGTGGGTCCGGATCACCCGCACGGTCTTGCCGACGGACTTCTCCAGGAGCTTGGCGGGGGTGAGCGGCTCGAAGTCGAAGCTCTGCTCCAGCAGCGTGAGCGGCCGGCCGGCCTCGCTGCGCAGCAGCGCCGTCTCGGGTTGGATGCGGGCGGAGACGTCGCGCCAGGCGAGCCGCGTCTCCCCGGCTGCGAGCCTGACCCGCCGGCTGTCCCTCACCAGGGCGAGGTCGTCGTTGTAGAGGGTCACCGCCAGGGCCGTCCGGTCCTGCTCGGTGCTGGTCTGCTCCGCCGCCCGGGCGGCGGGCAGGCACAGGGCCAGAATGATCAGGGTCATGCGTCGGTTCATGGCGTCTCTCCTCCCGCTTCCATATCCAGCAACACGTCCACGCCGGCCGCGGGCCGCACGGCCGCGGCGGGGATGCGCTCGCCGCGGCGCCAGGCCGCCAGCGCCGCCCGCTTGCCCGCGCCCGTGACCAGGAAGAGCACGGCGCGCGCCTCGCCCAGGCGCCGGGCCGAGAGGCTCACCCGTCCGGGCGGCGGCTTGGGGGCGCCGAACACGGCCAGGGCGGCGGGGGCATCCGGCCCTTCGCCCCAGTCCCGGCCGGGGAAGAGGCTCGCCGTGTGGGCGTCCTCGCCCAGGCCCAGGAGCACCAGGTCGAAGGCCGGCACCCCCGCCAAGGCTTCAGAATAGGCCCGCGCGGCGGCCTCGGCGCCCCGCTCGGCCGGGATCGGGTGGATATTGCCGGGGGGGATGGCGACGCGATCCAGCCAGGCCTCCTGCGCCATGCGGCTGTTGCGCCCGGGGTCCTCGGGCGGAAGTACGCGCTCGTCGCCGAACCAGACCCGCCAGCGCGCCCAGTCGTGCGGCTCGCGCGCGAGCGCCTCGTAGAGCCGGCGCGGGCTGCCGCCGCCGGCGAGCACGATGTGGAAGGCGCCCCGATCGGCCAGGGCCTGCGCCTCGGCGCGGCGCACGAAATTCAGGGCCTGCCCCAGCCAGTCCGATGCGTCCCGCGCCACATGCCAGCGCTGTTCCATATTCGTCCGCCCCTCACGTGTACGGGTAAAATTATCCCCTTTTTCCCGTGGGGCCCGCATGACGCCCGTCCTCGTCTTCGACATCGAAACCATCCCCGACATCGCGGGCCTGCGCCGCCTGTACAACGTCACCGAGGCCGCCGCCAGCGACCACGAGGTCGGCGAGATGGCCCTCTTGTTCCGCCGCCAGCAGACCGGCGGCTCGGACTTCCTGCCCCACTACCTGCACCGGGTGGTCACCATCTCCTGCGCCATGCGGGCCAAGGACAGCTTCAAGGTGTTCTCGCTGTCCGAGCCCGATCTCGGCGAGGGCGAGATCGTGCAGCGCTTCTTCGAGGGCATCGAGAAGTACACGCCGCAGCTCGTGTCCTGGAACGGCGGCGGCTTCGACCTGCCGGTGCTGCACTACCGCGCCCTGCTGCACGACGTGGCCGCGCCGCGCTACTGGGACCAGGGCGAGGACGACAAGGACTTCAAGTGGAACAACTACATCAGCCGCTACCACAGCCGGCACCTGGACCTGATGGACCTCTTGGCCCTCTATCAGCCGCGCGCCAACGCCCCGCTGGACGACCTGGCCAAGCTCCTGGGCTTCCCCGGCAAGCTGGGCATGGACGGCAGCCGGGTCTGGGAGGCGTATCAGCAGGGCCGGATCCATGAGATCCGCGACTACTGCGAGACCGACGTGGCCAACACCTACCTCGTCTACCTGCG
>DYFL01000007.1:62621-69388 GCA_020725195.1 Hydrogenophilus sp.
GAGGTGGTCACCCATGCCAGCTACCGGCGCAAGCCCAGCTACGAGCTGGCCCAGGTCGCCGAGATCCTGAAGGAGAGCCCCAACCGGGTGCCGCCGCGCTGCCGCTGGTTCGGCATCTGCGGCGGCTGCTCCCACCAGCACTTCCACGAGGCGGCCCAGGTGGCCGCCAAGCAGCGGGTGCTGGAGGACTGCTTCGCCCACATCGGCAAGGTCCGCGCCGAGACCATGCTCTCGCCCATCCACGGGCCTTCCTGGGGCTACCGGCGCAAGGCGCGGCTGTCCGTGCGCAATGTGCCCAAGAAGGGCGGCGTGCTGGTGGGCTTCCACGAGCGCAAGAGCAGCTATGTCGCCGACATGACGAGCTGCGAGGTGCTGCCGAGCGCCATCTCCGCCCTGCTGCCCGAGCTGCGGGGGCTGGTCGAGGGCCTGTCCATCCGCGACCGCCTGCCCCAGATCGAGGTGGCGGTGGGCGATGCGGTCGCCGTCCTGGTGCTGCGCATCCTGGAGCCGCTCACCGTTCAGGACGAGGAGCGGATCCGCGACTTCGCCGAGCGGCACGGCGTGCAGATCTGGCTGCAGGCCAAGGGGCCGGACACCGCCCGGCCCTTCCACCCCATGACCGCCCCGGCCCTGGGCTACGACCTGCCCGAGTTCGGCATCCACATGCCCTTCCGCCCCACCGAGTTCACCCAGGTGAACCAGGACATGAACCGCATGTTGGTGCGTCGCGCCGTGCGGCTGCTCGACCCGCGCCCCGATGAGCGCATCGCCGACTTCTTCTGCGGCCTGGGCAACTTCACCCTGCCCATCGCCCGGCGCGGCGCGAGCGTGCTGGGCATCGAGGGCAGCGCGGGGCTGGTGCAGCGGGCCGTGGAAAACGCGGCGCTCAACGGGCTCTCCGACAGGACCGAGTTCCGCGTCGCCGACCTCTTCCAGATGACGCCCGAGGCCTGCGCGGCCCTGGGCGAATTCGACAAGCTCCTCATCGACCCGCCGCGCGACGGCGCCATCGAGCTGGTGAAGTCCCTGCCGGAGGCGGGCGGCCCGGCCCGCATCGTCTACGTCTCCTGTAGCCCGGCCACGCTGGCGCGCGACGCCGCGGTGCTGGTGCACCAGAAAGGCTATGCGCTCAGGGCCGCCGGCGTGGCCAACATGTTCCCGCACACGGCGCACGTGGAGTCCATCGCGCTCTTCGAGCGCTGAGCCCGCGACCGGCCATGTCCCGCCGACGCGACGAGATCCGCATCCGCCTCCCGGACTGGGCCGCGGCCCTGGTGCGCGAGGTGCCGCCGCTGCCGGACGACACGGCCAAGATGCGCCTCGTCCTGGAGCTGGCCCGCCAGAACGTCCTGCGCGGCAGCGGGGGGCCCTTCGGCGCGGCGGTGTTCTCGGCCCGGGAGGGCCGGTGCGTGGCGGCCGGGGTCAACAGCGTCGAGTCCATGCACAACTCCATGCTCCACGCCGAGGTCATGGCGCTGATGCTGGCCGAGGCGCGCATCGGGCACTACAGCCTGCACCGCGACGGCGCCGCCGGGTTCGAGCTCTTCACCTCCTGCGCCCCCTGCGCCATGTGCCTGGGCGGCATCCTGTGGAGCGGGGTGGGCCGGGTCGTGTGCGGCGCGCGCCGCGAGGACGCGGCCGCCATCGGCTTCGACGAGGGGCCGGTCTTCCCCGAGTCCTACGCCTACCTCGAGGCCCGCGGCATCCGCTTCGTCCACGACCTGCTCGCCGACGAGGCCCGCGCCGTGCTCGAGCTCTACCGCCGGCGCGGCGGCGCGATCTACAACCCCTGAGCGCGGCGCCCGAAATGGAAAAAGGCGGCCGGGGCCGCCTTTTTCCGGGTGGTGGGCTCTTACTCGCGCTCGCCCATGAAGGCCATGAGCAGGTGCAGCAGGTGCACGAAGAGGTTGTAGATGTCCAGGTAGATCGCCAGCGTGGCCATGACGTAGTTGGTCTCGCCGCCGTTGACCACCCGGGAGACGTCGTAGAGCAGGAAGCCGGAGAAGAGCAGCACGGCGACTGCGGAGAGCGTCAGGGCCAGGGCAGGGATCTGGAAGTACAGGTTCGCGAGCATCGCCAGGATGAGCAGCACGATGCCGACCATCAGGAATTTGCCCAGGAAGCTGAAGTCCTTCTTGGTCACGGTGGCGATGCCGGCCAGGGTGAGGAAGATCGCGCCGGTGCCGCCCGCGGCGAGCAGCACGAGCTCGCCGCCGTTGCGCAGGCTGAGCGCCGTCTGCAGGACCGGGCCCAGCATCAGGCCCATGAAGCCGGTGAGCGCCAGGAGCAGCAGCACGCCCAGGGCGCTGTTGCGGCTGGCGGAGATGGCGAAGAACAGGCCGAACATCACGGCCAGCATGACGACGGCCGACAGGATGGGGCTGGCGGCCATGAAGCCGAAGTTCAGGCTCATGCCGAACAGGGCGCCGATGACCGTGGGGATCATGGTGAGCCCCAGCATCATGTAGGTGTTGCGCAGGACCTTGTTGGCATCGGCGCCGGCGGCAACGCTGGTGTCGTGGCCGGACAGACCGTAGGGGCTGCGGCCGCCGGCGACCCCGGCATGGGCCTTCATCGAAACATCGTTTTGCGGTTGCATGAGGTCTCGCTCCGTGGGTGCTGGTTGATAACGGGCATAAGACTATCGGGAGACGCCGCAGGTTTCAATCCTCGCGCCATCGGCGCGGCGGCCCTGCGCCTGGCGAGAAAGGCCGTTGCCCGGCGGAAATGCTTGCTACAATCCAGGCCTCGACAAAATAATCCTTTCAAAACATGGGGCTGCTCCAGGGCGTGCAGTGGGGGGGCGGGGCGGGGGCCGTGCTGGCGCTGCTCGCGCTCGCCTCGCCCGCCCACGCCGTCGAGGGGGACGCCGCGCTGTATTTCGGCAGCGCCCCCCAGGCGGACCTGAAGGTCAGCACGGCCTCGCGCCGCATCGAGCACCTCGGCGCGGCGCCGGGCACGATCCTGGTCGTCACCCGCAACGAGATCTGGGAGCGCGGCTACCGCAGCCTGGCGGAGCTGCTGGCCGACCTGCCCGCGGTGGACGTGCAGAACCTCTCCGACGGCACCACCAACAACCGCATCGCCCTGCGCGGCGTGGTGGGCAACAACAAGCTGCTCATCCTGCAGGACGGCGTGCGCATCTCCTCGCCCACCGGCGACCCGATCGCGGTGATGGACAACTTCCCGCTCTACCACGTGCGCCAGGTGGAGGTGGTGTACGGCCCGGCCTCGGCCCTCTACGGCGCGGACGCCTTCACCGGCGTGGTCAACCTGATCACCGACACCGAGCTCACCCGCGGCAGCGAGATCGCACTGGAGGGCGGCGACTTCGGCCACCGCTACGGCCACTTCAACACCATCAAGGCCCTGGGCGCGGGCGCCCAGCTCCAGCTGGGCGGCCACTGGCGCGAGGACGACAACGCCGACCTCTCCAAGCACCACCCGGAGCTCTTCACCGGCCTGCGCCCCGGCGACCGCTTCGAGCAGCCGAGTGCGAGCCGCTCGCTCAACACCCGCCTGGACCTGAGCGATTTCTCGTTCGGCTGGAACCACAGCCGCTACAGCGCCCGCACCAGCATCGGCGCGAAGCCGCAGGCGGTCGACTATCTGGCCGGGGCCGACTACATCACCCTGCTCGACACGGCCTGGGGCGAATGGCGCTGGCGCCTGGACGAGCGGCTCTCGGGCAACGTGGTGGTGGACTGGTCGCGGCACGAGGTCGACCCGGAATCCGAGTTCGTCAACGTCTTCACCGGCTACCGGCACACCGGCTACAAGTACTCGAAGAACGAGCGCCGGCGCATCGAGCCGCAGTTCACCTGGGAGGACGGCCCGCACCGCCTGACCGGCGGCCTGAGCCTGGAGTGGCTGGACGCCCTGCCCAAGACGGCCAACCTGCCGCAGCCCTACGACCAGGGCGGGCCGTTCTACTATCCCGACACCGACCTGGAGATCGAGATCTTCCGCCAGCGCTACCGCAACCGGGGGGCCTACCTCCAGTACTCCGGCAGCCCGGGCGACGCCACCCTGGTCCACCTGGGCGCCCGCTACGACCGCAACTCCGTCTACGGCGACAGCTTCACCCCCAGGCTCGGCCTCAACCACACCCTCAAGCCCGGCGCGGTGCTGAAATACCTCTACGGCGAGGCCTTCCTGGCCCCCTCGCCCTTCTATGCCTACGAGAACTACGGCAGCTTCTACCGGGACGGCGCGGCCTACAAGAGCTGGTACTTCCACGTCCCCAATCCCGGCCTGCAGCCCGAACGGCTGAAGTCCCACGAGCTGCGCCTGAGCCTGAACCCCTCCGCCGGGCTGGAGCTGAACGCCGGCGTCTACCGCCTCAAGGCCCGGGACATCATCTATCGGACGGATACCCCCAGCCCTGCCAGCGATTTCGTCCCCGGCGGCACCATCTTTTTCACCACGCACAACGCCAACATCGGCACCCTCGAGGTCGGCGGCGCGGACGCCGGCTTCGACTACCTCCTCCACGGCACCGGCTGGAAGGCCCGGCTCTGGGGCAACGTCAGCGTTGCCGACGGCGAGCTGGAGGGGATGGGCGAGACCTTGCCGCCGCCCTTCGTCGCCCGGGCCAAGGCCAACCTGGGCGTGACCTGGACCTGGCGCAACCGCTACCAGCTCACGCCCAGGCTGCGCTGGACCGGCGCGGCCCAGGGCCCGGCCGACGAGGGCCGGGTGCGCATCCCGGGCGCGACGGTGGTCGACCTCTATGCCCGCTGGATGGGCCCGGCCGACCGCACCGAGCTGTTCCTGCGCGCCGACAACCTCCTCGACCGGCGCTGGTACAGCGTCGGCGACGGCGGCAACAGCGGCTTCACCCGCGCCCCCCAGGAGCCGCGCCGGGTCTGGCTGGGCGTCGTGGCCATGTTCTGACCCGCCTGGCCGGTCCTGGCACCCCCTCGCCGGGCTCCTGTAGAATCCCCGTTTTTCGAGCGTTTTTGCGAGACATCATGGCGCTTATAGTGCAGAAATACGGCGGCACCTCGGTCGGCTCCATCGAGCGCATCCGCAACGTGGCCGAGCGGGTCGCCAAGTTCAAGATGCTGGGGCACCAGGTCGTGGTCGTCCTCTCGGCCATGTCCGGCGAGACCAACAAGCTCATCGCCCTGGCCAAGCAGATCCAGAAGGAGCCGGACCCGCGGGAGCTCGACGTGCTCCTGTCCACCGGCGAGCAGGTCACCATCTCGCTGCTGGCCATGGCGCTCAAGGACCTGGGCCTCAAGGCCAAGAGCTACACCGGCGCCCAGGTGCGCATCGTCACCGACGCCGCCCACACCAAGGCGCGCATCCTCTCCATCGACGAGGCCAACATGCGCCGCGACCTCGACAGCGGCCACGTCGTGGTGGTCGCGGGCTTCCAGGGCGTGGACGAGGCGGGCAACATCACCACCCTGGGCCGCGGCGGCTCCGACACCACCGGGGTGGCGCTCGCCGCGGCGCTTCATGCCGACGAGTGCCAGATCTACACCGACGTGGACGGCGTCTACACCACCGACCCGCGCATCGTGCCCGAGGCGCGCCGCCTCAAGACCATCACCTTCGAGGAGATGCTGGAGATGGCCAGCCTCGGCTCCAAGGTGCTGCAGATCCGCTCGGTGGAATTCGCCGGCAAGTACAAGGTCAAGCTGCGGGTGCTCTCCAGCTTCGAGGAAGAAGGCGAAGGCACCCTGATCACATTCGAGGAAGACACCATGGAACAGCCCATCATCTCCGGCATCGCCTTCAACCGCGACGAGGCCAAGCTCACCGTGCTCGGCGTGCCCGACAAGCCCGGCATCGCCGCCCACATCCTCGGCCCCATCGCCGACGCCAACATCGACGTCGACATGATCGTGCAGAACGTCGGCCACGACGGCACCACCGACTTCTCCTTCACCGTGCACCGCAACGAGTTCAAGAAGGCCATGGACGTGCTCGGCATGATCAAGACCGCCATCGGCGCGCGCGAGGTCGTCGGCGACGACAAGATCGCCAAGGTCTCCATCGTGGGCATGGGCATGCGCAACCACGCGGGCATCGCCGGCAAGATGTTCAAGACCCTGGCCGACGAGAACATCAACATCCAGATGATCTCCACCTCCGAGATCAAGATCTCCGTGGTCGTCGAGGACAAGTACATGGAGCTGGCCGTGCGGGCGCTGCACCAGGCCTTCGAGCTCGAAAAGGAGGCTGCGGCCCCGGCCGTATAGGACGACGCCGCAGAGCGGCACCGCGTCCCTCTCCCCCGCAAACGGGGGAGAGTCGGGAGAGTAGGCCGTTCATCCCGAATAAGCAGTTGATCCGCAGATGACGCAGATTTACCCAGATATTTCAAAGAACCAGCCCCTTCCGGCCTGCCGCCCATGCGGTGCGTCTGGATGTTCCGGCAATCCGTTGATTCCATAAGCCTTTATCTGCGTGCATCGGCGTCATCTGCGGATTCAAGGTTCATTGCTTTTTCGGGGCTGCCCGGGTATCCTTGCGCGCTCTTCCCCGGCCTCGCCGGGAAGAGATTGGAGACGTGACCGAGAGGCCGAAGGTGCTCCCCTGCTAAGGGAGTAGGCGGGCCAAAACCTGCCTCGTGGGTTCGAATCCCACCGTCTCCGCCAGACAACCAGCTCGACGAGTTACGCGCGCATTTCGCGACTTGTTGACGCTCCCCTGCCCCTCTTGGGTCGCTGTTGCTGAGCGGACATGAAAACAGGCCATGCCGCATCGCAGCTTGCTGTCCGAGCCTCTGGCTTGTTCCAACTGCTGTTTCTAGT
>DYFL01000008.1 GCA_020725195.1 Hydrogenophilus sp.
CGCTCCGCCTCACATTCCGGGGCTGATGAGCGGCTAATGGATAATCTGGGATAAATGAATTCATGGGCACTTCCCGGCGGCAGCGGCCGCGTCGACCGGGTGCTCTCGGTCGACGAGATGGCCGTGCTGGGCAGCGTGGCCGGCGCGCCGGCCGAGGCCCAGGCGTGAGCCGGCGCACGGCCGTGCGGCCGAGGCGCGGCCTCCGACCCGATCTTCGCCTACCAGAAGATGCAGGAGCGCCGGCCTGCAGCTCCTGATCCTGGCCAAACGCGAGGCCGCGCAGGTTGATCACCCCGCGGATGAACCCCGGCATCCATGCCGGAGGCCGAGGAGATGGACCCCGAGGCCTGTTACCTGGGCTTCGAGATCGCCTTCCGCAGTAAGGCGGACAAGGCCGCCATCGAGCGCGTGTTCGATTTCGTCCGCGACGACTGCCTGCTGCGCATCCTGCCGCCCCACGCGAAGCTCGCCGAGTACATCCAGCACATCCAGGCCACGGAGCGCATCGTCGCCATCGGCACCTCCACCGGCGGCACCCAGGCCCTGGAGGCCGTGCTCACCGCCCTGCCGCGCATGGTGCCCGGCCTGGTCATCGTCCAGCACATGCCGGAGAAGTTCACCGCCTCCTTCGCCCAGCGCCTGGACGGCCTCTGCGCGATCGAGGTCCGCGAGGCGCAGAACGGGGACCGGGTGATGCCCGGCCGGGCGCTCATCGCCCCGGGCGGCCGGCACCTGCTCTTGAAGCGCAGCGGCGCCCAGTACCACGTGGAGGTGGTGGACGGGCCCCTGGTCTCCCGCCACAAGCCCTCGGTGGACGTGCTCTTCCGCTCGGTGGCCAAGGCCGCCGGCCGCAACGCCCTCGGCATCCTCATGACCGGCATGGGCGACGACGGCGCCCGCGGCCTGAAGGAGATGCTCGACGCCGGCGCCCACACCATCGCCCAGGACGAGGCGAGCTGCGTCGTCTTCGGCATGCCCAAGGAGGCGATCAAGCTCGGCGCCGCCCGCGAGATCCTGACGCTCGCCGCCGTCCCGGAGGCCATCGTCGCCGCCGGCCGCGGCATGGGGTGGAAGAACGCCATGTGAGCCGCCCAGGCGGCAACGCTAGGCCCCTTCCCCCTTGACGGGGGAAGGCCGGGATGGGGGTGGCGAGGCATCGACACGCGCCTTGCGCCATTCCACCCCCACCCTGACCCTCCCCCGTCTAGGGGGAGGGGGTTTACCCAATTGAATCAGCATCCCTATAACCAGACCCCCGTGCCCGCTTATCGGGGGTCATCGCCTTGAAACCTAAAGCCTTTTTTCCGGCAGAAAAATCCTCTTGACGCAGATCAAGCCGACACTAGAATTAGCGCCCATAACAAGCCGCAAACACTAGATTTAGTGTTCTCTAATATAGCGCCGCGATCGGCGTGCTTACTGTAAACAACACGAAGAGGAGACCAGCCGATGCAGCCTGCCGCCGAGTTTCGCCCCGCCAGCCCCGATGTTTCCGTGACCGGAAGCCACGAGACCGCATCCAGCAATACCGCCCAGTACGCCCAGTACAAGATCATCCGCCGCAACGGGTCGGTGGTCGGCTTCGAGCCCTCCAAGATCGCCGTGGCCCTGACCAAGGCCTTCATCGCGGTCAACGGCTCCCAGGCGGCGGCCTCCGCCCGCATCCGCGAGCTGGTGGAGAGCCTCACCGGCAGCGTGGTCTCCGCCCTGGTGCGGCGCCAGCCCGAGGGCGGCACCTTCCACATCGAGGACGTGCAGGACCAGGTGGAACTCGCCCTCATGCGCTCCGGCGAGCACGAGGTGGCCCGCGCCTACGTGCTGTACCGGGAGCGCCGCGCCGAGGAGCGCGCCAGGCAGCGCCAGGGCCAGGCCGAGGCGCACGCCCTCTTCTGCGTCGAGGACGGCGAGCGCCGGCCCCTCGAACTCGACCGCCTCACCGACCTGGTGCGCTCGGCCAGCGAGGGTCTGCCCGAGGTGAGCCCCGAGCCCATCCTCCAGGCCACCCTGCGCGACCTCTACGACGGCGTGCCCATGGACGAGGTCAGGAAGTCGCTGATCCTCTCCGCCCGCTCCTTGATCGAAAAGGACCCGGACTACAGCCATGTGACCGCCCGCCTGCTGCTCGACAGCATCCGCCGCGAGGTGCTGGGCGAGAGCGCCACCCAGGCCGAGATGGCCACCCGCTACGCCGAGCACTTCCCCGCCTACATCAGACAGGGCATCGAGGCCGAGCTGCTGGACGAGCGCCTGATGCAGTACGACCTGCCGCGCCTCGCCGCCGCGCTGGACGCCGGCCGCGACCTCAAGTTCCAGTACCTGGGCCTGCAGACCCTGTACGACCGCTACTTCCTGCACATCCAGGAACGCAGGATCGAATTGCCCCAGGCCTTCTTCATGCGCGTGGCCATGGGCCTGGCACTCAACGAGATCGACCGCGAGGCGCGCGCCATCGAGTTCTACCAGGTGCTCTCCAGCTTCGACTACATGTCGAGCACGCCGACGCTCTTCAACGCCGGCACCCGCCACAGCCAGCTCTCCAGCTGCTACCTCACCACCATCCCGGACGACCTGGACGGCATCTACCAGGGCATCAAGGAAAACGCCATGCTCCAGAAGTTCGCCGGCGGCCTGGGCAACGACTGGACCCGCGTGCGCAGCTTGGGCGCCTACATCAAGGGCACCAACGGCAAGTCCCAGGGGGTCGTGCCCTTCCTCAAGGTGGCCAACGACACCGCCGTGGCGGTGAACCAGGGCGGCAAGAGGAAAGGGGCGGTGTGCGCCTACCTCGAGACCTGGCACATGGACATCGAGGAGTTCCTGGAACTCAGGAAGAACACCGGCGACGACCGCCGCCGCACCCACGACATGAACACCGCCAACTGGGTGCCCGACCTCTTCATGAAGCGGGTCATGGAGAACGCCGACTGGACCCTGTTCTCGCCCTCCGACGTACCCGACCTGCACGACAAGTACGGTGCCGACTTCGAGGCGGCCTACACCCGCTACGAAGAGAAGGCCGCGCGCGGCGAGCTCAGGCTCCACAAGAAGATCCCCGCCGTCTCCCTCTGGCGCAAGATGCTCTCGATGCTCTTCGAGACCGGCCACCCCTGGATCACCTTCAAGGACGCCTGCAACGTGCGCTACACCAACCAGCACGTCGGCGTGGTGCACTCCTCCAACCTCTGCACCGAGATCACCCTGCACACCAACGACAACGAGATCGCCGTGTGCAACCTGGGCTCGGTGAACCTCATCAACCACCTGAGCGAGAACGGCCTCGACCTCGACAAGCTGAAGCAGACCATCCGCACCGCCATGCGCATGCTCGACAACGTCATCGACATCAACTTCTACTCGGTGGGCAAGGCGCGCAACTCCAACCTCAGGCACCGCCCCGTGGGCTTGGGGCTGATGGGCTTCCAGGACGCCCTGCATCGCCTCCGCCTGCCCTACGCCAGCACCGACGCCGTGGAATTCGCCGACCGCACCATGGAGGCCGTCGCCTACTACGCCTACTGGGCCTCCACGGAGCTCGCGGAGGAGCGCGGCCGCTACTCCAGCTACAACGGCTCGCTGTGGAGCCGCGGCATCCTGCCTCAGGACTCGCTCAAGCGCCTGGCCGAGGAGCGCGGCGGCTACCTCGAGGCCGACCTCTCCGAGACCCTGGACTGGTCCGCCCTGCGCGCCCGCATCGCCCAGCACGGCATGCGCAACTCCAACTGCCTGGCCATCGCCCCCACCGCCACCATCGCCAACATCGTCGGCGTCTCGGCCTCCATCGAGCCCACTTATCAAAATCTCTTCGTGAAATCGAACCTGTCCGGTGAATTCACCGTGGCCAACCAGCACCTGGTGCGCGACCTCAAGGCCCTGAACCTGTGGGACGAGGTCATGGTGGGCGACATCAAGTACTTCGACGGCTCCCTGTCGAAGATCGACCGCATCCCCGAGGGCCTGCGCAGCCTCTACGCCACCGCCTTCGAGATCGACCCCGTGTGGCTGATCGAGGCCGGCGCGCGGCGGCAAAAGTGGATCGACCAGGCCCAGAGCCTCAACCTCTACTTCCACGGCGCCAGCGGCAAGAAGCTCGACGAGACCTACAAGCTCGCCTGGCTGCGCGGCCTCAAGACCACCTACTACCTGCGCGCCCTGGGCGCCACCCACGCCGAGAAGTCCACCGGCCGCGGCGGCGAGCTCAACGCCGTGCCGACGGGAGGAATGTCCGGCGGCATGGCTGCCGCCGGTGGCGGCCTGGGCCTGGGCGGCGCGGCGAGCGCGCAGCCCCACCTCCCCGAACCCGAGCTCGTCGGCCGCGCCTGCACCCTGCGCCCCGGCGACCCCGGCTTCGAGGAATGCGAGGCCTGCCAGTAAGCACCACAACATGTGGGAGCGGCTTCAGCCGCGAAGTTCAGATCGTTCGCGGCTGAAGCCGCTCCCACAGAAACCGAGCAAAGAGGGTTGAGGAGACCCGCGGGGCGGACCGGAGACAACGGCCGCCCCACCCCGACAGCAATCGAAGGAGACCAAGAACATGCTGAACTTCGACGAAGACCTGACCCCCGCCGCGCCGGCCGGCAGCCGCGGCTTCGACCCCGCCGACATCACCTTCGGCGCCGCGGCCGCCGGCGCCGCCCCCCAGGAAGCAGACGCCAAGTTCCGCCGCGTGCGCATGGAAGACAAGCGCATCATCAACGCCACCGCCGACGTCAACCAGCTCGTCCCCTTCAAGTACAAGTGGGCCTGGGAGAAGTACATCGCCGCCTGCGCCAACCACTGGATGCCGCAGGAAGTGAACATGAACCGCGACATCGCCACCTGGAAGGACCCGAACGGGCTGACCGAGGACGAGCGCCGCGTGGTCAAGCGCAACCTGGGCTTCTTCGTCACCGCCGATTCCCTGGCCGCCAACAACATCGTGCTCGGCACCTACCGCCAGATCACCGCGCCCGAGTGCCGCCAGTACCTGCTGCGCCAGGCCTTCGAGGAGGCCATCCACACCCACGCCTACCAGTACATCGTCGAGAGCCTGGGGCTCGACGAGGGCGAGATCTTCAACGCCTACCACGAGGTGCCGTCCATCCGCGCCAAGGACGAGTTCCTGCTGCCCTTCATCGACGTGCTGGCCGACCCCAACTTCAAGACCGGCACGCCCGAGGCCGACCAGACCTTCCTCAAGAGCCTGATCGCCTTCGCCTGCATCATGGAGGGCCTCTTCTTCTACGTCGGCTTCGTGCAGATCCTGGCCATGGGCCGGCAGAACAAGATGACGGGAGCCGCCGAGCAGTACCAGTACATCCTCCGCGACGAGTCCATGCACTGCAACTTCGGCATCGACATGATCAACACCATCAAGCTCGAGAACCCGCACCTGTGGACCAACGAGTTCAAGGCCGAGCTCAAGGGCATGTTCCAGCGCGCCGTCGAGCTCGAATACGCCTACGCCGAGGACACCATGCCCCGCGGCGTGCTGGGGCTCAACGCCCCCATGTTCAAGGAATACCTGCGCTTCATCGCCAACCGCCGCGCCACCCAGATCGGCCTGGACGAACTCTTCCCGGGCGCGACCAACCCCTTCCCGTGGATGGCGGAGATGATCGATCTGAAGAAGGAGAAAAATTTCTTTGAAACAAGGGTGATTGAATACCAGACGGGCGGTGCGCTCAGTTGGGACTAAGCCGGAGGCACGTCGAGGAAATTCTTTCAGTGAAGGCTAACCTGATCGACCACGATCAGGTTAGGCCCGAAGGGCGGCCGGAACTAAAAGAATTTCGGCTCTTGTGAAAATCGAGTGGGTAACGCAGACAAGGCCGCCTGTTCTCGGATTCCCTCCCCTTCAAGGGGAGGGCTAGGGTGGGGATGGGTCCCCTCGCGGGATAACCAGCGACTTGGCGGCTTTAGCCGCTAGTCGGATGGCTAGCAGTTCCATCAGAGGGCCAGGGTGAGAGGGCAGTAACACAGCGACAACCTATCCCCACCCCGCTCCCCCCGCATTAAAATGAGGCATCCAACCAGGAGGCCGCCATGCTCACCGAATACGTGGAAGAAGCCCTGCGCCGCGCCCACTACGAAATCATCGAGGACCCGGACGAGCCCTTTTATGGCGAGGTCAAGGAACTCGAAGGCGTATGGGCCTCCGGCAAGTCCCTGGAAGAATGCCGCAGCCAGCTCAAGGACGTCGTGGAAGGCTGGATACTCCTCAGCATCAAGAAGGGACTGCCCATTCCCAAACTGGGCGCCTACGAGATCACAGAGATCGCGGAACAAGCCGCCTGATGGGCGCGCTCAAGCCGATCGCCTGGCGCGACCTGGTCCGCCGCCTGCATGAACACGGCTTCGAAGGCCCTTACAGCGGAGGCAAGCACCTGTTCATGACCAAAGAAACGAGAAGGCTAACCATCCCTAACCCGCACCGAGCAGAGATCGGTCCCGCCCTGCTGGAGCGGATACTCAAACAGGCCGGCATCGATAAGTCCGAGTGGTGAGGCAGGATGATGAATACACCGACACAGACCTTAGGTTTGAGGCCTTCGTCTCGTCTTGTGAGGCAATGGGGATGTTGCAATGCAAGACCCCGAAGCCCCGCTCCCCGGATTACGCTGCGCTTCATCCGGGCTACAACTTGCTGGGATTGACCCCCGTCCCCTCTCCCCTGCTGGGGAGAGGGTTAGGGTGAGGGGGAGGCCGACCAAGCCAGCGAACGTAGCCCGGATGACGTGAAACGAAATCCGGGGGCATCAACCCGTTCCCCGGATTACGCTGCACTTCATCTGGGCTACAACTTGCTGGGCAGCAGCCTGATTCAGCGGAGATATTGAGACTGTCGGGGTTGGAATGAACCGGCCCCGCTCCCCTGACGCGCGCCGGCGTCAGGAGGCACAGGCTACCTTTTCGCGGCCGGCTTTCTGCCCGGCGCCGGCTTGGGAATATAGCCGGAAACCCGGCAGAGAAAGCCCTCTACGGCCTTGCCGTTGTCGAACCGGGTGACGCTGCACTGGGAGATTTCGCCCTGCTCCGACAGATCGGACAGCGAGAAGCGAACCTTGGCAAGCGGAATGCCGGTTTCCGTGGCAATCTCGGAATCCAGCAGCTGGCCGTGCTTTTTCAGGCATTGGAGGATGGTGGCGGTGTGCATATCGATACCTCCCTTAGACGTAAGCAAAGGTCCACTGCCGGCGATTGCTGCATATCGCCCACATGGACGCTGAGAGCAGATGGCCACCCGAAAAAGTGGCCTGCGTAAGTTCTTGATTATACATAATTATTGGTCGCGGCGCCAACACCAGCTGAATCAAGGCATCCGGGCCGGCCTGCCCGCTTAACGGGCACGTTTGCTGAAGAAGGAAATCAACAGAGGGACAATCGGGGACAGCCCCGTGTTTCAGCCGGACGACAAGACCCATGACAGGCCGCACCCCCTCTTCCCCCATCGCCACCGAGGCCAAGCCTGAAAAGGCCTGGATGCTGATCTTCCTCGCCTGGCTGATCGCCGCCGCCTCGACCCTGGGGGCCCTGTTCTTCAGCGAGGTGATGAAGCTGGCCCCCTGCGAACTGTGCTGGTGGCAGCGCATCTTCATGTTCCCGCTGGTGCTGATCCTGCCGGCCGGGCTCTTTCCCCTCGACCCCAGGGTGGTCCGCTATGCCTTGCCGCTGGCGCTGGCGGGCTGGGGCTTCGCGGTGTTCCACTGGCTGCTGGTCCTGGGCGTGATTCCGGAAAGCATCGGCCCCTGCGTCAGAGGGGTGCCGTGCAGCGAGGTCACGTTCGAGTGGCTCGGCTTCATCAACCTCCCGCTGCTGTCCGTCCTGGCCTTTTCCTTCATCATCGCGCTGCTGGCGCTGACCCACATCAAGGTATCCAAATGAAGCAGAAAACCCTGTTCATCCTGTCCGCCGTCGCCCTGCTGCTGGCCTTTGCGGTGGGCACGCTGTTCTACACCAGCCAGAAGCAGGAGGAGACCACCCAGGCCGTGGCCGTGAACCAGGCCAAGCTGGTGCGCATGCATTCGCCCACCCTGGGCCCCGCCGAGGCCAAGGTACTGGTCGTCGAATTCTTCGATCCCGCCTGCGAGACCTGCCGGCACTTCTACCCCTTCGTCAAGGAGTTGATGGCCGCCCACCCGGGCCGCGTGCGTCTTGCCCTGCGCTACACACCGTTCCACGAAGGCGCCGACCAGGTGGTGAAGGTGCTGGAAGCGGCGCGCAGGCAGGGGAAATACTGGGAAACGCTGGAGGCCCTGTACGCCGCCCAGGACACCTGGGTCAGCCACCACCGCGTGCAGCCGGACCGGATCTGGGATGCCCTGACCGGCGTCGGCCTGGATCTGGACCGCGTCCGGCAGGACATGCACGCGCCCGAGATCGCGGCCCTCATCGCCCAGGACCTGGCGGACGCCGAGGCGCTCAAGGTCACCAAGACCCCGGAGTTCTTCGTCAACGGCCGCCCCATGCCCAGCTTCGGCTACGAACAGCTGCAGACCCTGGTGGAAGAGGCCGTGGCCGGGAGCTACCGTTGAACCGTCACCGTCCGGTTTGCGAGATGCGCACCCAGGTACTGGACAGCCCGTAGGGTTTGGCCCAAGCCGGCCGCGCGGATCACAATCGCGATACGAATAAGACGACAGGAGGAACACCCCCATGCTGCGCTCCATCCACGAAAAGGCGCGCCGTTTCCAGCAGCGCCTCACCCGCCTGGACAACCAGCCTATCGGCAAGGCGGCGCTGGTGGTCATCGTCTTCCTGGACATCTTCATCCTGGGCTCGATCTTCGACGGCCTGGCCGATCACACGCGGCAGCTGACCTCGCCCGACGAGCGCATCCCCGCGCTGTGCCGCGACATCGTCATCGATGCCGACTGGAACCCGACGAACCACCTGGACAACCTGGCGCAGCTCGTCTCGCGGCACCACGCGCTGCGCTACACGCCCTACGAGCGGGCCGGCGACGCGCGGCAGCACCCCATCTGCGTGCCCATCCTCCGCGCCTACAAGACGATCCGCGACGACGAGGGGCTGGCGCGCAACCTCAAGGAGGCCGTCAGGCTGCGCCGCGAGACGCGCGAGCTGCGCGTGGAGCTGGACCGCATGAAGGGCGCCTACGATACCCGCCTGCTGGAGCGCATCGCCGGGCAGCGGCCGGCGGAGACGGACGTCGATGCGCTCCGCAAGGAGACGGCCGAGAAGACCGCCGCCCTGGACGCGCTGGTGGGCAAGGAGCAGCGGCTCACCGCCTCGATCGAGCAGGACCCGCGCGTGCAGGAGCTCTACGCGCGGGTGGCCGGCGTCTCCGATGCGGAGCGCACGGCCCTGCGCGACGAGCTGCGGCGGCTGAACTTCTGGTACCCGGCCGAGCGCCTGGGCATGCAGATGCTGTTCCTGCTGCCGCTGCTCGCGATCTTCTACTACTGGAACGCGCGGAGCATCGCCGCCGGCCGCCCCTTCCAGACGCTGGTGTCGTCGCACCTGCTGGTGGTGGCGGCCATCCCGGTGTTCCTCAAGGTGGCCGAGCTGGTCTACGACATCATCCCCAGGCGGCTGCTGCGGCAGGTCATCGAGCTGCTGGAGTCCCTCAAGCTCGTCGCCATCTGGCACTACCTGGTGATCGCCCTGTCGATCTTCGCGGCCCTCGCCCTGATCTACCTCTTCCAGAAGAAGCTCTTCTCGCGCGAAAAGCTGCTGCAGCGGCGCATCGCCAAGGGCCAGTGCCAGGCCTGCGGCCAGCACCTGCCGCCCGGCAGCCGGCACTGCCCGGCCTGCGGCGCGGCCCAGTACCGGACCTGCAACCAGTGCAACGAGCCCACCCATGTGCACGGGACGTACTGCAAGGCCTGCGGGCATGCGGGGCCGTGAACGGCATGCACCATGCGCCGGGCCGTTACGTACAGCAGGCCGCCCTGGTTCTGGACCGTTAGTGCTCGCAGCGTGATTTACCGCACCGACTGCTGGCGCTGGTACTCGGCGCGCTTCATGTCGAGGTAGGCGGTGCGGCCGACTTCGTGCAGCTGGCGGGGGTATTGCTCGGTGGCGGCGAACCAGCTCTGCAGGCGCCGTTCGAGCTGCTGGGGCGGCGGCGCGCCGTAGGCGCCGAGATGGGCGTCGATGGCGAGGTAGTAGCGCATGGTGTTGCGCTCCACCACGCCGCGCACACCGCCGATGTATTCGGACTGGCCGTCGGGCTGCCTGCCGGTGACGGTGAAGCCCACCTTGTCGCTGCCGATGGTGGCGAGATAGGTCTTCATGGCGAGCCGCCCGGCCAAGCCATAGGCATAGGAATAGCTCAGGTGCAGGAAGGTCCGCCCGCCCTCGACCGGCACGGCCCTGAGCTGGATGCGGTAGTCGCGGGTGCTCATCGGGCCTTCTACCGCGTTGAGCTGGACCTCGAGGTAGTTCGGCGTGGCCGCCGCGAGGCGATAGGCGAACTCGATGGGATAGGCCTCGTCGAGTCGCTGGGGGTGCTTCTTGCCGACGCTGACCGCCAGGGCCGACCTGCCCTTGTCCGTCGAGGCGCGGCAGTGCTTGGTGTTGATGTGCAGGATGAGCACATCGCACCACTGCCCGGGGCCGCTGAGCGCTGCGGCCACGGTGGCGAAGGGGTAGTCGACCAGGGCGTAGACGTCGCCGCGCAGGTCGTTGGGGGTCTCGGCCGAATCGAGGTGGAGCGGCCGCTTGAACGGGTTACGGCTGAGCAGCTCGTCCAGTGATGTGTACTTGGCACGCAGCGCGGCACCGGGGTTCGCCTCCGGCAGGCCGGCCATGGCCAGCCCTGCGCCGGCACACGCGAACCCGGCGATCAAGAGACGCGTCAGCCTAGCCAGGGGATTTCTCCGAATGGTTGCTCATGGGTACGGTCTTCTGCCGTCTCGAAGACTTGCTGGACCATGCAGGCGTTGCAGATGCCCACAAAAGGGGTGAAGACCCTGCGCCTGGGTCAAGAGTTCCGTACGCCGATACCGGCACTGCAACCTTGGCCCCGGCTTGCCCGAAGGATGGCGTGGACATGCGCTGGGCTTCTCTCCGATCAGCCCGGACTCCGGCCCTGAGGATGCGCTGACGCCGGGCCTGCTGCCCGCCGCCCCCGGTCGACCTAGAGGCCGTGCTCTTCTGCAAACCGCCGGTATTGCTCGGGCGTGTCGAAGAGCTGGCTGGTCGGCAGGCGGAGGATGCGGGGACGGTTCGACTCGATTTCCGCGAGGTATCGCTGCCAGTCCTCTTCCAGCTCGTTCAGGGGCTGGTCAAAAGCCGCTTCCAGGTGGGTGCGGTAGCCCCGCCGATCGTCCGCCTGCACCAGCTGCAGAAAGCGCCCGAGCTTGCCGCGCTGATGCAGAAACACCGACACCAGGCGCTTCTCGGACGTGTCCTGCGAGCCATGCACGACGCGGATCAGCTTCAGCCGCTTCAGGTCGGGGCCGAGCTTCGCGATGCGCCACGGGTTCTGGTATCCCCACTGCACCCGGAGCCTGCCATCCTGCACGTACCCGTAGAATTTTTCGAAGAAGGCGGGGATGCCCTCTCCTGCCCAATCCGGCCGATTGGGCAGGCTCCCGTCCACCAGGGGGTGCATGATCTCGTGCGTGAACGTGCCCAGGCCGGCGCCGTCGTAGGTCACGAAGGCCCCGGCCTCCGGCAGATACATGCCGTACTCCGACGGCATGGCAACGCCGTACGTCGTGCGCAGGAAGGCCTGGAATCTCGCCTGGTCCTCCAGCACGAAGGCCTGGATCGGAAACCGCGTCTTCACGCGGAAGAACTCCTGATCGACCAGTTCCACGAAGAGGTCGGAAAGGCGCGCATACAGCGCCAGTCGCTGCGGCGGTATGTTGGAATGGAACTGGAAATACCTGCCGGCGGCATGGTGGGCGAATTGCGCCGCGGTCGCCCGGGTCGAGGCCGAGGCGGCCCTGCCGCTGTCGGCGCGCGCTGCCCAGGGGGCAACGAGCAGCGTCATGAGCGCAAGCACTGCCATCCATCTCGAGACCATCACGCCTCCCTGATACAGGCATACATGATTCTGTCCCCACCACTCCGGCGGGGAGAGCGGCCTGCCCACCGAATCGCCGGCTCGTGTCGTGTTCCATTTTGAATGGATAGGACCTGATCGCCTCGTCGGCAAGGACTCGAATGCGCCAGGGGCGGCCCGTACGGCACGATGCCGCTTTTCTCCCACCCCGCAGGGCACTTATCATCGGCCGGCCCCCACTGTATGGAGAGAGCCCGAATGAAGCGACTCGTGCTGTTACTCTGCGCCACCCTGCTGGCCGCCCCCGCCCTCGCCGCCCAGATCCCGGCGCCCAAGGTGGTCAAGGTGAACGAGCGGGTCTACGCCCTGCTCGGCCCGGTGGCGCTGCCCAACAAGCACAACCAGGGCTACATGGTGAACAGCACCCTGATCCTGGGCGACACCGGCGCCATCCTGGTCGATACCGGCTTCACCGACGAGATCGGCGCGCACCTGGCCAAGACCATCGCGAAGCTCACCAAGAAGCCCGTCACCCACATCATCAACACCCACCACCACGGCGACCACAGCTTCGGCAACGCGGCCTTCCCCAAGGCCAAGGTGATCAGCTCCGAGGAGTGCCGCAAGCTGCTGCTGGAGTCCGAGGCGGACTGGCGCGCCCTGGTCGAGAACGCCGTCGGCCGCAAGTTCCCGAACACGCGCGCGGTGCCGGCCACCGAGGTCTATGCGCGCGACAGCCGCAGCGAGATCGTCATCGACGGCGTGCGGATGGTGATGTGGGTGCCCGAGGCGGCGCACACCAGCGGCGACATGCTGGTCTGGCTGCCCGACGACGCGGTGCTGCTGGCCGGCGACGTGCTGGTCAACGAGGTCACCCCGAACTTCCGCGACGCCACGGTGAAGGGCTGGGTCGCCACCCTGGCCGAGATCCGCAACGTGCCGGCCAGGACCATCATCCCCGGCCACGGGCCGCTCATGACCCCGAAGGACGCCGCCGCCATGCACGCGCGCATGGCCGGGCTCTATGCCGGCGTCGAGGAAGGCTACAAGGCCGGCCTCACCGACAGCGAGATCCGCGGCAGGCTCGACCTCGCCGAATGGGAGAAGCTGCACCACTTCAACGAGGTCATGGGCGGCAACATCAACAAGGCCTACCTGGAAGTCGAGGCCGCGGCCTTCTGAGCGATTTGAGACGGATGAAATAACGTAGCCCGGATGGAGTGAAACGGAATCCGGGGTTCATCCTGACTCCCGGATTGCGCTGCGCTGCATCCGGGCTACATGCCGCCGCGCCCGATGACGCGTCGCGAGCCAGCCAACCACAACGGCCTCGAGTGAAAGCCTGAGGCAGGTCTTGCAGCACCTCGGCAGCAATCACGCCGTGCTTGGCGCCACATCGTAGCTGACCCGGTTGCGACCCGTTTCCTTCGATTGGTAGAGATAGCCGTCCGCGCTCGAGATCAGCGCATCCAGGCTGCCGTGATGCAATTCCCTTTGCGCCACGCCGAAGCTGGCCGTGAAGGCGGTCTCCCCGTCCATATGCCTGATGCGGATGCCTGCCAGGGCGATGCGCAGCCTTTCCGCCAGGGCTATGGCTTCCTGATGATCCGTCTCGGGCAGCAGCAGGATGAACTCCTCGCCGCCCCAGCGGGCCGCCACGTCCTCCTGCCGGATGGATTGCATCAGGGCCTTGGCGGTGGCGATGAGCACCTCGTCGCCGCGGGCATGGCCGTAGGTGTCGTTGATCCGCTTGAAGTTGTCGATGTCGAGCAGGACGACGGAAAGCTCCCGATGGTGGCGCAGCGCGCCGTTCCACACCGGCGTGGCCCTGTCGTAGAAGGCGCGCCGGTTGCTGATGCCGGTGAGCGGATCCAGGGTGGCGAGCTGTTCGGCGCGGAGCCTCTCCGCCTGGCCGGCGCGGAACTGGTAGGCCAGGGCCAGCGCGAGCAGCGTGGCGTCCATGAGCATGCCGATGTCCACCGCGCGGAAGGTCCATCTGTTGTGCGGGATGAAGCCCCACACGGCCAGGGTGGTCACGCCGGCCCCCGCCATGGCCGCGGCCGCGGCCAGCAGGAAATAGCGCGCGGGCCTCTCGCCAGCCCGGACGGAGATCACCCCCAGGGCCAGCATGATGCCGGTGAACAGAAAGACGAAGGTGAACGCCACCAGCAGGGCAGCGGTCTGATCGTTGGCGAGCACGGACAGGGCGAGGAGCATGGCGGAGACGCCGCAATACCCCAGGACGGCCTTGTGGACCCGCGGGAAATGCCTGCGGATGTCCAGAAAGCGCAGGGCGAACATCAGCCCGCTGACGCCGTAGAGCACCATGAGCACCGGGTTGGACCATTGCTGCCAGCCCGCCTGCGCAGGCCAGATCCAATCGAACCCGTGCCCGGTATAGGCGATGTTCAACAGCATGAACATGCCCAGGTACAGGGAATAGAGGAGGTAGCGCGAGTCCCGCAGGCTGGCGTAGAGGGTGGCGTTGAAGGCCATCAGGGCGAACAGGAAGCCGTACAGGAAGCCGTAGCTGTACTCCTGTTCCCGCTCTCTGGCCTGCGCCTGCTGCGGCGTCAGCAGGTAGATCGGCACCACCATGGGATCGGGCGTTTCCACCCGCAGGTAGACCTCGCTGGCGCCCGGCCCGAAGGCGTGGTCGAGCGCGAAGTGACGGCTGGCGACGGGGCGCAGGCCGAAGGCCTGGCTGTCACCGAGGCGGTGGGCCGCGACCGTCTCGCCACCGTGCCGGACATAGACGTCGACCTTGTCGAGCCAGGCGGTTTCGATGGACAGCCGCCTCGGCAGCGGCCCGGCCGTCGGGTTGTCCACGGCGAAGCGGATCCAGACGGGATTCGAGCCGATGCCGAAATTCAGGACCTCGCCATGGCTGGCCGCAAACCTCCCGCCTTCGTAGGCGGCGATGGCCTCTTCCAGCGCGAGCCCGGCCCCCTCCTCCTTGAGGTAGCCGGCATGGAGCCCGATGGCCGCTTGCCGAGGGAGGCTGGCCGCAACGGGCGGCGTGGCGGCCGCGGCCGTGCCGCCCCACAGCACTGCCAGCGCCAGGAGCAGCGGGAAGAGGAGCTTCGTTCTCATCTGCCTTTCAGACGTGACGGCCGCGCCGCAGCGAAGGCCGGGGCCGACTGTCTGGCGCAAACAGGCCTGCACCGGAACGAGGGGCCACCGGCCGTGAAAAAACGTCGGCGCGCGGCATTAGAAACGGTCTAAGTGCGCATCCTGCCATCTTTTCATGGCCGGCACATCACGGATTCGACAGGCACGTTGCGACAGAACCTACTAAAGTCCAGAGGGCAAGACCGTCGCCGCGCCCCCCCGCAGGGAAAGCGAGCGGGGCGCGCCGGCTTCGCGGACGGGAGCGACCCGGCCGAATTTCGGAAGAGCCCTTCTTGAGGACGCGGAAAACAGGGAGAATCGGCTCTACTCAGCATGCTCGGCTGGCCTTTCTTCTGTGTTCCCCGTGACTCGATGGCTCAAGTGAGGTGTTTCAGGATGAACAGCCTTCCGCACATTACCGTGTCGACGCTCGATCTCGTGCGCCTGCGGGCCTTGTTGGATGCGCCCGATGTGCAGGCGCAGCCCGAGCTGGACGACCTGCGCATGGAACTGGACAGGGCCCGCGTGGTGGAGCCGGAGGCGATGCCGCCGAACGTGGCCACCATGAACTCGACCATCAAATTCGTGATCGAGCCATCGGGCAAGGAGTTCGAGCTGACCCTGTCCTATCCGGAGGACGTGCGGGGGCAGGCGGGCAGGATATCCGTCCTGGCGCCGGTCGGCAGCGCCCTGCTGGGCCTTTCGGTCGGGCAGGAGATCGAATGGCCGGTTCCGGGTGGCAAGACCGTCCGGGTCCGGGTGATCGATGTCAGCTATCAGCCGGAGCGGTCCGGCGAACTGACGCGCTAGCGTCGCCGTGCCGTGGTGGTGGCTCGGGGGCCGCGTGCCGCCCTCGGTGTGAACGATGACGAGAGGGGGAGCCGGGTCGGTCCGATGTCGCCACAGCAGCGTCCCTCCATGCGGGGCATGGAACCAGCCAGCGCCGATCCGGCACGCTTCGCCCGCATCTTCGAGGTGCTCGGCCTGGGCGCCGTGCATGGCTACCTGGCGCGGCGTCTTCGCGCCGGCCTGCTGCATGTGCACGCCGCGGACATGGTCGATGACAGCCTCGCCGCATTGGCGGCCTGCGAGGATTTTTCGCGCATCGAACAGGCCGGTTTCCGCGCCGGGTTCCGCCGCGGCTGGATCGACATCCTGCAAGGCTTCGGGCGGGACTTCACCTCGCCCGGCTATCGCTCGCGCCGCCTGGCTTTTTCCGCCGCCTGCGCCCATGCCGGCATTCCGCTGGGCCTGTTGCTCCTGCAACACGGCCTGATCCAGCGCGCCGCGATCGAGCGGCTGACGGCCGGGGCACAGGACGCGCCCGGGGTGCGCGCGCTGACCGATTGCCTGCTGAGGCTGGGCGCCCTGGATGCCTATCTGCTGGCGGAGGGCTACCGTGCGCCCGACATCGACGCCCTGCGGCTGGCGCTGGAGGAGCTGCGCGAGGAAGCGACGCGCCTGCACCGGCAGGCGACGACCGACCCGCTTACCGGCCTGCTCAGCTTCGGCAGCCTGCTGGAGTCCCTGGAGAGGCACATCGACAAGGCGCGGGCGCGCAGCCATCCCCTGTGCGTCATGATGGCCGACCTGGACTTCTTCAAGCGGGTCAACGACACCCACGGCCATCTGGTCGGCGACCTGGTGCTGCGCCACACGGCACAGCGCATCCTCGCCGCGGTGCGCGATTTCGATGTCGTCGGGCGCTTCGGCGGGGAGGAATTCACCATCATCCTGAAGGACACCGACCTGGCCATGGCGAGCATCATCGCCGAGCGCATCCGCGAGGACATCGCCGCGACCCCCATGCATGTCAAGGGCAGGAACATCTCCATCACCATCAGCATCGGCGTGGCGATGCTGCGGGAAGGCGATACGGGGGAGACCCTGCTGGACCGCGCCGACGCGGCCATGTATCAGGCCAAGCAGGCCGGCCGCAACCGCGTGGTGGCCGCGCCTGGCTAGCGGCCTGTCGGGCCCCAGGGGAAGTCGGCCCAGGCGGGGCGAATGGAAAATCCGGGTTCAACCCAGATTGTCCATGAGGACGCGGGATGCAGGCGGGCCCAGGCGAGACTGGATTGCACGAGACGGGCGCAGGCCAGGTTGGACACCTGGCCGAGCAGTTGAGTGCAAGCCGGGCCGCATGGGGCCGCCTCGCCCCCGCGTAGGCCGGGAAGCCGCATCCGGACGCCACCCTGCTCGCTTCCGGGGCAATATCTCCGAAGCCACGGGCCGGTCTAATGGACAATCCGGGTTCAAGACTGAAGCAAGTTCACCCCCGTGCGCCACGGCTCAGCGGGGGCCGGCCGGGCCGTTCTCGCCGTAGTGGGCCGTCAGGTAATCCAGGATGATGCCCCGCTCCTCGGGTGAGATCGGGGCGCCGCGGCGGATCATGAGGTCGACCGTGTCCTCCCAGGCCGCGCGGCTCTGCCTGAGGCGGACGATGTGTCCGGCCTCGTGGCAGAGCAGGCATTTGCTGCGGGCAAGTTCCGCCCCCGGCACCCCGCTCTTCAGCTCTTCGCCGCCGGCCAGGAGGGGGAAGCCCAGCGCCAGGATGAGGGCAGGCGGGCGCACGGCTCAGGACTCGATGCTGAAGCCGACCCGGTGGATGCCGTTCCAGAAATAGCCAAGGGGGTTCCAGCGGGCGACCATGGGCTGGATGTTGCCCCTGTCGTCGGTGGCCCGCGCCAGGACGGTGACATAGCCCCGCTCGCGCGGCGTCCATTCATAGGTGAACAGGCGCCAGGCGTATTTGTCCCTGGGCCGGCTGAGCCGGGCCCTGCGCCAGGTGACGCCCTCGTCCAGAGAGATCTCGACCCTGTCCACTTCGAGGTCGCCCGCCCAGGCGCGGCCGGCGATCATCACCGGGGCCCCGGGCCTGAACTTCGCCCCCGGCGCCGGATGGGTGATGATGGACTTGATCGGCCAGGCCTCGGTGTAGACCGTCTCCTTGGGCATGCGCTCGCCCGGCGCCACGGGGTAGGCGGGTATGCGGTAGCTGTCGTCCATATAGGTGCCCTTGAAGGGGGCGTCGAGCACCTCGATCCCGACCAGCCACTTGATGGAGGCCGAGCCCACCCAGCCGGGCACCAGGGCGCGCAGGGGATAGCCGTGCACCTTGGGCAGGGGCGCGCCGTTCAGGCCCCAGGCGACCAGGGTGTTGGGCTCCACGGCCTTGGCCAGCGGGATGGAGCGCACCACCGGCGGGGCGGTGGCCAGTTCGCCGAAATCGGCGGCGAGGAAGGCCACGTGCACGGCGCCGCCCTTCACCCCCGCCGCCGAGAGCAGGTCCCTCAGCCGCACCCCGGTCCATTTCGGGCAGCCCATGCCGCCGGTGGCCGGCCAGGGCGTGCCGCGCGGCACCGGACTGAAGGCGGTGCGGCCTGCGCCTGCGCATTCCAGCATGGCCTGCAGGGTGACGTTGGGGAAGCGGCGCTGCAGCTCCTCCACGCTGAGGTCCAGGGGCTTGTCCACCAGCCCGGTCACCCGCAGCCGCAGCGTCGCGGCGTCGAGGTCGGGCGTGAGCAGGTTGTTGCGGATGAACAGGCGTGCGGTGGGGGTGACCTCGTCGTGCAGGTATTCCGCCGTCGCGCTGGCGGTGAGCGGGCGCTCGGTCAGCACCTTCACCGCCGGATCTTTCTCCGCCATGATGGCAGCGTTCGGCACGGTGCCGGGGATGGGCGCGGGGGGCGCGGCGGCCTGCTGGGCGAATGCCCGCGCCCCGAGCAGGGGGCTCGCCGCCACAGTCAGCACCCCGGCCTGGCCGATCCGCTCGATGAATTGCCGCCGGCCCTGATCCACCTGGCCGCGGTCCTTGGGGTAAGGCGTCGGAGGGTTGGTGTCCCGATTCATGGCTGGGCCTCCTCGTGATCGGCCCCGATCCGCTCCCCCCGTCGCGGTGCGCAGCGGCCTGCTACGGGAAATCCGGACCGGGCGGGTTGTCGTCGATGGGTTATCAAACCCGGATGGTCCAATGGGCGGCGCCATGCGCCAGCATCGCCTGCCCTGGTGGCCTTAAACTTAGTAAAGGTCCTGGATAGAATCAAGAAACTCCGCCGGCCGATGTACCGAACGCCTTGCCACTTCACTCAACCCGGATATTTCACCGGATCGCGGCTAATGAACCTGAAAACCTCATTTGAACCGCAAAGTTCGCAAAGTAAGACCAAGGGGTGTCCGGATGATCGCCGCCACCGGAAAGGTGACCGCCCCGCCGCAGGCAACCTTATGAATCCCTTTGCGTTCTTTGCGCCTTTGCGGTTGAACTGCTTTTTCTAGGGTGAATGTTCATGACATCGACCACACCCCGCCTGCCCCAGTCCCTGCACGCCTGGCCGACCCCCGGCTTCGCCCGGAGCCTCAAGCGCGGGATCGAGGCCCTCGGGGCGGGGGCGCTGCCCCTGGAGCAGGCCATCGAGCCGGGCAGCCGCGTGGGCGGGGGGCCGATCACCGTCACCGTGCTGCGGGCGGCCGATGCGGGGGACGCGATCGTGGCCAGGGTCGGCGTCTTCTTCGCAGAGACCGTCGGCTCCTGCGGCTGCGGCGCGGAGCCCATGGAGCAGAACGCCTGCTGCGTGATGCGGGTGCGCATCGACAAGGCCACGGCCGAGGCCGCCTTCGCCGTCGTCGACGAGTAGGCCGCGGCCTGCGCTATCCCCGCAGCGCGCTCGGCACGGGCGTGAGCCGCCAGATGTCGGCGTTGTAGTCCTGCATGGTGCGGTCGGTGGAGAACTTGCCGCTGCGGGCGGTGTTGAGGATGCTCATGCGGGTCCAGCGCTCGCGGTCGCGGTAGGCCGCGGCGGCGCGCTCCTGGGCCTCGACGTAGGCGCGGAAGTCGGCCGCCACGAGCCAGGGGTCGTGGCGGCTGCGGATGGCGTGGATGACGGGGTCGAAGAGGCCCGGCTCGAACTGGTTGAAGTGGCCGGATTCGAGCAGCGCCATCACCCGCCCGAGCTCGGGGTCGGCCTCGATGAGGGCGTCGGGGTCGTAGTCGAGGCGCGCCGCCTCCACCTCCTCGGCGCTGAGGCCGAAGAGGAAGAAGTTCTCGTCGCCCGCCTCCTCGCGGATCTCGATGTTGGCGCCGTCCAGGGTGCCGATGGTCACGGCGCCGTTCATCATGAACTTCATGTTGCCGGTGCCCGAGGCCTCCTTGCCGGCGGTGGAGATCTGCTCCGAGAGATCGGCCCCGGGGGCGACCACCTCCATGGCCGTGACCCGGTAGTCGGGCAGGAAGGCCGCCTTGAGCCGGCCGCCGATGTCGCCGTCGGCGTTGATCCTCTCCGCCACCTTGCAGGCCAGGGTGACGATCAGCTTGGCCATGAAGTAGCCGGGTGCGGCCTTGCCGCCGATCAGCACGCAGCGGTCGGTCCAGTCGGCATCCTCGCCGTCCTTGAGGCGGGCGTAGAGGTGGATGAGGTGGAGGATGTTGAGGAGCTGGCGCTTGTACTCGTGGATGCGCTTGACCTGCACGTCGAACATCGCGTCGGGGTCGAAGTCCACGCCGCAGTCGCGCCGCACCAGCTCGGCCAGGCGGACCTTGTTGGCCCGCTTGACCTCCTGCCAGCGGCGGCGGAAGGCCGGGTCGTCGGCATGGGCCTCCAGGCCGCGCAGCGCGTCGAGCCGGGTGACCCAGCCCTCGCCCAGGGTGTCGGTGACGAGCCGCGCGAGCCCGGGGTTGGCGGCGGCGAGCCAGCGGCGCGGGGTGACGCCGTTGGTCTTGTTGTTGAACTTCTCCGGCCACAGCTCATGGAAGTCGCGGAACAGCCCGTGCCGGAGCAGCTCGGAGTGCAGCGCGGCGACGCCGTTGACCGAGAAGCTGCCGACGATGGCGAGATAGGCCATGCGCACCTGCGGCTCGGGGCCCTCCTCGATCAGCGACATCCGGGCGAGCCTGTCGTTGTCCCCCGGCCAGCGCTGCGCCACCTCGGTCAGGAAGCGGGCGTTGATCTCGTAGATGATCTCCAGGATGCGCGGCAGCATCTGGCCGAAGAGCCGCACCGGCCACTTCTCCAGCGCCTCCGGCAGCAGGGTGTGGTTGGTGTAGGCCATGGTGCCGCGGGTGATCTCCCAGGCCGCGTCCCACTCCAGCCCGTGCTCGTCCACGAGCAGGCGCATGAGTTCCGGCACGGCGCAGCTCGGGTGGGTGTCGTTCAACTGGAAGCAGTTCTTCCCGGCGAAGCGCGACCAGTCGCGGCCGTGGTACAGCTCCCAGCGCACCAGCACGTCCTGCAGGCTCGCCGAGGCGAGGAAGTACTGCTGGCGCAGGCGCAGCGCCTTGCCGCTCTCGCTGGCGTCGTTGGGATAGAGCACCATGGTGATGTTCTCGGCGGCGTTCTTGGCCGCCACCGACTCGGGATAGGCCCCGGCGTTGAACTCGCCCAGGTCGAACTCGTCGGTGGCCGCCGCGTGCCACAGCCGCAGCACGTTGACGGTGCCGTTCCTGTAGCCCGGGACGGGGATGTCGTAGGGCACCGCCAGCACGTCGTGGGTGTCGACCCAGCGGGCGTGCTCGCGCCCCTTGAGGTCCTTGTGGAACTCGGTGCGGCCGCCGAAGCGGATGCGGCGGGTGTGCTCCGGCCGCTCCAGCTCCCAGGGGTTGCCCTCGCGCAGCCAGTGGTCGGGCTCCTCCACCTGGCGGCAGTTTTCGATGTGCTGGCGGAACATGCCGTACTCGTAGCGGATGCCGTAGCCCATGACCGGCAGCTGCAGCGTGGCGCAGCTGTCGAGGAAGCAGGCGGCGAGCCGCCCCAGGCCGCCGTTGCCGAGGCCGGCGTCGTGCTCGACGTCGATCAGCTCCTCGATCTCCAGGCCGAACCGGCGCAGGGCCGGCCCGGCGGCCTCGTCGAGGCCGAGGTTGAGCAGCGCGTTGCTGAGCGTGCGGCCCATCAGGAACTCCAGGGAGAGGTAGTAGGCGTGCCTGGCGTCGGCCTCCTCGTAGGCGTAGCGGGTGTGCTTCCAGCGCTCCATGAGGCGGTCGCGCAGGGCGAGCACCAGGGCCTGGTAGGGATAGTGCGAGGAGCGGCAGTGCCGGTCGCGGCCGAGGAAGTGGCCGAAGTAGCGGCGGACGTCGAGCGCCAGGGCCTCGGCGTCCATGCCGAGCGGCGGCATCTCGAAGAGCTCGGGGGTGGGGCGGCTGGCGTGCAGCGGCTTGAGGTGGGCGGTCTGCTCGTTTCGGTTCATGGCGGCACCGGCTGGCGGTTTCCGGAGGGGATGCAACGAGGATAAACCCTGGCGCGGCCAATGCAAGCCGCGGCGGGTCACCTCCGCAGGGTGCGCGAGAGCATCACCACGGGGATCAGGCCCACCGCGACGATGATCAGCGAGGGCGTGGCCGCCTCGGCGAGGCGCTCGTCGGCCGCCAGGATGTAGACCTGGGTGGCCAGGGTCTCGAAGTTGAAGGGCCGCAGCACGATGGTGGCCGGCAGCTCCTTCATCACGTCCACGAACACCAGGAGCAGGCCCGAGACCATGCCGCCGGAGAGCAGCGGCACGTGCACCCGCGCCAGGAGCCCCGTGCGGCTCGCGCCCAGGCTGCGCGCCGCCTCGTCCAGGCTCGGGCGGATGCGCGCGAGGCTCGCCTCCACGGCATTGAGCGCCACCGCCAGGAAGCGCGCCAGGTAGGCAAAGACCAGCGCCGTGGCGGTGCCGGTGATGAGGAGCCCCAGGCTCACGCCCCAATGCTCCCGGAACCAGACGATGAGGGCGTGGTCGAGGGCGGTGAGCGGGATCAGCGCGCCCACGGCGATGACCGTGCCGGGCACGGCGTAGCCCAGGGAGGCCAGCCGCTTGACCCCGGCCATGAGCCGGCCGGGGTGGAGCCGGCCCGCGTAGGCGAGGAGCAGCGCCACCACCACCGCGAGCCCGCAGGCCACCGTGGCGAGGAAGAGGCTGTTGCCGGCGAGCGTGAGGTACTTCGCGCCGAACTGGACGTCCCCCTCGGTCAGAGCCATGCGCAGCAGCAGGACGCCGGGCAGCAGGAAGCCGCCGGCGAGCGGCAGCAGGCAGGCCGCCCAGGCGAGCAGGCTGCGCCCCGCCCCCAGCGCGGGCCGCTCGAAGGGGCGGCCGCCGGTGTCGTGGAAGCGGGCGCGGCCGCGGCTCCACTTCTCCAGGGCCAGGGCCAGCACCACCACCGCGAGCAGGCTCGCCGAGAGCTGGGAGGCGGCCACCGGGTCGCCGAAGGCGTACCAGGCCCGGTAGATGCCCGTGGTGAAGGTGGGCACGCCGAAGTAGGACACGGCGCCGAACTCCGCCAGGGTCTCCATCACCACCAGGGCGACCCCGCCCGCCACCGCCGGCCGGGCGAGCGGCAGGGCGACGCGGAAGAAGGCCGCGCGCTGCGAGAGGCCCAGGCTGCGCGCGGCCTCCAGGAGCCCCCCGGAGCGCTCCAGGAAGGCGGCGCGGGCGAGCACGTAGACGTAGGGATAGAAGACCAGGCTGAAGACGACGATCGCCCCGGAGAGGGAGCGCACCTCCGGGAACCAGTAGTCGCCCCGGGACCAGCCGAAGGCGGAGCGCAGGCCGGACTGCACCGGGCCGGCGAACTGCAGGAAGTCGGTGTAGACGTAGGCGATGACGTAGGTGGGGATGGCCAGGGGGAGCAGCAGCGCCCACTCCAGCACGCCGCGGCCGGGGAAGCGGTGCATGGCGACGATCCACGCCGCGCCCGTGCCCAGCAGGGCCGCGCCCAGGCCCGTGCCTGCGGCCAGCGCCAGGCTGTTGACCACGTAGTCGGCAAGCACCGTCTCCACCAGGTGCGCCCACACGCCCTGCTCGTCGGGCCGGAAGACCTGGACGAGGACGCTGGCCACGGGCAGGGAGACCAGCAGCGCCAGCGCGGCGGCAACGGAGAGCAGGAGCGGGAAGCGGTTCTTCATGGGTCGGCCGGCGGGCACGGGCGGCATCGTCAGGCAAAGGCGTATATTATAATGACTCTCATTTGGATTGCCCCACCCGACGACAGGGAAAAGCCCATGGCCGATGTACTCGAGGTGGCCGACCTGAGCCACCGCTACCGCGAAAAACCCGTGCTCAAGGGGGTGTCCTTCGCCCTCGCCGAGGGCGAGATCGGCTGCCTGCTGGGGCCCTCGGGCTGCGGCAAGACCACGGTGCTGCGCCTGATCGCGGGCTTCGAGGCCCCGGGCGCGGGCGAGATCCGCCTGGGCGGCGAGACCGTGAGCCGCGCCGGCCACGCCCTGGCGCCCGAAGCGCGCCGGATCGGCATGGTCTTCCAGGACTACGCCCTCTTCCCCCACCTCAGCATCGAGCGCAACGTCGGCTTCGGCCTGCGGCACCTGGACCGCGCCGCGCGGCGCGAGCGCGTGGCGGCCATGCTCCAGACCGTGGGGCTGGCCAGCCGCGCCCAGGCCTATCCGCACGAGCTCTCCGGCGGCCAGCAGCAGCGCGTCGCCCTGGCTCGGGCCCTGGCGACCCGGCCGCGGCTGCTGCTCCTCGACGAGCCCTTCTCCAACCTCGATGTGGAACTGCGCGAGAAGCTCGCGCTGGAGGTGCGCGAGATCCTCAAGCGCGAGGGCATCACCGCGCTCATGGTCACCCACGACCAGCACGAGGCCTTCGTCGTGGCGGACGCGGTGGGCGTGATGAACGAGGGCGTGATCCAGCAGTGGGACAGTCCCTACGCCCTCTACCACCAGCCCAAGAACCGCTTCGTGGCCGACTTCATCGGCCAGGGGGTGCTGCTGCCGGGCAGGGTGCTGGACGCCGACCAGGTCGAGGTGGAGTTCGGCGTCCTCAAGGGGGTCTCGGCGGCGGAGTGCGACGGCGGCAGCTGTCTCGCCTTCGGCCGCGATGCCGAGGTCGAGGTGCTCATCCGCCCCGACGACATCCTGCACGACGACGCCAGCCCCATGCTCGCCGAGGTGGAGCGCAAGGCCTTCCGCGGCGCGGAGTTCCTCTACACCCTGAAGCTGCCCTCGGGCGGGCGGCTGCTCGCCCTGGTGCCCTCGCACCACAACCACGCCATCGGCGAGCGGATCGGCATCCGCATCGGCGTGGACCACGTGGTGGCCTTCCACCGCACCCCGGCCGCGTAGGGCGGGTGGTTCCCACCCGCCGCAGGCCTCGGCGGCTGTCTATGATGAAGGCGTGCGCATCCGCCTGCCACCATGAGCCACCCGCCCCTCATCGCCGCCCTGCTCGCCCCCGCCGCCTATCCCCACCCCGCGGCGTCGGTGCGCCTGATCGAGACCCACATCTCCTGGGTGCTGATCGCCGGCGACTACGCCTACAAGCTCAAGAAGCCCGTCGACCTCGGCTTCCTCGACTTCGGCAGCCTGGCCAAGCGCCGCCACTTCTGCGAGGAGGAGCTGCGGCTCAACCGCCGCCTCGCGCCCGACATCTATCTGGAGGTGGTGCCCGTCACCGGCAGCATCGATGCGCCCCGCATGGGGGGCACAGGCCCCGCGCTGGAATATGCCGTGCGCATGCGGGCCTTCCCGCCCGACGCCACCCTGGATAAGGCGCCCGAGATCGGCGAGGCGCAGATCGACGCCATCGCCGAGGCCGTCGCCCGCTTCCACCGCGACATCGAGCGGGCGCCCCCCGAGAGCGATTACGGCACGCCCGAGGCGGTCATGCGGCCCGTGCGCGAGAACTTCGCGCAGATCCGCGCTCTGGAGCATGACGCCGAGCCCCTGCAGGCGCTCGATGCCCTGGAGCGTTGGAGCGAGGCCGAGGGCAGCCGCCTCGCGCCCACATTCGCCGGGCGCAGGCGCGAGGGCTTTGTGCGCGACTGCCACGGCGACCTGCACCTGGGCAACATCGCCTGGGTGGACGAAAAGCCGCTCATCTTCGACTGCATCGAATTCAACCCGGCCCTGCGCTGCATCGACGTCGCCAGCGAGATGGCCTTCCTGGTGATGGACCTGATGAGCCGCGGCCGGAACCCTCACCCCAGCCCTCTCCCAGAGGGAGAGGGGGACGAGGCATCGCCGCGCGAGATGCGATTTACCGCCCTCGCCTGGCGCTGTCTCAACCGCTATCTCGAACACACCGGGGACTACGCCGGGCTCGCGGTCTTCCGCTTCTACCTCGTCTACCGCGCCCTGGTGCGCGCCAAGGTGGCCCGCATCCGCGCCGCCCAGACGGGGGGCGAGGGGGGAGAGGCGTTCCCTGCCCACCTGCGGCTCGCGCAGCACCTCGCAGCACCCGGCCGCCCCGCCCTGCTCCTCATGCACGGGGTCTCGGGCACGGGCAAGACCTGGTTCTCGCAGCGGCTCCTGGGCGAGCTGGGCGCCGTCCGGCTGCGCTCCGACGTGGAGCGCAAGCGGCTCTTCGGCCTCGGCCCCTTCGAGACCAGCGCGAGCGCCCTGGGCGCCGGCATCTATACCGAAGCGGCCACGGCGCGCACCTTCGAGCGCCTGGAGCGCCTGGCCGAGGGCCTCCTGGAGGCGGGCTGCCGCGTCATCGTCGACGCCACCTTCCTCAGGCGCGAGCTGCGCGAGGCCTTCCGCCGGCTCGCCCTGCGCCGGCAGGCCGAGTTCCGCATCCTGGACATGCGCGCCGACGAGCATGTGTTGCGCAGCCGCGTCGGCCGCCGTGCCGCGGCGCGGCTCGATGTCTCCGAGGCCACGCTGGAGGTCCTGGAGGCCCAGGCCCAGCGCCAGGACCCCCTGGCCGCCGGGGAACTGGAAGCGACGGTCGTCTTCGACGCGGCGGACCAGGAGCATTGGCCGCATCGGATCGAGGCGCTGAAGCGGGCGTTGTGACGCTGCCCGAGCCGCCGTTCCCCGGCCGGGCGCGGGCCGCCGATATGACCCATATCAAGATTTGACCATCGCAATATTGCTTTGCAGCCCGCCCGGGGTACAATGAGAACAATTCTCGTTTTAGGCGCGCACATGCCCCTCTCGCTCAACCAGCTCGCTCCGGCCGCCATCGCCGTCATCCATGCCCTGAACGTGGGCCAGGACCTGCGCCGCCGCATGTCCGGCCTGGGCCTGCGCCCCGGCGCCCGGGTCCAGGTCATCCGCACCTCGCCGCTCAACGGCCCCATGCAGATCCGGGTGGGACATACCGACCTCATCCTCCGCCGCGCCGAGGCCGCGCGCATCGAGGTGGCTGCCGCGGGATGAAGCGCATCGCCCTGTTGGGCATGCCCAACACGGGCAAATCCACCCTCTTCAACCGCCTGACCGGGGCCGGCGCCCGCATCGGCAACTGGCCGGGCATCACCGTGGACCTGCTGTCCGCGAAGGTGCTCCTCGGCGACTCGCTGGTGGAGGTGGTGGACCTGCCGGGCATCTACAACCTGCACGGCTTCTCCGAGGACGAGCTGGTGGTGCGCCGCTTCCTGGAGGCGCAGCCGGTCAACTTCCTCGCCGTCGTGCTCAACGCCTCCCAGCTCGACCGCCAGCTCGCCCTGCCCCTGCAGCTCAAGGGCCTGGGCATCCCCATGCTGGTGCTGCTCAACATGGCGGACGAGGCGAGGCACCTGGGCATCCGCGTCGACACCGCCCACCTGGAGCAGGTCCTGGGCGCCCCCGTGCGCCTCGTCTCCGCCAAGTACGGCACCGGCATCGAGGCGGTGCGGCAGGAGCTGGCGGGCCTGCTCCACGCCCATCCGAAGCTGCAGCGGATCGACACCCGGGCCTTCGCCGAGGACGACCAGATCGAGCGCGAGCTCGACGCCCTGGTGAGCCGCAGCGTCCACGCGCCGGTGCTGATCCCGCCCAGCGCCACCGACCGCCTCGACCGCCTGCTGCTGCATCCCTGGCTCGGGCTGCCGCTCTTCTTCGGCATCATGTTCGGGGTCTTCCAGACGGTCTACAGCCTGGGCGCCCCGCTGCAGGACGGCATGGGCTGGCTGCTGGGGCACCTGAAGGAGGCCTGGATCGAGCCTGCCGCCGCGGGGCTGCCCACGGGCCTGCGCAGCTTCCTGATGGACGGGCTCTACGACGGCGTCGGCACCGTGCTCACCTTCCTGCCCATCATCGCCGTGTTCTTCGTGGTCATGGCCGTGGTGGAGGACAGCGGCTACCTCGCCCGGGCCGCCTTCCTGGTCGACGCCCTGATGAGCCGGCTGGGGCTGGACGGGCGCGCCTTCGTCATGCAGCTCATGGGCTTCGGCTGCAACGTGCCGGCCATCCTGGGCACGCGCATCATGCGCTCGCCCAGCCTCAGGCGCCTGACCATGCTGATGATCCCGCTGTCGCTGTGCTCGGCGCGGCTGCAGGTCTTCCTGTTCATCATCACGGCCGTGTTCGCGCCCCGCGCCGCGGCCGTGGCGCTCTTCTCCCTGTACCTCATGAGCTTCGCGCTCGCCTTCCTGACCGCCTTCCTCTGGCGCGGGCGCTTCGCCGGCAGCGAGCCGCTGCTGCTGGAGCTGCCGCCCTACCGGATGCCCACCTTCCGCTTCCTCGTCCTCGAGGGCTGGCGCGCCACGCTGCAGTTCCTCCGGGGGGCGAGCGGCTTCATCGTGCTGGGGGTGGTGCTGGTCTGGTTCCTCACCCACTACCCCTTCGATGCGGCGCCGGCCGGCCCCGACACCCTGGCGGGCCGCATGGCCGACTTCATGGCGCCCGTCTTCTCGCCGCTGGGGCTGGACAGCCTGCTCGCCATCGCCCTGCTCTTCGGCTTCGTCGCCAAGGAGGTGGTGATCGGCGCCCTGGCGGTGATCTACGGCGCCGGCGGCGGCGAGCTCGCGAGCCTGCTCGCCGGCCGCCTCGACTGGGTGCAGGCCTACAGCTTCCTGCTCTTCACCCTCATCTACACGCCCTGCCTCGCCACGCTCTCCACCATCAGGCAGGAATCGAAGAGCTGGCCCTTCACCCTCTTGGCGCTCGCCTGGCCGCTGGCGCTCGCCTGGGTGGCGAGCTTCGCGTTCTATCAGGGCGCCCGCGCGCTCGGGTTCTGAACGGCCGCCCGGCCCGGGGACGGGCCGGGCGCACGGGTGGCCTCTTCAAGCCTCTTGCGAATACACTCCCCGCATGCCCGCGCTGAACGTCTCCCCGCTCCGCAAGCGGATCCTCGCCTTGGCCGCCGCGCTCAGCATGCGCGGCGCGCAGGCGAGCCTGCGCCGAAACTTCGTCTTCGCCGTCGGCGGCGGCTTCGCCCTGGCCCTGCTGCTCATGGCCGCCATCACCCTGGTGAGCCTGGACGAGATGAGCCAGATGAACACGCGGCTGGAGGACATCGTGCGGCAGAACAACGTCAAGACCCGTCTCGCCACCGAGATGCGGGACATCCTGCGCGACCGCGCCATCTCCATGCTGTCCATCGTCGTGATGACCGACGAGTTCGAGAAGGACGAGGAGATGCTGCGCTTCTACCGATACGGCGCCGACTACTCCATGACGCGCATCCGGCTCGCCACCATGCTCACCAGCCCGGAAGAAAGGGCCGCGCTGGAGCGCATCGACACCCTCACGCGGATCAACCAGCCCATCATGGTGGACCTCGTGGATCTGGGCATGGACGGCTACACCTTCCTCGCCTTCGAGGTCCTCCAGACCCAGGCCATCCCCATCCAGCACAAGCTGGTCAGGGAGCTCGACGCCCTCATCGCCATCCAGCGCAATGCGACCAAGCGGGCGGCGGAGGAGGCCCAGGCCGCCTACGACCAGACCCGCTGGCTGCTGGTGCTGCTCGGCCTGGCGGCCGCCCTGGTCAGCGCCCTGGTCGCCGTGTTCGTCATCCGCCGCACCGCGCGCCAGGCGGCCATCATCGAGCGCGAGCACACCAAGTACCGGACCCTGTTCGAGACCAACACCGACGGCATCGTCATCCTGGACGAGGGGGGGTTCACGGACTGCAACCCCGCCACCCTCAGGATGTTCCGTTTCGATACCGTCGCCGATTTCCTGGGCCGCAAGCCGGACGAGCTCGGCGCCGAGATCCAGCCCTCCGGCGCGCCGGCCCGCGAGGTAGCGGCCCGGCACATCCGCGAGGCCATGGAGAATCGCCACGCCCTGTTCGAATGGACCGGCAGGCGGGCCGACGGCAGCCTCTTCCCGGTGGAGATCGCGCTGCACGCCATGCAGCTCGACGGCAGGACCTACATCCAGGCCATCATGCGCGACGTCACCGCCCAGAAGGCCGCCGAGGAGGCGCTCAAGGCCGCCCACGACGCGGCGCTGTCCGCCGCGGAGATGAAGTCGCAGTTCGTGGCCAACGTCAGCCACGAGATCCGCACCCCCATGAACGGCATCATCGGCATGACCCGGCTGCTGATCGACAGCCGGCTCGCGCCGCGGCAGCACGAGTACGCCGAGGCGGTGCTGCGCTCGGCCGAGTCGCTCATGCGCATCATCAACGAGATCCTGGACTTCTCCAAGATCGAGGCCGGCCGGCTCTCCGTGGAGGAGATCGACTTCGAGCTGCCCGAGCTGCTCAGGGAGGTGATGGAGCTCTACGCCCCCCGGGCGGAGGAGAAGCGCCTGGCCTTCAGGCTGGAGGGGGTGGAGGCCATGCCCGCCTGGGTCCGCGGCGACCCGCTGCGCCTGCGCCAGGTCCTGCTCAACCTGCTGGACAACGCCCTCAAGTTCACCGAACGGGGCGAGGTCCGCCTCGCCGCCCGCCGGCTCGCCCCCCGGGACGGCCTCGACTGGTACCGCTTCTCGGTCCGCGACAGCGGCATCGGCATCCCCGCGGCCGCCCTGGAGCGGATCTTCCAGGCCTTCTCCCAGGCCGACGGCTCGACCAGCCGCAAATACGGCGGCACCGGCCTGGGGCTCGCCATCTGCCGCCAGCTGGTCGAGCTGATGGGCGGCGCGCTCCGGGTCGAAAGCCGGGTCGGCGAGGGCAGCGCCTTCCACGTGGACCTGCCCCTCGCCCCGGGCAGCGCCGAGGCGGCCCTCGCCGGGCCCGAGCTCCCGCCCCGCCTGCGCTACAAGGACATCCGCGTCCTGCTCGCCGAGGACAACCCGGTGAACCAGAAGCTGCTGCGCTACACCCTGGAGAACATGGGCGTGGAGGTCGAGGTGGCCGGTGACGGCCAGGCGGCCTACGCCGCGGCCCGGGCCGCGCCCCCGGACCTCATCTTCATGGACTGCCAGATGCCGGAATGGGACGGCCTGACCGCGAGCCAGGCCATCCGCACCTGGGAGTCCGGGCAGGGCCGCGCCCGGCTTCCCATCATCGCCCTCACGGCCAACGCCATGGAAGGCTTCGAGGAGTCCTGCCACGCGGCGGGCATGGACGACTATCTCACCAAGCCGGTCTCGGCGAAGGACCTGGCCGTCGCCCTGGCCCGATGGCTGCCCGACAAGGTGGAGGAGGCCGAGCCGGAGGCCGCCCCCGAGCCCGGCCCGGCCGCCGACAGCAGCCCGCACGCCTACGATCTCGACAAGCTGCGCCAGATCAGCCGGGGCGATCCGGCCCGGCTGCAGGAATTGCTGGATGTCTTCGTCGAGAGCAGCGCCGGCCTGCTCGAGTCCCTCGCCGCCGCCATCGCCGCCGAAGATGCCGCCAGGGCCACCCGGGACGCCCACCAGATCAAGGGCGCCGCCGCCTTCATCGGGGCGCAGGCGATGGCCGAGGCCGCCGGCCGCCTGGAGCAGGCCGCCAGGCAGGCCGACCTGAGCGGGGCCGGGGCCCGCCTCGCCGAGCTGCAGGCCGCCTATGCGCGGGTGCGGCGGCAGATCCTGGCCGAGACCCCTTCCGGCGCCGCCGCCCGCGAATAGCGTTTCCCGCAACACGACGCCCGGCGGACGGGGCCGCCGGGCCCCGCCGCGAGCCCGGCGGCCCCGCCCCCCGGTAAAATCGCGCCATTCCCCACACTCGCCGACACGACAGGTTCCCATGCTGGACATCCAACTGCTGCGCAAGGACATCGCGGCCGTCGCCGCCCGCCTCGCCACCCGCGGGGTCGAACTCGACAGCGCCCGCTTCGAGGCCCTGGAGGCCGAGCGCAAGACCCTCCAGACCGCCACCCAGGAGCTGCAGGCCCAGCGCAACGCCCTCTCGAAGCAGATCGGCATCGCCCGCGGCAAGGGCGAGGACGTCGCCGCCCTCATGGCCGAGGTCGGCGGCCTCGCCGACGAGCTCAAGGCCATGGAGACGCGCCTGGACGGCCTCCAGGGCGAACTCGGCGCCCTGCTCGCCGGCATCCCCAACCTGCCGCACGAGAGCGTGCCCCTGGGGGCGGACCCCGAGGCCAACGTGGAGGTGCGCCGGGTGGGCGCGCCGCGCGCCTACGGCTTTACGGTGAAGGACCACGTCGACATCGGCGAGGGGCTGGAGCTGCTCGACTTCGCCACCGCCGCCAAGATCGCCAGCAGCCGCTTCGTGCTCATGCGCGGCGAGCTCGCCCGCCTGCACCGGGCGCTCGCCCAGTTCATGCTCGACGTGCACACCCAGGAGCACGGCTACGACGAGGTCTACGTCCCCTACCTGGTGAACGCCGACTCCCTGCGCGGCACGGGGCAGCTGCCCAAGTTCGAGGCGGACCTCTTCCGGCTCGACAACGGCATGTTCCTCATCCCCACCGCCGAGGTGCCGGTGACCAACATCGTGCGCGACGAGATCATCCCTGCCGAGAACCTGCCCATCCGCCTGGTGGCGCACACCCCCTGCTTCCGCTCCGAGGCCGGCTCCTACGGCCGCGACACCCGCGGCATGATCCGCCAGCACCAGTTCGACAAGGTGGAGCTGGTGCAGCTCGTGCGCCCCGAGGACTCCTACGCCGCCCTGGAGGAGCTCACGGGGCATGCCGAGGCCATCCTCAAGAAACTGGAGCTGCCCTACCGGGTCGTGAGCCTGTGCACCGGCGACATGGGCTTCTCCGCCGCCAAGACCTACGACCTGGAGGTCTGGCTGCCGGCCCAGAACACCTACCGGGAGATCTCCTCCTGCTCCAACTTCGAGGCCTTCCAGGCCCGCCGCATGCAGGCCCGCTTCCGCGCCGAGAAGGGCAAGCCGGAGCTGCTGCACACCCTGAACGGCTCCGGCCTCGCCGTCGGCCGCACCCTCGTCGCGATACTGGAAAACTATCAGGAGGCCGACGGCAGCGTGGCCATTCCCGCCGTCCTACGCCCCTACATGGGCGGCATGGAGAGGATCGCGGCCTCCTGAGAGTTTCGGCGCAGGCTAACTTGGCGCAGCCAAGTTAAGGGCGCAGCCCGGCCGAAGCCGCCGGAGCAACGCCGCCTCCCCACCCGTGGGGAGGGCCGGGGTCAGTTGAACCCGATCCCGTCGTGATAGGCCGGCTCGTGCCGCACCAGGATGTCGTAGTAGATGCGCACGTTCTCGGCGAGGATGCGCGCCTCGCCGCCGCGGGCGAAGCCGAACCTGAGCCGCCCCTGGTAGCTCTCGCGCGAGAGCAGCGGCAGCACGTCCTTCACGTCGCTCCAGGCATCGGGATTCTTGCCCAGGCTCTGGGTCAGGCGCCTGGCGTCCTCGAAATGCGCCGGGCCGATGTTGTAGGCCGCCAGGGCCATCCAGGTGCGGTCGGGCTCCTGGATGCGCGCCGGCAGGCCCTCCTTGAGCATGAGGATGTAGCGCGCCCCGCCCAGGATGCTCTCCTTCGGATCCAGGCGGTTCTTCACCCCGAGGCGGTCGGCGGTCTCGCCGGTGAGCATCATGATGCCCCGCACCCCCGTCGGCGAGGTGGCGTTCGGATCCCACTGCGACTCCTGGTAGGCCAGCGCGGCGAGGAAGCGCCAGTCGAGCCCCGTCTCCGCCTGGGCCTGGTGGAAATGGCGCCTGAGCGGCGGCAGCACGCGGCTGCGGCGCTCCAGGATGCCCAGCACGTCGGCCTCGTCCAGCCGCCGGACGTGGCCGAAGTAGCGCTCCTTCATGCGCTTGAGCTCGCCGTCCTCCCTGATCCCGTCGAAGAAGGCCTTGATCTTGCCGACCAGGGCGTCTTCCGCCTGCTTCGGCAGCATCCAGGCCACCTTCTGCGGCTTGCCCAGGTCGAAGGCCACCGCGAGGTCGGGGTAGAAGTGGCGCGCGATCTGGAAGCCCGTGGAGTCGGCCACGGTGCAGTCCGAAAGCCCCGACTGCACCCGGTCCAGGAGCTCCTCCTCGCCGGCCGCGGGCACCTCGGTCCAGTCCAGCCGCAGCTGCCGCACCCGCAGCCACCACAGGGCCTCGGCATGGCTGCTGTCCGCCACCACCTCGATGCGCTTGCCGATCAGGTCGATGGGCTTGCGCGGCAGGCCGGGGCCCTTGCGGCAGATGACCTGCTCGGTCACCTCGGTGTATTCCGGGCCGAGGCGATACTTGATGCCCCGCGCCTCGGTCGCGGTTAGCCCGGCCGCGGCGACATGGACCTGGCCATGCCGGAGCAGCTCGAACAGCTCCTGCAGGTTCTCCACCACGACGAAGCGCACCCGCCAGCCCTGGGATTCGGCAAAGCGCACGGCGAGGTCGTGCTCCAGGCCCGAGGCCTGGCCGGCAGGATCGATGAAATAGGTCGTGGGGCTGGAGCGGGTCGCCACCACCAGCACCCCGCCCTCCCCGGGCGCAGGCAAGGGCGCGCGCCCGCACCCGGCCACGGCCAGAACCGCGAGCGCCGCAAGGGCGTAGCGCAGGATGGCGGACCTATGCATCATTGCGGTTCCTCGCGGGATCATAAGCGGGTAAAATGCCGCCCTTTCGGGCCTGCGCCGTACGCGCGACGAACCAGGCCCGGATGCCGACAGCAGCGTAACGGAGAGATGCCGGAGTGGTCGATCGGGCTTGACTCGAAATCAAGTGTACGGCTTGCCGTACCGTGGGTTCGAATCCCACTCTCTCCGCCAGATACGAAACGGGGCCCCGCGCCCCGTTTTTTATCTGGCGCAGAGGGTGCGTGCGCAGAAGCCGATCGGGTTCGACCCCGACGCACCGCGTCGGGGGACGCCCGCAGGGCGGTCCCGAGCCGCAGGCGAGGGATGGCGGGATCGCCCCCAGGCGAGACCGGCACAATCCCACTCTCTCCGCCAGATACGAAACGGGGCCCCGCGCCCCGTTTTTTATCTGGCGCAGAGGGTGCGTGCGCAGAAGCCGAGAAGGGGAGGGGACCCGAGAGCGGTGCGCATGTCTGCTTACCCACTCGTTTTTCAAGAGAGCCAAAAGAAAACAATCAATCGTCGCGAACTCGATCCGCCGGGACGGAGCACCACCCGCCCCTGCCCGAATTGGGCACGCAAATCGGCAAGGATGTCTTCGGCGTCCATGACATGAAGGGTATTGGTGCCCCCGAAAGGAATCGAACCCTCGACCTTCTCATTACAAGTGAGCTGCTCTACCAACTGAGCTACAGGGGCATGTGAGGCCGATTTTACCTCACCCGCAGGCTTTGGCCCGGCCAGGACTGTCCCGACGAAATCCCGGCATTTTTCGGGAATTCGTCGGGCAAAGGGGGGAACAAAAGCGCCGGCGAACCTGGCTTACCGGCCTTCCAGCACGTTCCCGCGCGGCGTTTTCTTGCAAACTTGCCTACAAAGGCGGTTGCCCGGGCCATGCCGGCGCTGCCGCGGTCCCGGAAAGCCTCGGGCCCGCACCGGTGCCGGATTACTTCACGACGCGAAGACTGGGACGCCCCTTGGGGCGCTCGGGGCCTGCGTCCGCATCGGGGGCGGCCGACTCCTGCTGCGGAAAGGCCATGCCCTCCCCCGTCTCGCGGGCGTAGATGGCGAGGACGTTGGCCACGGGCACGTAGATCTCGTGGGCCACGCCGCCGAAGCGGGCGGAGAAGCTCACCGCCTCGTTGTCCATGACCAGGCTGCGCACGGCGCCGGGGCCGATGTTGAGCACGATCTGGCCGTCCTTGACGTAGGCCATGGGCACGCGGGTGGTCTCGTCCACCCGCACGGTGATGTAGGGCGTCAGGCCGCCGTCCACGCTCCACTCGTAGAGCGCCCGCAGGAAGTAGGGGGTGGTGGACAGGGCCTTGGCGCTCATTTGCGCATGGCCTTTTCGACGGGGGTCAGGGCCGCGATGAAGGCCGGGCGGCTGAAGATGCGCTCGGCGTACTTCAAGAGCGGCGAGGCCTGCTTGGGCAGCTTGATGCCGTAGTGGTCCAGGCGCCACAGCAGGGGCGCGATGGCCACGTCGAGCATGGAGTAGTCCTCGCCGAGCATGTACTTCTGCTTGGCGAAGATGGGGGCGATGGTGGTGAGGTTGTCGCGGATCAGGGTCCGGGCCTTCTCCGCCGCCTTGGGGCTGCCTTGCTCGATGTCGGCCACGTGGCTGAAGAGGTCCTGCTCGAAGTTGAACAGGAACAGGCGGGCGCGGGCCCGCATGACCGGGTCCGCCGGCATGAGCTGCGGATGCGGAAAGCGCTCGTCGATGTATTCGTTGATGATGTTGGACTCGTAGAGGACGAGGTCGCGCTCCACCAGCACGGGGACCCGGCCGTAGGGGTTCATCACCGCGATCTCGGAGGGCTTGTCGTGCATGTCCACGTCGCGGATCTCGAAGTCCATGCCCTTCTCGTGCAGCACGATGCGGCAGCGGTGGCTGAAGGGGCAGGAGGTGCCCGAATACAGAATCATCATAAGCGTCGCCCGATCCTCAAGCTCAATGCACGTCCTTCCAGTATTCCTTCTTGAGATAGAAGGCCACCAGGAAGAACACGAACAGGAACAGCATCACCCCGAGGCCGGTGTTCAGGCGCTTGCCCTTGGCCGGCTCGCCCATCCAGGCCATGTAGTTGACCAGGTCGCCGACCAGGGCGTCGTACTCGGCCTGGGTCATCCTGCCGGGCTTGGCGAGCTCCAGGCGGTCGATGACCTGGTGCGTCCCGCCCTCGTGGTCGGTCTCGCTGCGGTAGACCGGCGCCAGGTGACCCTGCAGGTCCTGCATCACGTGGGGCATGCCCACCTTGTCGAACACCGTGTTGTTCCAGCCCGTGGGGCGGGAGTCGTCGCGGTAGAAGCTGCGCAAATAAGTATAGACCCAGTCGGCGCCGCGGGAGCGGGTGATCACGGTCAGGTCCGGCGGCGCGGCGCCGAACCATTCCTTGGCCTCGTGGGTGCGCATGGCGACGGACATGGTGTTGCCGACCTTGTCCGTGGCGTAGAGCAGCTTGTCCTTGATCTGCGGCTCGGTGAGCCCGATGTCGGTCAGGCGCGAATAGCGCATGTAGTTGGCGCTGTGGCAGCTCAGGCAGTAGTTGACGAACACTGCCGCGCCCCGCTGCAGGGACTCCTGGTTCTTGTAGTTGACCGGGGCGCGGTCCAGGGGCACGGCCGCGCCGGAGGCGAAGGCGGTCAGCGGCAGAAACAGCAGTATGTGCAGCAGCTTGTTCATTTGAGGGTCACCCTTTCCGGTTCCGGTTTGCTGGTGTCGTTCTTGGTGTACCAGGGCATCAGGAAGAAGAAGCCGAAGTACACCACCGTGAGCACGCGGGCGATCCAGGTGTAGAGCTCGGTGGCGGGCAGGATGCCGAGCCAGCCCAGGCCGATGAAGGCGATCACGAACAGGGTGAGCGCGATCTTGAACTTCGGGCCGCGGTAGCGGATGGACTTCACCGGGCTCCTGTCCAGCCAGGGTAGGGCGAAGAAGATCAGCACCGACACGCCCATGGCCGCCACGCCCGGGAACTGGGAGCCCAGGATCGGCGGGATGGCGCGCAGGATGGCGTAGTAGGGCGTGAAGTACCAGACCGGTGCGATGTGCTCGGGCGTCTTCAGCGGGTCGGCCGGGATGAAGTTGTTGGCCTCGAGGAAATAGCCGCCCATCTCGGGGGCGAAGAACACCACGGCGGAGAAGGCGATCAGGAACACGACCACACCCAGGATGTCCTTCACCGTGTAGTAGGGGTGGAAGGGGATGCCGTCGAGCGGACGATGGGTGACCGGGTCCTTGTGCTTCTTGATCTCGACGCCGTCGGGGTTGTTGGAGCCGACCTCGTGCAGGGCCACCAGGTGCACCGCCACCAGGCCCAGCAGCACCAGCGGGAAGGCGATGACGTGGAAGGCGAAGAAGCGGTTGAGGGTGGCATCCGAGATCACGTAGTCGCCGCGGATCAGGATGGAGAGGTCCTCGCCGATGAAGGGCACGGTGGCGAACAGGTTCACGATCACCTGGGCGCCCCAGTAGGACATCTGGCCCCAGGGCAGCAGGTAGCCGAAGAAGGCCTCGCCCATCAGCACCAGGAAGATCAGCACGCCGAAGATCCAGATCAGCTCGCGCGGCTGGCGGTAGGAGCCGTAGATGATGCCGCGGAACATGTGCAGGTAGACCACGACGAAGAAGGCCGAGGCGCCGGTGGAGTGAATGTAGCGGATCAGCCAGCCCCATTCCACGTCGCGCATGATGTACTCGACGGAGGCGAAGGCGAGGTTCGCGTCCGGCTTGTAGTTCATGGTCAGGAAGATGCCGGAGACGATCTGGATCACCAGCACCAGCAGCGCCAGCGACCCGAAGTAGTACCAGAAGTTGAAGTTCTTGGGCGCGAAGTACTCGGAGAGGTGCGCCTTGTAGGTGGCGGTGAGCGGGAAGCGCGCATCCACCCAGTTCATCAGCTTTTCCATCGATCTATCCCCTTAAGTCTCAGGCCTTGGCGTCTTCGCCGATCAGGACCATGGTCTCGCTCAGATACTTGTGCGGCGGGATCACCAGGTTGGTCGGCGCCGGCGAGCCCTTGAACACGCGCGCCGCCAGGTCGAAGCGGGAGCCGTGGCAGGGGCAGAAGAAGCCGCCCGGCCAGTCGGCGCCCAGGTCGGCCGCGCCGATCTCCTTGCGGTAGGTGGGCGAGCAGCCCAGATGGGTGCAGATGCCGATGGCGATCAGGTACTGGGGATGGATGGAGCGGGTGGGGTTCTTGCAGTACTCGGGCTGCTGGGAGGTTTTCTCGGAATTCGGGTCGGTGAGCTTGTCGTCGTGCCTGCCCAGGAGGTCCAGCATCTCCGGGGTGCGGTGCACGATCCAGATCGGCTTGCCGCGCCACTCCGCGGTCAGCTGCATGCCCGGCTCGACCTTGGACAGGTCCACCTCCACCGGCGCGCCGGCCGCCAGGGCCTTGGCCGAGGGCAGCATGCTCATGACGAAGGGCACGGCCGCACCCGCTGCGGCCACCCCTCCTACCGCCGAGCTCATCGCTACCAGGAACCGGCGTTTGGATCTATCCACGTTCTCGTTGCTCATTTATTGTTTCCTACCTGTGGGTCTGGAATTCTGGGTCGCAACCCTTATCGGTCCGAGGCGCATGCGCCTTCCACGGCCCCGGCACGCAAAAACCGCGAGATTGTACAGAAAAGCCGCCCGATCTTGAATCCCCCGAACCCGGCCGCAGCTTCGTGCTTGAGGTAGAATCCGGCTGTTACAAGCAGGCATGGAATCATGCGGAAATTTTGGCTTGTCTTCTCGCAGATCGTCGCGGCCATCGCCGTCGTGCTGGCCGCGCTCGCGGCCCTAGGCTGGCTCGTCCCCGGCATCCTGCCCCGGGAGGCCCAGGTCATCGTCCGCGAGGTGGCCGAAGGCGGCCGCCCGGCCCTGGTGACCTCCTACGCCGACGCCGCCATGAAGGCCCAGCCCTCGGTTGTGAACATCTTCACCAGCAAGCTCGTGCGCGTCCCGCGCTCGCCCCTGATGGACGACCCCTTCTTCCGTCGCTTCTTCGGCCCCGGACTGGATAGCCGCCCGCAGCGGGTCACCAACCTGGGCTCCGGCGTGGTGGTCAGCGCGGACGGCTACATCCTCACCAACCACCACGTCATCGAGGCGGCGGACGAGATCCAGGTCGCCTTCGCGGACGGCAGGACCCTGGCCGCCGAGCTGGTGGGCTCCGACCCGGAGACCGATCTGGCCGTGCTGCGGGTGAGGCAGAAGGGCATGCCCGCCATCACCTTCGCCCGCCCCGACAGCCTCAGGGTGGGCGACGCGGTGCTCGCCATCGGCAACCCCTTCGGCGTGGGCCAGACCGTGACCATGGGCATCGTCTCCGCCCTGGGCCGCAGCCACCTCGGGATCAACGTGTTCGAGAACTACATCCAGACCGACGCGGCGATCAACCCGGGCAACTCCGGTGGCCCGCTGGTGGACGCCTCGGGCAACCTGGTGGGCATCAACACCGCCATCTTCTCGCGCTCGGGCGGCAGCCTGGGCATCGGCTTCGCCATCCCCGTGTCCATCGTGCGCCAGGTCATGGACCAGATCATCGCCACCGGCGCCGTCACCCGGGGCTGGGTGGGCGTCGAGGTGCAGGACATCACCCCCGAGATCGCCGAATCCTTCGGCCTGAAGTCGACGGAGGGGGCGCTCATCGCCGGGGTGCTGCGCGGCGGCCCGGCAGACCGCGCCGGCGTCCGCCCCGGCGACGCCCTGATCGCGGTCAACGCCAAGCCCGTGCAGGACTCCTCCACGCTGCTGGGCCTGATCGCCGATCTCTCCCCCGGCCAGACCGCCACGCTGCGCCTGATCCGCAGGGGCAGCGAGATGGAGGCCGCGGTGAGGGTGGAGAGGCGCCCGGCGATGCGCCGCGCCGAGGAATGAGGGTCCGCGGATGACGCGCATTTGCGCAGATCAATCCTTGAATCCGCAGATGACACAGATGAGCCCGGATTGTCCATGGGCACTGCAGGAGCGGCTTTAGCCGCGAACATCCGCGCATAAAGGTCCACGGTCCGCCCGAAGGCGCTCCTACGCGAGGGCACCCCGGCACCGAATTTTCGTCTGCGTGAATCTGCGTCGTCTGCGGATCAAGCGACCCCGGCACCGGTCAGTCCGCCAGCACCGCCAGGCTCGCGCGCCAGAAGGGATCGCCGCCGGCGCCCCGGCGCGCCTGGGCCAGGGCCTTGGCCGCCAGGCCGGCGAGCCTCGCATCCTGCGATTCCAGCCCCAGCCCGACCAGCACCGCCGCGGGCGCGGGGGTATGGCCGTCCTCCCAGGCATCCGCGGCGGCGGCGAGCAGGGCCCGCTCCTCCAGCCTGAAGGCGCCGTCGCGGTGGAAGCGCCGCCAGGCCTGGCGCTGCAGTTCCAGGGCGAAGCGCCGCGCCTGGGCGTCGCCCTGTGCCCGGGCGTAGCGCCAGACCCCCAGCGCGGCATAGGCGTAGTCCTCCAGCTCCGCCCCGCCCAGGGACTGGCCGGCCGAGCGCCCCTTGTGCAGGCGGCGCCCGTCCCAGAGCCGCTCGCGCAGGAAGCGGTAGAGCCCCGCCGCGGCCTCGGCGTAGCGCGGCTCGTGCCGGCCCGCCTCGGCCAGCGCCGCCAGGGCGAGCCCGTTCCAGCCGGCCAGCTGCTTGCCGTCCCGGGGGATGCCCTGCCATTTGCCGGCCGCCCTCAGCCTGGCGAGCGCCTGGCGGACCAGCGCCGCCTCGCCCGCCCCCGGCCCGGACACGGGGGCGGGCAGGTAGCCGGCCTCGAACTCGGCGGGACGATCCAGGACCCACAGCCGCCGGACTGCCTGCCACTCCTGCGGGCTCAGCAGGGCGCGGATCGCCTCGGCCTGCCACAGATAGGCCCCGCCCTCCACGCCCGCCCGATCGACGGCGGAGAGGCTGGCGACGAAGGCAGGCCCCTCGCGCATCTGCGCCAGCAGGAAGTCCAGGGTCTCCAGCGCCACCGCCCGGTAGCGCGGCTCGCCCAGCGCCTCGGCCGCCCGCAGGTAGAGGGCCGCGAGCTGGGCGTTGTCGTAGAGCATCTTCTCGAAATGCGGCGCCTGCCAGTCCGGGTCCACGGTGTAGCGGAAGAAGCCGCCGGAGACGTGATCGTAGAGCGCCTGCCCGGCCATCTGGTCCAGGGTGAGGCGCAGGAATTCGGCGCGCTCGGCCTGGGGCGCGGCGCGCTGCAGCTCCAGCACGGCCGCGAGCTGGGGCACCAGGGGGAACTTCGCCGTCTGCCCGAAGCCGCCGCGCAGCGGGTCGGCCTCCTCCTGCGCGCGGCGGGCGAAGGCGCCCGGCAGGTCGGCCGGCGGCGGCGCCGGCTCGGGCGCCGCCGAGGCCGCGCGGGCGAGGGCCGCGAGCCCGGCGGCATTCTGCCTCCAGCGCGCCCCCAGCTCCTGCGCGGTGCGCATGAATTCGGCCCTGGGTGCGTACTGCATGGCGAACAGGGGGTGTCCCTCGGGCGTGACGAATACGTTCAGGGGCCAGCCCGAACGCCCGCCGACGCGCTGGGCGAAGTCCTGCAGGGCCGTATCCAGCGCCGCATTCACCTCACGGTCCACCTTCACCGGGATGAACTCGGCGTTGATCAACCGGGCCGCCTCGGGGTCGAGGAAGGTCTCCCGCTGCATGACATGGCACCAGTGGCAGGCGAAATAGCCGACGGAGACCAGCAGGAGCCTGTTCTGCCGGCGCGCCTCCGCCAGCGCGGCCTCGTCCCATTCGCGCCACTGCACCGGGTCCTGCGCGTGCATGGCCAGATAGGGCGAAGGGTGCCCCGCCAGCCGGTTGCCGGCCGCGGCCGGTTGGTCCGCGCCCAGCCCCAGGGCGGCGATCAGGCCCACGGCCATCCGCAATACGCTGTGCATGGCTCCTCCATCGGTTTTCGGGCCGATTCCGGCCCCTTGCACACCATGATGCGGCGCCTCCCGAAAATGGCAACGGTACGGATGGCTCAGCGCCCTTCCCCTGGCGGCGGACGGCCCGGGGTGATTTATGCCGGGTTTGATCGCATAATGAACAGGGAAGCCACCCCAATCCAGAAAGGCCGAGCCCATGACCGAGGCCGCAACTGCCGTGATCGACCGCCAGGACGCCCTCTCCCGCATCGGCGACGACGAGGCGCTGCTGCAGACCCTCGTCGACATGTTCCTGGCCGGCTACGACGACTACGTCCGCAACATCGACGAGCCCTTCGCCGCCGCCGACTGGCGGGGCTTCACCCGCGGGGCGCATACCCTGAAGGGGGTGCTCGCCACCCTCTCCGCCCACCGGGCCCACGGCAAGGCCCTCGCCCTGGAAGAGGCCGCGAAGGAGCAGGACGGGACGGCCTCGCAGCGGCTCATCGACGAGCTCAAGCAGGAACTCGGCGTCCTGCTCCGGGAACTCGGGCCCTAACCGTTCATGGCGCCCACGCCGTCCCCGCCGATGAAAATCAACGGGTTGCGCCATGAACGGTTCCCCTCACCCCTGGCCTCTCCCGCTTGCGGGAGAGGGGGACGCGGTCTCGCTGCGCGAGTTGCACGGTAACGGCCATGCACGTCACCCTGGTCCACGTGCGCGTGAAGCCCGAGCGCGTCGCCGACTTCATCGCCGCCTGCCGGGAGAACCACGAACACTCGATCCGCGAAGCCGGCAACCGGCGTTTCGATATCCTGCAGGACGCCGCCGACCCCACCCGCTTCATCCTCTACGAGGCCTATGCCACGGCCGAGGCCGCCGCCGCGCACAAGGCCACGGCCCATTACCTCGCGTGGCGCGACGCGGTGGCGGAGATGATGGCCGAGCCGCGCCGGGGCCTGCCCTACAAGGGCCTGTATCCCGAGGACTGAGGACTGGGGCGGTGCCGATGTCCTTAACTCAGGCCTCGGCCCTCAGTCCTCGTCACTTCTTCAGAGTTTATTCCGCCACTCGGTGTCTTCGGAGTCGAACAGCCGGTTCGCCTCGATGGGCCCCCAGCTGCCCGCCGGGTAGGTGTGGATGAACTCGCGCTCCTGGGCCCAGTACTTGAGGATGGGGTCCACCACCCGCCAGGCCCATTCCACCTCGTCGAAGCGGATGAACAGGGTGTGGTCGCCCTCGATCACGTCCAGGAGCAGGGCATCGTAGGCGTCCAGGGGGTTTTCCTCCGGCTTGCGGAAGCTGGCATTGAGCCGGATCACCCGGGTGTCCATGTCCAGGCCCGGCTGTTTGGCGTGGATCTCCACGTGCATGCTCTCCTCGGGCTGGATGGAGAGCACGATCCAGTTGGGCTCCAGGGTCTCCAGGGGGGTCTCGCGGAAGAGCTGCTGGGGCGGGTGCCTGAGGCGGATGGCGATGATGGAGAGCTGCTCCTTGAGCCGTTTGCCGGTGCGCAGGTAGAAGGGCACGCCGCGCCAGCGCCAGTTGTCGATGTAGAACTTGGCGGCGACATAGGTCTCGGTCACCGACTCGGGCTCCACCCCCGGCTCGTCCTGGTAGCCCTGGACCTGCAGGCCCGCAACGTTGCCGGCCTTGTACTGGGCGCGGAAGGCGTGGGCGTGCACCGAGCGCTTGGAGATGTTGCGGATGGAGCGCAGCACCTTCACCTTCTCGTCCCTGAGGGCGTCCGCCTCCAGGGCGGGCGGCGGCTCCATGGCCACCAGGGTCAGGAGCTGCATGAGGTGGTTCTGCAGCATGTCCCGCAGGGCCCCGGCGCGGTCGTAGTAGTCGGCCCGCTTCTCGATGCCCACGGACTCGGCCACGGTGATCTGCACGTGGTCGACGTAGTTGCGGTTCCACAGGGGCTCGATCAGGGTGTTGGCGAAGCGGAACACGAGCAGGTTCTGCACCGTCTCCTTGCCCATGTAGTGGTCGATGCGGAAGATCTGCTCCTCCTCGAAGTAGCGGTGCAGCAGCTCGTTCAGGACCCGCGCCGACTCGATGTCCTCGCCGAAGGGCTTCTCCACCACGATGCGGTGCAGCCCCCGCGGCTTGTTCAGGCCGCAGCAGTCCAGGTTCTTGATCACCGCCGGGAAGTCGGTGGGCTTGATGGCGAGGTAGAAGACGACGTTGGAGCACACCCCCATCTTGGGCTTGGCGAGCACCTCCTTGAGCCGCTCGTAGGCCTCGGTCTCGTGCAGCTCGCCTTGCAGGTAGTCGAAGCGCGCGGCGAAGCGCGCCAGCAGTTCGCCGTCGGCCTCGAAGCGGGCCTGGAGGAGCTGCTTCACGTTCTCGCGCCAGGCGGCGTCGTCGAACTCGCGGCGGGCGAAGGCGATGAAGCTGAGGCCCTCGGGCAGCTTGCCGGCCAACTCCAGGCGGTAGAGGGCCGGGATCAGCTTGTTGCTGGCGAGGTTGCCGGTGGCGCCGAAGATGACGAAGTTGCAGGGCGGCAGCGGGGTTTCGACTTCAAGCATCGCCGCCCCCCTTGATCGCATGGCCGCCGAAGCCCTTGCGCATCATGGCCAGCATCTTGTTCGCATAGTCGTTCCCGCCCTGGCTGGCGAAGCGCATCATCAGCGCGAGCGACATCACCGGCGCGGGCACCCCCTGCTCCACCGCCTCCAGCGCCGTCCAGCGCCCCTCGCCGGAGTCGGCCACGTAGGGGGAGATGGCCGCGAGGGCCTGGTCGTCCTTGAGGAAGCCGGCGGTGAGGTCCAGCAGCCAGGAGCGCACCACGGAGCCGTGCCGCCAGAGCTCGGCGATGGCGGCGAGGTCCAGCTCGAACTCCCGCTTCCCCTGCATCAGGGCGAAGCCCTCGGCGTAGGCCTGCATCATGCCGTATTCGATGCCGTTGTGGACCATCTTCACGAAGTGGCCCGAGCCCGAAGGCCCGGCGTGCAGCCAGCCGCGGTCCGGGGCCGGCGCGAGGACCTGCAGGAAGGGGGTGACGGCCGCCACGGCCTCCTTCTCGCCCCCCGCCATGAGGCAGTAGCCGTTGTCCAGGCCCCAGACGCCGCCGGAGACCCCGACGTCGACGAAGCGGATCCCCAGGCCCGCCATCTGGTGGGCGCGCCCCAGGGCCTCCCTGTAATAGCCGTTGGCCCCGTCCACCAGCACGTCGCCGGGCTCGAGCAGGGCGGAGGCCTGCAGGATGGCCGCCTCGGTGGCCGCCCCCGCCGGCAGCATGAGCCAGACCACGCGCGGGGCGGCGAGCCCGGCCACCATCTCCTGCAGGCTCGCGCAGGCGGTGACGTTGGCCTCCTCGGCGGCGATGCCCCGGGCCACCTCAGGGTTGCGGTTGTAGGCCAGGACCCGGACCCCGCCACGCGCCAGGCGCCTGGCCATGTTGCCGCCCATGCGGCCGAGGCCGTAGAGACCGATCGTGTGCATCGCGCATCTCCCTTCCGCTTCGAATGCCTGCATCTTAGCCCGAGCGGAGCGAAAGCGGCGCAGGCGAGCCGGCCCGGTCCCGGCGCTACAATAGGGGCCTCGCCCACAGGATGCACCATGACCCGTATCCTCTTTGCCACCTCCGAAGCGCGCCCCCTGGTCAAGACCGGGGGGCTGGCCGACGTCAGCGGCGCCCTGCCCGCCGCCCTGTGCGAAATCGGCGAGGACTGCCGCCTCCTGCTGCCGGGCTATCATGGCGTGCTCGGCGGCGTCGAGGGCGCCCGGGAGCTGCACCGCTTCGACGACCTGCCCCATCCGGTGCGCCTGCTGGAGGCCGACATGCCGGACTCCGGGGTAGCGCTCCATATCCTCGACGCGCCCCACTACTACCTGAGGGAGGGCGGCCCCTACCAGGACGCCGACGGCGCGGATCACCCGGACAACGCCGAGCGCTTCGGTCTGCTCTCCCGGGTCGCCGCCCTGCTCGCCTCGCCACGCTCGCCGCTCGCCTGGCGGCCGGAGGTGCTGCACTGCAACGACTGGCAGACGGGGCTCGCCCCCGCCTGGCTGAAGTTCGCGGGCGGCGGCGCGCGCAGCCTCATGACCGTGCACAACCTCGCCTTCCAGGGCATCTTCCCCGCCGACTGGGTGGCCCGTCTGGGCCTGCCGCCGGAGAGCTTCGCCGTCGAGGGGCTGGAGTACTACGGCAACCTCTCCTTCCTCAAGGCCGGCCTCCACTACGCCGACGCCCTCAGCACCGTGAGCCCCTCCTACGCCGAGGAGATCCAGAGCGAGCCCCTGGGCATGGGGCTGCAGGGCCTGCTGGCCAGGCGCCGCGCCGACCTCGCCGGCATCGTCAACGGCATCGACACCGCCTACTGGAACCCGCGCTGCGACCCCTACCTGCCCTGCAGCTACTCCGTGCGCGGCCTCTCGGGCAAGAAGCGCTGCAAGGCCGCCCTGCAGAAGGACCTGAACCTGGAGGCGGACCCGGCCGCCCCCCTCCTGGGCATGGTCTCCCGGCTCACGCACCAGAAGGGCGTGGACCTGGTGCTGGAGATCGCCGACCGGCTCGTGCGGGACGGCGCCCAGCTCGCCATCCTCGGCGCCGGCGAGGCCGGGCTGGAGGCCGCCTGCCGCGCCCTCGCCCAGCGCCATGCCGGCCGGGCGGCGACGGTGATCGGCTACGACGAGGGGCTCGCCCACCGCATCGAGGCCGGCGCGGACCTCTTCCTCATGCCCTCGCGCTTCGAGCCCTGCGGCCTGAACCAGATGTACAGCCAGCGCTACGGCACCCCGCCGTTGGTGCACGCCACCGGCGGGCTCCGGGACACGGTGGTCGACGCCACTCCGGAGAATCTGGCTGCGGACACGGCCACCGGCTTCGTCTTCGAGGCGGCCACGGCCGCGGCCTTGCAGGCTACGGTGCAACGCGCCCTGGCGCTCTACGGGGACGCGGCCGCCTGGAAGCGGCTGCAGCTCGCCGGCATGCGGCGCGACTTCAGCTGGGAGCACAGCGCCCGGGAATACCGGGCGCTGTATCGGCGGATGCTGGCCGAGGACTGAGGTGGAAAGGCGCTACGCACCTGCACTCAGTCCTCAGTCCTCGTCACTCGCCACTCGCCACTCGTCACTGCATCAAAGCCAGAGCATCAGCCCCGTCTCGAAGGGATGGGTGAGCAGCTCGTGGTGCGGGTAGATGCGCAGGCGGTAGAGCAGGCGCCCGCACAGCTCGGGGGCCAGCGCCAGGGTGAAGACGCACTCGTTGCCGACCGGGGGCCCGGGGACCAGGGGGATGGCCTTGAAGCCCGTCTCGTGGCCGCGCCTGGAATCGCGCCCGATCAGGAGCTCCACCCGCACGTCCTCGGGCCTGAGGCCGTTGAGGTTCACCGCCACCCGGATATCCATGGCCTCGCCGAAGACGATGCGCCTGCGCGGCTCGTCCAGCCGCCGCAGGGACACGCCGCTCCAGGCCTGCCGGACCCGGGACTTCCACTCGGCCACGGCCTTGGCGGCGGCGAAGTCGCGCTCGGCGTAGCGCCGCCACTGCCGGCTGGCCGGGGCGTAGAACCTGTTGACGTATTCCATGACCATGCGGCTGGAGTTGAACCGCGGCAGCAGCGTGGCGATGGAGCGCTTGGCCATCTTCACCCACTCGGGCGAGATGCCCAGCTCGTTGCGCCGGTAGTACATGGGGATGACCTGGTCCTGGAGCAGCTCGTAGAGGTCGCGGCTGTCCTCCTTGTTGCGGCGGGCGTCGTCGTAGTATTCCGGCGCCGGCCGGATGGCCCAGCCGTTGCTGCCGTCGTAGCCCTCTTCCCACCAGCCGTCGGTGACCGAGAGGTTGATCACGCCGTTCATGCCCGCCTTCATGCCCGAGGTGCCCGAGGCCTCCAGGGGATAGATGGGGGTGTTGAGCCAGACGTCGCAGCCGGCCACGAGCCGCCGCGACAGCCCCAGGTCGTAGCCCTCCACCAGCAGGAAGCGGCCCTCGAACTCCACCTCGTGGGAGACCTCGTGGATGCGGCGGATCAGCTCCTGGCCGGGCTTGTCGGCCGGATGCGCCTTGCCGGCGAAGACGAAGAGCACCGGCCGGTCGGCATCGTTGAGCAGGGCGCGCAGCCAGTCCATGTCCTCCAGCAGCAGCGCGGCCCGCTTGTAGGTGGCGAAGCGGCGGGCGAAGCCGATGGTGAGCGCGTTGGGGTCGAGCGGATTGGCGTGCTTGAGCATGCGGTCCAGGTGCGCGGCGGAACCGTGGTTGCGCAGGTGCTGCTGGGTGATGCGGTAGCGCAGGCTGTTCAGCATCTGCGCCTTGAGGGTCTGGTGCACCGCCCAGAACTGGTGGTCGGGGATCTCCTCCACCCTGACGCAGAAGTCCACGTCGCAGAAGCGCCGCCGCCAGTCGTAGCCGATCTCGTTGTCGAAGAGGTCCTGCCATTCCTGGGCGAGGAAGCTCGCGACGTGCACCCCGTTGGTGATGTAGTCCATGGGGGAATCTTCCGGCGCGATCTGCGGCCAGACGTCGGCGCAGATGCGCGAGGACACGCCGCCGTGGATGCGCGACACCCCGTTGTGGTGGCGCGAGCCGTGCAGGGCGAGCTTGGTCATGTTGAAGCTGGTGCCGTGGCCGGCGCCGCCCAGGCGGAGGAAGTCCCCGCGGTTCACCGCCAGCTCGCTGCAGCAGGCGCCGAGGTATTCCCAGATCATCTCCTCGGCGAAGTGGTCGTGGCCCGCCGGCACCGGGGTATGGGTGGTGAACACGGTGTTCACCGCCACCGCCTCCAGGGCCGCCTCGAAGCTGAGCCCCTGGGAGGCCTTGCGGCGGATGCGCTCCAGCACCAGGAAGGCGGCATGGCCCTCGTTGATGTGGTAGACCGTGGGCTTCACACCCAGCTGCTCCAGGGCGCGGATGCCGCCCACCCCGAGGACGAGCTCCTGCTGGATGCGGGTGTGCTTGTCGCCGCCATAGAGCTGGTGGGTGATGTAGCGATCCTCCGTGGTGTTCTCGGGCAGGTCCGTGTCGAGCAGGTAGAGCATGACGTGGCCGACCCGGGCCTGCCAGACCTTCACCGCGACCAGCCGCCCCGGGAAGTCGACGTGGATGTGCAGCTCGCTGCCGTCGTCGCGCAGGGCCGGCTCGACCGGCAGGTCCTCGAACTCGGCGTCGGCATAGGTGGCGATCTGGTTGCCGTCGTTGTCGATGCGCTGGGAGAAGTAGCCCTTGCGGTAGAGCAGCCCGACGGCGACGAAGGGCAGGCGCAGGTCCGAGGCCGCCTTGCAGTGGTCGCCCGCGAGGATGCCCAGGCCGCCGGAATAGACCGGGAAGCTCTCGTGGAAGCCGAACTCGGCGCAGAAGTAGGCGACGAGGTCGCCCGACTTGAGGCCGATGGGCATCTCCCGGCGCAGGGGCTCGCCGTGGTAGGTGTCGTAGGAGGACATGACGCGGTTGTAGCTGCCCAGGAAGATGTGGTCCTCGGCCGCCTCGTTGAGCCTCACCTCGTCCACCCGCTTGAGGAAGGCCTTGGGGTTGTGGCCCACCGCGTCCCAAAGGCCGGGGTGCAGCCGCGCGAAGAGGGTGCGGCTGGGCTGGTCCCAGCTGTACCAGAGGTTTTCCGCCAGCTCCGACAGGCGCGCGAGCCGCCGCGGGATGCGCGGGTTGACCTCGATCACGTAGGGGGTGCCGGTCTTCATCTGCGTGTCCTTTCCTGCATGCGTGGTCTGGTCGGTCGGATGGCAAGCGCCGTGCCGGCCGCGGCTCACTCCTGCCGGATGAAGTGTTCGCGGTAGTGGCGCAGCTCGCCGATGGATTCGCGGATGTCCGCCAGGGCCGTGTGGCTGTTCTCCTTCTTGAAGCCTTCCACGAGGCCGGGGCGCCAGCGCCGCGCCAGCTCCTTCAGGGTGGAGACGTCCAGGTTGCGGTAGTGGAAATAGGCCTCGAGTCGGGGCATGTGGCGGGCGAGGAAGCGGCGGTCCTGGCAGATGGAATTGCCGCACATGGGCGAGGCCCGCTCGGGGACGTGGCGTTGCATGAAGGCCAGCATCCGGGCCTCGACCTCGGCCTCGTCGAGCCCGGACGCCTTCACCCTGTCGATGAGGCCGGACTTGCCGTGGGTGCCCTTGTTCCAGTCGTCCATGGCGTCCAGGACCGCGTCGGGCTGGTGCACGACCAGCACCGGCCCCTCCTCCACCACCTCCAGGTCCTTGTCGGTGACCACCAGGGCCACCTCCAGGATGCGTTCCTTGTCGGGATCCAGGCCGGACATCTCCATGTCCAACCAGACGAGGTGGGTATCGTTCTGCGCCATCGGGAGCCTATCGGATTCGGTTTCATATACCGCCCCGGGCCGTCCAACGGGGCCGGGAGGCTCCGATGGCGGCAACCGGGACACGGCGCCCATTGTGGCATAATCGGCTCGAACGCGTCACCTTTGACAGGCCAAGCCATTGTTTACAAAGATATTTCTTGCCGCATTCATCCTCACCTACGGCCTGCGGCTGTGGCTGGCGCTGCGCCAGATGCGCCATGTCTGGCTGAACCGGGACGCCGTGCCCGAGGCCTTCGCCGAGGCCATCGGCGCCGAGGACCACCGCAAGGCCGCCGACTATACCCTGGCCAAGATGCGCGCCGGCCTGGTGCAGCTCGGCATCGAAGGCGCGCTGCTGCTCGCGCTCACCCTGGGCGGCGGCCTCCAGGCCCTCTACGACCTGGGCGGCGCCTGGCTGGACAATGAGCTGACCCGCGGCGTGGCCTTCCTGCTGGCCCTCTTCGCCCTGCTCGCCGCCGCCGAGCTGCCCGTGGGCCTGTACCGGCAGTTCCGCATCGAGGCGCGCTTCGGCTTCAACCGCCAGACCCTGGCCGGCTTCTTCGCCGACCTCGCCAAGCAGTCCCTGCTGGGCCTCGCCGTCGGCGCCCCCCTGCTCTTCGCGGTGCTCTGGCTCATGGGCGCCATGGGCTCTGCCTGGTGGCTCTACGTCTGGGCCACCTGGATGGGCTTCAACCTGCTCATGCTCGCCGTCTACCCCACCCTCATCGCGCCGCTGTTCAACAAGTTCACCCCCCTGGACGACGCCAGCCTGCGTAGCCGCATCGAGCGGCTGCTCGCCCGCTGCGGCTTCTCCAGCCAGGGGGTCTACGTCATGGACGGCTCGCGCCGCTCCAGCCACGGCAACGCCTATTTCACCGGCCTGGGCCGGTCCAAGCGCATCGTCTTCTTCGACACCCTGCTCAAGCAGCTCTCGGCGGACCAGATCGAGGCCGTGCTCGCCCACGAGCTGGGCCACTTCCGGCTGCGCCACGTGGCCAAGCGCATCGGCCTGCTGGCGGCGCTGAGCCTCGCCCTGCTCTTCGTGCTCGCCGGCCTCAAGGCCGCCCCCTGGTTCTATGCCGGGCTGGGGGTCGCGGTCGAGACCGACGCCACCGCGCTCGCCCTCTTCTTCCTGGTGCTGCCGGTGTTCGCCTTCCCGCTGACGCCGCTGATGAGCCTGTACTCGCGCAGGCACGAGTTCGAGGCCGACGCCTACGCCGCGGCCCATGCCGACGCGGGGCAACTGGTCTCCGCCCTGGTGCGCCTCTACCGGGACAACGCCACGACGCTCACCCCCGACCCCGTCTACTCGCTCTTCTACGACAGCCACCCCAAGGCCGTTGAACGCATCGCCCGGCTGCAGACTCATAACGGAACCCTGGCGCAGCCTTCGGGCGCCTGAAGCAATGCCCCGCAGGAGCGGGACATGGTGTCGCCACGCGACGATCGCTAGAACCGAGGAGGAACCAAGCATGAAGAAGAAGACCCTGTACGCAGCTGCCACATGCCTCTTGTCCGCACCCGCCCTCGCCGCCCCCTTCGCCGGCGGCTCGGCCTCGGCAGGCAAGGCCATCCACGACAAGCAGTGCGTGGCCTGCCATGCCGCCCGCTTCGGCGGCGACGGCAGCAAGATCTACACCCGGACCGAGCGCAGGATCAAGGACGCCGGGCAGCTCGCCCAGCAGATCACCACCTGCAACGCCAACCTGGGCAACACCCTCTTCCCCGAGGACGAGAGGAACATCGGGGCCTATCTCAACCAGCAGTTCTACAGGTTCAAATGATGTGATCCACAGATGGACACAGATCTACACAGATGATTGAAGCGATCGCTGGCCACGCCACACTGCATGCGTGCGAGCGCGGCGACAAGCGGATCGGGCAAGGGGTGTTATCTGTGTTCATCTGTGTCATCTGTGGATGACCGTTTTTCCGGATACCCAAAAGGAGCCGCATATGAGTGAAGTCTTCTGCGACCTGGCCAAGGGCAAGTGCAAACCCTGCGAAGGCGGCGTGCCGCCGCTCACCCCGGCCGAGATCGACAAGCTGCTGCCCGAGCTCAAGGACTGGCAGGTGGTGGACGGGAAGCTGCGCCGCGACCTCAAGTTCCCCGACCACTACGTCACCATGACCTTCGTCAACGCCATCGCCTGGGTCTCGCACCAGCAGGGCCACCACCCCGACCTCACCGTGGGCTACAACACCTGCCGGGTGGAGTACATCACCCACGCGATCAACGGGCTCTCGGAGTCCGATTTCATCTGCGCCGCCAAGATCGACGCGCTGTTCGAGCTCTGAGCACCTGGCCTGAGCACGCGATGAGGCGAGGCGTTTGAGGACAGGCCAGGTCGTCGCCGTCTTCGGCAAGCACTTCTGGGTGCAAACTGATGACGGCCTCGTCGAGTGCGTGAGCCGCGGCCGCAAGGGCGGCATCGCCTGCGGCGACCGGATCGAGTTCAAGGCGACCAGTAAAGGGGCCGGCGTGATCGAGCGGGTGCTGGAACGCCACAACCTCCTCTACCGCTCGGACGCCTTCAAGACCAAGCTCCTGGCCGCCAACCTGGATCAGGCCCTGATCGTCACGGCCGCCGAGCCCGCCTTCAACGAGGAGCTGCTCAACCGCTGCCTCGTCGCCTGCGAGGCGGCCGGCATCCCCGCCCGCATCGTGGTGAACAAGGCCGACCTGCCGCAGACCGCCGCGCTGATCGACCAGCTCAGACCCTACGCGGCCCTGGGCTATCCGGTCCTCGCCGTCTCGGCCAAGACGGACGTCGCCCCGCTGCTGCCGCTCATCGAGGGCAAGACCTCGGTGCTGGTCGGCCCCTCCGGCGTCGGCAAGAGCACCCTGCTCAACACCCTGGTGCCCGAGGCCGACGCCCGCACCGCCGAGATCTCCCGGGCGCTCTCCACCGGCCGCCACACCACCACCCACACCCGGCTCTTTGACCTGCCCGGCGGCGGCGCCCTCATCGACTCGCCCGGCATGCAGGCCTTCGCCCTCGCCCACGTCGACCTCGCCGGCCTGCAGGCGGCCTTCCCGGAGCTGCGCCGGCTCGCAGGCCGCTGCCGCTTCTACAACTGCCGCCACCTCAAGGAGCCCGACTGCGCCGTGCAGGCCGCCTGCGACGCGGGCGAGATCCTGCCGGCGAGGCTCCGCGCCTACCGGAACCTGGCGCAGGAAATCCTCGCCCTCGCTGCTACAAAGTAAGTACAACAACATCCATTCGAGGAGGCTGTCATGCAACGCTGGCTGATCCTGCTGGCGGCAGCCCTGCTGCCGCTCACGGCCCGGGCCGAGGCCACGGTGGTCAACACCCCCTATGCGGCGCCGAGGGTCGTCGTCGACATCTTCCTGGACGACCCGGCCAAGCTGGGTCCCGCCCTCTACTGGCTGCGCGCCCTCATCCTGCCCCTGTCGGTGCCGCCCTACGAGTACGACCCCGAGACCATCAAGGTCGTGCTCCACGGCACGGAACTCGTCACCGTGGCGAAGAAGAACGCGGCGAAGTACCGGGAGGTCGTCGAGCGCATGCGCTACTACGCGGAGCTCGGCATCGAGTTCAAGGTCTGCGCCCTGGCGATGGAAGACTACGGCTACACGGCGAAGGACCTGCAGGACTTCGTCCAGATCGTGCCCTCCGCCATGGTGGAGCTCGTCCACTGGCAGAACCAGGGCTATGCGCTGCTCACGCCCCAGGTGCTGGAAAAGCGCTTCGACATCGAGCGGATCCGGTGAGGGGCCACCTCGGGGGATCGCCCGGGAAAGATGTGCACACCCCTGTGGGAGCGGCTTCAGCCGCGAAGCCCCGCCTGGCATTGTACTGAGCAGACATGTACAGGCCATATCGTGGGAGCGGCTTCAGCCGCGAAGCCCATGCCGCCAGCCGATCGCGGCTGAAGCCGCTCCCACGGCTACGCCCGGTTTGCTTAACCTTCAGTGGCGCGTACGGCGCGTTTTGGCTCCGGCCGCCGCTACGCGGCTTAACCTGGCTTTGCCAGGTTAGCCTACGCCGGAACGCGCTCCTGAAGCGCTAACACTTCAATGTCTATTCAGGCCAGTGTTTGATATAGCGTTTCAGGAGCGCGTTCTCATAATTGATCTTCTTCAGGGCGGCCTTGGCGACGTCGTGGAAGGAGATCACGCCGACGAGCTTCTCGCCGTCCATGACGATGAGGTGGCTGATGCGCTCCTTGGTCATGACGTCGCGGGCGTAGTCCACGGAGTCGTCGAGGTTGGCGGCCACCGGCTCCTTGACCATGATGTCGCTGACCCGGGCGTCCACCACGGAGCCGCCGCGGGACTGCAGGCCGCGCATGACGTCGCGCTCGGTGATGAAGCCGACCAGGACGTCGCCATCCATCACCGCCAGGGAGCCGATGTCGTGCTCCACCATGCGCCCGACCGCCTCGGCGATGGTCGCGCCCGGCTCGATGCCGAAGATCTCGCCGCTGCTCTTCACGGACAGCACGTCGCGTATGAACATGGTCGTCCTCCTTAGGCCTGTTTCAACGGGTCTCGGCGCCCGGCCGCTGCAGGGCGGCCTCCACCTGGTCCCGCTTTTCCCTGCCCGCGAGCAGGGCGATGAGCTCCAGGGCGAAATCCATCGCCGTGCCGGGTCCGCGCGAGGTCACCACCCGGCCGTCCACCACCACCGGGTCGGTGAGATAGGTCGTGCCCGGCAGGTCCAGTTTATCGACAAAGCCCGGGTAGCTGGTGGCCTTTTTGCCGTCGAGCAGGCCCGCGGCGGCGAGCGCGATGGGGGCAGCGCAGATGGCCGCGGTGTACTTGCCCGCCCCAGCCAGGCGCTTAAGCACGGCCCGGATGCGCGCGTCGTTCTTCAGGTTCTCCGCCCCCGGCATGCCGCCCGGCAGGGCGACCATGTCGAAGTCTTCGTCCAGCACCGCGTCGAGCGTGGCGTCCGGCTGCACGCGCATGCCGCGGCTGCCCTGAACCAGGCCGTCGGCCAGCCCCGCCGTGACCACCTCGATGCCGGCCCGGCGCAGCAGGTCGACGATGGTGACCGCCTCCAGGTCCTCGAATCCGGGTGCCAGCGGCACCAGTACCCTAGCCATGATCGCCTCCTGCGATGCGTTTGAATTCGACGGCCGAGCGCTCGGCGCAGTCGCCGATGGACACGCCGTAGAAATAGTTGCCGGTGAGCGCCAGGGGCTGGCCGGCGAGCAGCCGGTCGAGCTCGGCGACCAGCGCCATGTGCCCCGATTTCAGCGCCGGCAGGCGGTTCAGGCGCTCGCCGACCAGGATGATGTCCGCTGCCGCCACGCCCAGCACCCGGGCGACGCGTTCGAGCTTGGCCGCGCGGTCCAGGCGCCCGGGCCGGAAATGGAAGCTGAAACCGCGGTGCGCCGCATCCGGCACCACGTCGCGCGACACCGCGGAATAGAAGTCCTGGTCCACGCCGATCAGGCCCGCCACCTCGGGCAGACGCACCGCCTCCCGGGGCAGGGCCACGGCCAGGCTCTCCACGTCGGCCGGCGCGATGCGTGCCAGGCTCCGGGCGAGTTCGGGATAGGCCGGCTCGACCAGGCGCGCCGCCTCCCAGGGCGGCACCGCCAGGGCGAGGCGGCGGCAGGCCAGCGCACCCTGTCCCGTAGCCAGCTCGAAGCCGCCGTCGGTGCGGGCCACGCCCTGGATTTCGACCCCCGTCCCGAGCTCGAAGGCCGTCCCGGCCGCCAGGCCCTCGGCCAGGGTGGCAAGACCGCCTTCGAACGTGTAGCTGCGGGGGATGTCCTGGCGCCGCGCCTTCTTCCGGAACAAGAGATCGGCGGGGAAGTCGTCCGCCGGCTGGGCGATCACGGCGTTGAAGGCGTGGCGCAGCAGCGCCTCGTAGGTGCGCCGCCCCATCACCCGGCTGTAGTACGCTTCCAGCCCCTGCCCCGCCTTGGGCGTAATGAAAAGCCGGGGCAGCGCGGGCAGCAGCGTGGGCCAGTGCATGCGGGCGAACACGGACTGCAGCCGCCGGCCGTCCCAGACCCGCCAGGGCGCCTTGTGCCGGGCCTGGATGCGCCCCTTCAGGTCATCGTCCAGCAACTCCAGCAGCGCCCCGTAGGAGTTGTAGCAGGTGTGGGCGCCCAGCTCGACCCAGAAGCCCTGGGCCTGCCCCCCGAAACGGTGGGTGGCGAGGCAGCCGCCCACCCGCGGCGCCTTTTCCAGCAGCAGGGTGCGCCAGCCGTGGGCGGCGCCGCGCCGCGCCAGGGTGAGGCCGGAGATGCCGCCGCCGATGACGATGAGGTCGTAGGTATCCATTAGTTAACGTTACTTCGGCGCTAGTTCTCGGTAAAGCGGTGGATCTGCCGCCGGCCCTTCTTGGTCGGGCGGCCCCTCAGGCCGGCGGCAGGCTCGGCCGAGACCCTGCGCTCGGCCGCCCGCGCCTCGCGCCGCTCGCGGCTCGCCGCGTCCTCCTCGTAGAGGGTGCGGGCGACGGGGGCGGGGCCGCGCCGGTCGGCGAGCGCCGCCACGGTGATCGCCCATTCCTGCTCGCCGGCGTGGATGAGGAGCCGGTCGCCGGGACGGACCTCCTTGGCGGGCTTCACGCGCTCGCCGTTCACCCTGACCCTGCCGCCCTCCACCGCCTGCGCGGCGAGGCTGCGGGTCTTGAAGAAGCGCGCGGCCCAGAGCCACTTGTCGATGCGCAGCCGTTCCTGCCCCTCGCCCATGTGCCTCAACCTGCCTTCGCCTGGGCCGCAGCATCCCGCTGCGGGGTCGCATCCCCGCAAGCGGGGCCCCTGCTCCGCCCTCCGCGGTCGCCCCAGAGCCACTTGTCGATGCGCAGCCGTTCCTGCCCCTCGCCCATGTGCCTCAACCTGCCTTCGCCTGGGCCGCAGCATCCCGCTGCGGGGTCGCATCCCCGCAAGCGGGGCCCCTGCTCCGCCCTCCGCGGTCGCCCCAGAGCCACTTGTCGATGCGCAGCCGTTCCTGCCCCTCGCCCATGTGCCTCAACCTGCCTTCGCCTGGGCCGCAGCATCCCGCTGCGGGGTCGCATCCCCGCAAGCGGGGCCCCTGCTCCGCCCTCCGCGGTCGCCCCAGAGCCACTTGTCGATGCGCAGCCGTTCCAGTTGCATTTGCATCCCCCCATCCTAATGCAATGCTTCACGCCATATGGAACTTCATGTGCGGGCGCCCACTATGGGCCCCTCCCCCTTCAAGGGGGAGGTTGGGAGGGGGATGGGGTTGCATTGATCCCGAGTCCATCACACCCCCGTGCGGCGGTCTTTGTCTACATTGAAGGCATGCGCCGCCTGCTCGCACCCGTCTTCTGCCAGGTCGGCGAGGCCACCCCGGAGTGCTTCCGGGTGGAGTTCGCCGACGGCAGCCATTACCAGAACCGGGATGGCGAGCCCGCCTTCACCCTGCGCTTTTGCACCGCCGCCGCCGAGTGGCGCACCGCCGCCCTCGGCCACGTCGGCCTGCTGGAGGGCTATTTCGACCAGGCGATCGAGTTCGAGGGCGACCTGCGGCTCGCCCTGCGGGCCGGGATCGCGGCCGGCCTCGACGGCCGTCCCACGCTCGCCGTGCGCCTCGCCAACCGCTGGCACGAATGGCGCCTCGGCAACCGCGATCCCGCCCGGGCCCGGCGCAACGCCGAATACCACTACGCGCTGGGCACCGATTTCTACCGGCATTGGCTCGATGCGCCCTACATGATGTACACCTGCGCCTACTGGAAGGAAGGCACACAGGATCTGGAAGCGGCGCAGATCAACAAGATGGAGCACGTCTGCCGCAAGGCGCGGCTCGCGCCCGGCGACCACGTCGTCGACATCGGCTGCGGCTGGGGCGGCTTCCTGTTCTACGCCCACGAGCGCCACGGCGTCACCGGTGTCGGCGTCAACACCACCGGCGAGCAGGTGCAGGCGATGCGCCGGGAGATCGCCCGGCGCGGGCTGGAGGGGCGGATCCACGCCGTGGAGGCCGACTTCCGCGCGGTGCAGGGCCAGTTCGACAAGGCGATCTCCATCGGCGTGCTGGAGCACGCGGGGCGCGACCAGATCCTGGCGGTGGTGCGGGCCCACGCCGAGTCGCTCAAGCCCGGCGGCCTCGGGGTGCTGCACTTCATCGGCCACGTGGGCCGCTTCGAGACGGAATACTGGATCCGCCGCCACATCTTCCCGGGCGGCTGGATCCCCAGCCTCGCCGAGACCCTGGAGGCCATGGAGGCCTGCGGCCTGGAGGTCCTCGACGTCGAGAACCTGCGCCGCCACTACGCCCACACCCTGGACGCCTGGGCCGAGCGCTTCGACGCGCGCTGGCCGGAGATCCGGGAGCTCGACCCCGCGGTCTTCACCGAGCACTTCCGGCGCAAGTGGCGGGTGTATCTCCTCGCCTGCGCCGAGATGTTCCGCTCGCCCCAGGGCTACACCCACCTCTTCCAGATCGTCTACAGCAAGGGCAACGTGAGCGACGCGAGCTACCCCATGAGCCGGCGCTTCCTGTACGCGGGGGAGACCTGATGCCCGCCTACGCAGAAAAGCGCGACCGCCTCATCGCCGAGTTCCGCGCCAACGGCGCGCCGGTGGGCCTCGCCAAGGCGACCTCCAACCTCTTCCGCGACCGGGTGGAGGCGCCGAAGCGCAGGCTCGACGTGCGCGGCTTCGACCGGGTCCTGGGCGTCGAGCCCGAGGCGGGCTTCATCGAGGCCGAGGGCATGGCCCCCTTCGCCACATTGGTGGACGCGGCCCTGGCGCGGGGCGTGATGCCGGCGGTGGTGCCCCAGCTCAAGTCCATCACCCTGGGCGGCGCGGCGGCCGGCGTGGGCATCGAGGCCAGCTCCTTCAGGCACGGCCTGGTGCATATGAGCCTCCTGGAGATGGACGTGCTGGTCGGCGACGGCCGGGTGCTCACCTGCACGCCGGACAACGAGTACAGCGACCTCTTCTACGGCTTCCCCAATTCCTACGGCACCCTGGGCTATGCGCTCAGGCTCAAACAGCGCACCGTCCCGGTCGGGCCCTACGTGCACGTCGAGCACCGGCACCACGACGACCCCCGCGCGGCCTTCGCCGACCTCATGGCGAGTTGCGCGGGCGACGCGGACTTCGTCGACGGCGTGGTGTTCGGGCCGCGCGAGCTGGTGCTGAGCGTCGGCCGCTTCACGGACGCCGCCCCCTACACGAGCGACTACGGCTACGAGCGCATCTACTACCGCTCGCTGCGCGAACGCGGCGAGGACTGGCTCGCCACCCGCGACTACCTCTGGCGCTGGGATACGGACTGGTTCTGGTGCTCCAAGAACGTGGGGGCGCAGAACCCCATCCTGCGCCGGCTCTACGGCCGCCAGCGGCTCAACTCGGTGACCTACACCCGGATCATGCGCTGGAACGGCCGCGTCGGCCTCAGCCGCGCGCTCGACCGCCTGCGCGGCCTGCACAGCGAGTCGGTGATCCAGGACGTGGACATCCCCATCGGGCGGGCGGCCGCCTTCCTCGACTTCCTGTTCCAGGAGGTGGGCGTGCTGCCCATCTGGCTCTGCCCGGTCTCGGCACCGGACGAATGGGCGCGCTTCAGCCTCTACCCGCTGCGCGCCGACACCCTCTACGTGAACTTCGGCTTCTGGGACACGGTGAAGAGCCGCCAGGCGCGGCCGCCCGGCTACCTGAACCGCAGGATCGAGGCCAGGGTGATGGAGCTCGGCGGGATCAAGTCGCTCTACTCGGACAGCTACTTCGAGCCCGAGGCCTTCCGGCGCCTCTACGGCGGGCCCGCCTACGCGGCCCTCAAGCACCGCTACGACCCGCAGGGGCGCTTCGGCGACCTCTACGGCAAGTGCGTGCTGCGCCACTGAGAGCGGCCGAACCCCGCCGCCGCGCGCCGGTCGAATGGACTTCGGGGCATGACGTACGGAAGGAGGCCCATCGTGGCACTGCGCATAATCCTGCCCGCCGCCGCCCTGGCGGCGATCCTCGCCGGCTGCGGCGCCACGCCCGAATACGGCAGCGATTCGCCCTACTACCGCTACCCCGACGGCAGCCGCCTCGTCCTGAACCGCCCCCTGGAGATCCCCGCGGGCGCCGCCACGGTGCGGCTGCAGCACGGCCGGACCGTGGCCTTCGGCGCCGTCCAGGAGCGGGAGCCGCACTGCATCTTCGAGATCGACAGCGTGCGGCCCGGCCCCCAGCGGGTCGAGCCGGACAGCTTCCGCATCGTCCGGGTGCAGCGCAGCACCCGCACCTTCGCAGGCATGCCGGCCATGGCCGTCCACGTGGCCTTCTTCGGCCGCGACGGCGGCCCGAGCCAGCTCTTCTACCGGACCGAGTTCACCCTGCGCTCGGAGCGCCAGCCCGGCGTGCGCAGCCTCGCCTGCCAGGTCGACCAGGCCTTCGATGCGGTGGCGCACCACCTGACCCTACCGGAGATCCGCCAGGCCCTCGGCGACACCTTCAGCCTGCAGCTGCCCTGATCCGCATCCCCCTCAGCCGCGCAGGGCCGCCGCCAGCCGCGCCAGCTGCTCCGCCCGGTCGGCGAGCAGCCGCGCGGTGTCCGCCATGGCCTCGTCCAGGGGCATGGGCCGCGGCACGATCGGGAAGCAGCCGTCGAACTCGCCCGACAGGCGTTCGAGGTCCACGACGGCGCCGCTGACCAGCGTCACCGCCACCCCGGCCCGGCGCGCATGGCGGGCGACCACGCAGGGCACCTTGCCGAGCAGGGTCTGCGCGTCCGAGCGGCCCTCGCCGGTGATCACCCAGTCGGCCCCGCGCAGGGCCGCGTCCAGCCCGGCGAGCTCTGCCACCGCCTCGGCGCCGGACCGGTAGCGCGCGCCGAGCAGCTGGAAGGCGTAACCGAGGCCGCCGGCCGCGCCGGCGCCCTCGCGCCGGGACACCGCCTCGCCGCGCCAGGCGTCTGCGAGCCCGGCGAAATGCCGCAGCCGGGCATCGAACACGCCGACCTCCGCCGCCGCCACCCCCTTCTGCGGCCCGAAGACCGCCGTGGCGCCCCCGGGGCCGCACAGCGGGTTGCGCACATCCGACAGCAGGGTGATCTCGGCCTCGGCGAGCCGCGCATCCAGGCCGGAGAAGTCCACGCGGGCGAGCGCCGCGAGGCCGGCGGGCGTGGGCGGGAGCTCGCGGCCGCCGGCATCGAGCAGCCTGGCGCCCAGGGCGGCGAGGACCCCGGCGCCCCCGTCGTTGGTGCTGCTTCCGCCCACCCCGATCAGGAAGCGCCGCAGCCCCTCGTCCAGGCAGCGGCGCAGGAGCTCGCCCAGGCCCAGGGTGGTGCGGTCCCCGACGCCCGCCTGCGGCCCCAGGGTGAGGCCCACGACCTGGGCCGCCTCGAGGACGGCGACCGCGGCAGGCGGGGCAAGGCGCGGCCCCGGCGTGCCGGCGCCCGGCAGCAGGCCCCAGGCGGCCTCGACGGGGCGCAGATCCGCGCCGGCCACCCGCGCCGTGCGGCGCTCGCCGCCGCACGCCGCCAGCACCGCGTCCAGGGTGCCCTCGCCGCCGTCGGCCATGGGCAGCAGCCTCAGCGCGGCCCCGGGCCAGACCCGCCTGAGGCCGCGGGCCAGCGCCTCGGCCGCCTCGCGGGCGGACAGCGCCCCCTTGAAGGAGTCGGGGGCGAGGACGACACAGGGCGGAGCGGGCTGGTCCACGGGCCTCAGGGCTCCAGCCCGGACATGCGCTCGACGATCTTCACCAGCGCGGCGGAATCGAACTCGCCGTCGCCGCTGCCGACCAGGGCGTTCATGTACTGCATGGACAGGGCCGCGCCGGGCAGCGCCAGCCCCAGCTCGCGCGCGGCCTGCATGACGATGTTGAGGTCCTTCTGGTGCAGCCGGCTCTTGAAGCCGGGCCGGAAGTCGCGCTCGATCATGCGCTTGCCGTGCACCTCCAGGATGCGGCTGCCGGCGAAGCCGCCCATGAGGGCCTCGCGCACGCGGGCGGCGTCCACGCCGCTGCGGCGGGCGAGGGTGAGCGCCTCGGCCACGCCCTGGAGGGTGGCCGCGATCACGACCTGGTTGCAGGCCTTCGCCACCTGGCCGGCGCCGTTGCCGCCGACGAGCACGATGTTCCTGCCCATGGCCTCGAAGAGGGGCCGCACCCGCTCGAAGACCTCGGGCCGGCCGCCCGCCATGATGGACAGGGTGGCGGCGATGGCGCCCGCCTCGCCGCCGGAGACCGGGGCGTCGAGCATCTCCACCCCGCCCTGCCTCAGCTCCGCCGCGAAGGCCCTGGCCGCGCCGGGCGAGATGGTGCTCATGTCCACCACCGCGCTGCCCGCGCGGGCGCCGTGGACGATGCCGAAGTCGCCGAAGATGACCTGCTCCACGTCCGGGGTGTCGGACACCATGACGATGCTCACCTCGGCGTGCCTCGCCGCTTCCGCCGGCGAGGCGCAGGCCGTCGCCCCCGCCTCGGCGAGCGGCGCCATGGTCTCCGGGCGCCGGCCGTGGACCCAGAGCGCATGCCCCGCCCTGAGGAGGTTGAGCGCCATGGGGCGGCCCATGATGCCCAGTCCGATGAATGCGACGTTCGCCATGTTCAGCCTCCTGTCTTCCTTCGGTCCCGAGGTGCCCGCAGGGGCACGGATGCCCCCCATTTGAACCGCAAAGGCGCAGGGAGCGCAAAGCGGTTCAGGCGGATGACGGGCGGGGCCTCGTCGAGCAGCTCGATCCAGAAAGTAGCCCGGATGAAGCGAAGCGCAATCCGGGGAGGGCATGGTCGAGCCCTCATCCCGGATTACGGCCTATCGGCCTGCATCCGGGCTACGAGGCTACTCACGAGCGGCTAGCCCAACGTCGGCATCGCCAGGGTATCTGCCGTGCGCTCGGCCGGCGCAGGCCATCGGCTGGTAACCACCTTGGTGCGCGGATAGAAGCGCACCCCTCCATCCCGTGAATGTGCACCTCGTCCGACATCCGTCTCCCCTCTCTACGCCGGGCCGGGCGGGGCCTCGTCGAGCAGCTCGATCCAGTGCACCACGCGCAGCGCCGTGCCCGCCTGCAGGTGCAACTGGCAGCCGACGTTGGCGCTGGCGATGAGCTCCGGCGCGCCGGCCTGCAGGTGGTCGAGCTTGCGGCGGCGCAACTGGGCGGCGAGCTCCGGCTGGAGCACCGAATAGGTCCCTGCCGAGCCGCAGCACAGGTGGGCCTCGTTCACCGGCGCGAGCTCGAAGCCCAGCCCCTGGAGTATCGCCTCAACGACGCCCTGGAGCCGCTGCCCGTGCTGCAGGGAACAGGGGGCGTGGAAGGCGATGCGGCGCGGGGCGGCGAGGCGGAAGGCGCCGAGGTCCTCGCGCGCCAGGACCTCGGCGAGGTCGCGCGCGAGCTCGGTGACGCGCGCCGCCTTCTCCGCGTAGGCCGGGTCGAGCCGCAGGGCGTGGCCGTAGTCCTTGACCAGGCTGCCGCAGCCGCTCGCCGTGACCACGATGGCCTCGGCGCCCGCGGCGATGTGGGGCCACCAGGCGTCGATGTTGCGGCGCATGGCCGCACGGCGCCGCCTCCGCCGCGCCCAGGTGCTGGTCGATGGCGCCGCAGCAGCCGGCCTCGGCGGCGGCGAGGAGCTCGATGCCGAGGCGGTCGAGCACGCGGGCCGCCGCGGCGTTGGTCCGGGGCGCGAGGCCGGGCTGCACGCAGCCCTCCAGCACCAGCATCCGGCGGGCATGGGCGCGCTTGGGCCGGGCGCCGGCCGCGGCGGCCGCGGGCACCTTGCCGCGCAGCGCGCCGGGCAGCATGGGGCGCACGGCCTGGCCCAGGCCCAGGAGGGGCTGGAACAGGCCGGGGCTCAGCAGGGTGTATCTGAGGCCGGCGCGCACGGCGCGCTCGGCCGCGGAGCGGGGTGCGAGGCGCTCGACCAACTCGCGGCCGATGTCCAGCAGGCGGCCGTACTCCACGCCCGAGGGGCAGGTGGTCTCGCAGTTGCGGCAGCTCAGGCAGCGGTCCAGGTGCAGCCGGGTGCGCGCGGTCGCCGGCGCGCCCTCCAGCATCTGCTTCATGAGGTAGATGCGCCCGCGCGGCCCGTCGAGCTCGTCGCCCAGCAGCATGTAGGTGGGGCAGGTGGCGTTGCAGAAGCCGCAGTGCACGCAGGCGCGCAGGATGCGGTCGGCCTCGCGGCCCTCCGGGGTGTCGAGGAATTCCGGGCTGAGGTGGGTCTGCATCAGAGCTCCGCGTACATCCGGCCCGGATTGAGGATCCCCTCGGGGTCGAGGGCCTGCTTGAGCCTGCGGTGCAGGATCAGGGCCGCGGGCGGCAGGGGGTGGAAGACCTCGCCCGTGCCGTCGTGGCCGCGGAACAGGGTGGCGTGCCCCCCGGCCACCGCGGCCGCGGCGCGCACCTTCGCCGCCGGGGCCTCGGTCCTCAGCCAGCGCAGCGCCCCGCCCCACTCGGCGAGCGTCGCCCCGGCCAGGTCGAGGGCGGGCGCCGCCGGCGGCAGCGACAGGCGCCACAGCGGCCCCTCGGCGCGGAAGAAGTCCAGGCGCTGCTCGCGCACCCCGGCCCAGACCGCGTCGTCCGCCGCCTCGCCGCCGATGGCGTTGCGGGCCGCGGCCACCCCCAGGCCGGTGCCCGAGAGCCGGATGTGGAGGCGGCCGTCGAGGTGCAGGCTGGCGGAGATCGGCAGGGGCAACCGGCCCCAGGCCGAGAGCCGTGCGGCCGCCTCCGGGGCGCTCGCCTCCTGCACCAGGGTGAGCACCTGGGCCGGCTTCGGTATCACCTTGAGCGAGACCTCGAGGATCACGCCCAGGGTGCCGAGCGCGCCGGCCATGAGCCGGGAGAGGTCGTAGCCCGCCACGTTCTTCATGACCTGGCCGCCGAAGGTGAGGACCTCGCCGCGGCCGTTGAGGAGTTTCACGCCCAGCACCGCGTCGCGCACCGCCCCCGCCCAGGGCCGCGCGGGGCCGGAGAGGCCGGCCGCCACCATGCCGCCCACGGTCGCGATTGAGATGGGGCGCGAAGCATCCTTGCCCCCCTCTCCCGCAAGCGGGAGAGGGCCGGGGAGAGGGATACCGAAGTGCGGCGGCTCGAAGGGCAGCATCTGGCCCTGCTCGGCCAGCAGCGCCTCGAGCTCGGCGAGCGGCGTGCCGGCGCGGGCGGTGACCACCAGCTCGGTGGGCTCGTGGCCCACCACGCCCCGGTGGCCGGCGAGCTCCAGCGGCTCGCCCTCGACCGCGCGGCCATAGAAGGCCTTGCTGCCGCCGCCGCGGATCGCCAACGGCGTGCCGCGCTCGGCGGCGAGCCTGACTTGCTCTTGCAAGTGATCCGTGAGGTTCATGACGAGGCCTCGCTTAACCCCTTCCCCCTTGACGGGGGAAGGCCGGGATGGGGGTGCAGCTCAGCCCAGATGCGCTCTGATACCGCTTGAAGATCGTTCATCACGTCATTGTTCCAGAACCACTACTGTCCGGTTAAATCGTGAACAGATTCAATTGGTTGCACGTATCACCCTC
>DYFL01000089.1 GCA_020725195.1 Hydrogenophilus sp.
TCTCGGTGCAGGGGCCGCAGGGGCCGGTGTCGCCCATCTGCCAGAAGTTGTCGCTCTGGTACTTCTGGCCGGCCTTGTCGCCGATGCGGGTGATGCGCTCGGCGGGCACGCCGATGTGCTTCGCCCAGATGTCGTAGGCCTCGTCGTCGTCCCGATAGACCGTGACCCAGAGCTTGTCCCTGGGGATGGCCAGCTCCCGGGTCAGGAACTCCCAGGCGTATTCGATGGCCTCGCGCTTGAAGTAGTCGCCGAAGCTGAAGTTGCCCAGCATCTCGAAGAAGGTGTGGTGCCGCGCCGTGTAGCCCACGTTCTCCAGGTCGTTGTGCTTGCCGCCGGCGCGCACGCAACGCTGCGACGAGACGGCGCGCACGTAGGGCCGGCCCTCGCGGCCCAGGAACACGTCCTTGAACTGCACCATGCCGGCGTTGGTGAACAGCAGCGTCGGGTCGTTGCCGGGGATCAGGGGGCTGGAGGCCACGATCGCATGGCCCCTGGCGGCGAAGAAATCGAGGAAACGGCGGCGAATTTCGCTGCTTTTCATGGTTATGGGCTCGGTTCTGACAGAATCCCGAAATTCTATCCGCGAACGGTACACCGTGCGAGCGGGGAGGCCCCGCAAGCCACATCATGCCCCGGTTCGGTATTGCACCGGATGCGGAGGGAGGGTAAATTCAGCAATCTCTAATATACGCATCTAGGGGAAAACTAAGGATGTTCGGCGGATACAACTTCAAGGAGGTGGATGTGGACTACGTGGCCGATGCCGACCCGCACACCATCCATCTGGTCGATGTGCGCACGGAGGCCGAGGTGGCGCGCGGCGTCATCGAGGGCGCCATCCACATCCCCCTGCACCTCATCCCCTTCCACGTCGACGAGTTTCCCCACGACAAGCCGGTGATCGTCTACTGCAACTCCGGGGCGCGCTCCGCCCAGGCCTGCGCCTTCCTGGCCTCCAAGGGCTTCGACAACATGCACAACATGGCCGGCGGTGTGGTCGCCTGGGCCCGCGCCGGCAAACCCTTTACCACGCTTACCTAGACCGGCCGAAAGGCCGGAATGGCAATTTTTCCGTCTGGTTGCAAACTACTAGCATCTGGTTTAATGTGACCGGGCTTTTTTTAGCACATGCTAATTTTGTAAAGGAGCAGAAAGTGAATTTCGACAAAGAGCTCGACGCACGCGGCCTGAACTGCCCCCTGCCCATCCTGCGCACCAAGAAGACCCTGAACGAGCTGACCGCCGGCCAGGTCCTCAAGATCCTCGCCACCGACCCGGGCTCCGTCAAGGACTTCGCCGCCTTCGCCAAGCAGACCGGCAACGAGCTCCTGTCCTCCACCGAGGCGGGCGGCGAGTACACCTTCTTCATCAAGAAGAAGTAATCAGCCTGTACGACAAGCGGCGGGCGCGAGCTCGCCGGCCATTCCTGAGGAGGGGTCATGGAAGACAAAAAGATGGCGATCATCGCCACGAAGGGGACGCTGGACTGGGCCTACCCGCCCTTCATCCTGGCGTCCACCGCGGCGGCGCTGGGTTACGAGACCCAGATTTTCTTCACCTTCTACGGCCTGCAGCTCGTCCGCAAGGACACCAGCGGCCTCAAGGTGAGCCCCCTGGGCAACCCCGGCATGCCCATGAAGATGCCCTTCGGGCCCAAGTGGTTCCGCGGCATCAACTGGAACATCCCCAACGCCGTCCAGGCCGTCGTGCCCGGCTTCGAGTCCTTCGCCACCGTCCTGATGAAACAGACCATCAAGAACAACGGCGTCGCCACCATCCCCGAGCTGCGCGAGCTGTGCCAGGAGGCGGAGGTCAAGTTCATCGCCTGCCAGATGACCGTGGAGCTCTTCGGCTTCGAGCACAGCGACTTCATCGACGGCCTCGAATTCGGCGGTGCGGCCACCTTCTTCGAGTTCGCCGGCGAGTCCGACATCTGCCTGTACATGTAACCAGCGTGCAGCGCCGACATCAAGGCCACCGGGCAACCGGTGGCTTTTTTGTTTGGGTAGCCAGGAATCTATCCGGCACAGGATCCAGCAAGCGGGTTTCGGATAGTCAGCCCTGGGGCGATCACTTGCCCGTCTTGCAGGTCTTCCGAGTACAGGGTCGTGCAGCCAGCCCGCAATGCCGCAGCGACAATCAAGGCATCGTATACGGAGAAACCGTAGCGCTGCGCCATCTCAAGGCCAAGGTCATGTGTCTCGATCGTTATGGGTTCAATCCTGCAAATGCCCCGTATTGGCTCAAGCACATCCCGGATTTCCGGATAGGTCATGCCCAGTTTGCGTGACGTCACCGAGGCGAACTCGTTTAGCACTTGGACACTGATGACACCGCCTCCTGCGACAATCGACTCCGCCAGATCAGCCTTCGCCGCATCCCCGGACAATAGATAGAGCAGGATATTGGTATCGAAGAACGCGTCAGCCTCGCTCATGGGCTTCGAGCCGGTCAAATCTGAAATCGGCAGGCAGGCGTCCGCGATACTTTCTCAGCCTTGCCAGCAACTCGCGGGCCCCGGGTTTCTTCCTGACCTCGAAGGTGCGCGCGCCTGCAATATCGATCTCGATGTCGTCCCCCTCCTTGAGATCCAAAGCCTCAACTACCGATGCGGGCAAACGAACGGCCAGGCTATTGCCCCACTTCGCGACGTGCATGATCCTGTCCTTTGCCAAGGATATACATAACAAAATTGTATATGGCAGCCATGATTATTCAAGCTGAATTTCTCCTGCTTATGTACAGCATGGCACGAGGCTGCCCGAGTGAGACTGTGGCATGCGCGCAACGCCCGTCACCGATCTGCAAGAATTTCCTTGCCCCTGGTCAAACGCTTCCTTTAGCATCTTCCGGCGTGGTCTTGTAGTACAAGCGAACCAAGAACAAACACCCGTTCGCAGGCCGTGCTCCATTAGGCGCAGAAGAACCCGAAGTTCCGCAACCCGTTTCAGTGCTTTCTTGTGAGGAGACAACACATGCACCTGAAGAAACTCTCGACCGCCCTCGTCGTCGCCGGCCTGGCCCTGCCCAGCGTAGCGCTCGCCACCAACGGCTATTTCTCCCACGGCTACGGCATGAAGGCCAAGGGCCGCGCCGGCGCCTCCACCGCCATGGCGGACGACACCTTCGGTGGTGCCGTCAACCCGGCCAAGATGGTCTTCGTGGGCGACCGGATGGATCTGGGTGTGGAATTGTTCAATCCGAACCGCGAGATGAGCCGGACGGGCGCTGCAAGTGGTAGCGGCTTCTTTGACGGTGCGGTCGAAAGCGACAGCGAATACTTCCTGATCCCCGAGTTCGGTTACAACAAGATGATCCAGCCGAACCTCTCCCTGGGCGTCACGGTGTACGGCAACGGTGGCATGAACACGGACTACCCCGGCGGCAAATTCACTTGTGCCGTTGATACAGACGGTGATGGAAATCCGGATTTCTTCCCCTCCGGTCTCAACGCGCTGTGCGGATCTGGTTCTCTGGGTGTAGACCTGATGCAGCTCATCATCGCCCCCACCCTGGCCTACAAGCTCAACGAACAACATGCCGTCGGCGTCTCTCCTCTGATCGGCTACCAGCGCTTCGAGGCGACGGGCCTTCAGGCCTTCTCTGCGATCTCAACTTATCCCAACAACCTGACGAACCGTGGCCACGACGACGCCTTCGGTTTCGGCGTGCGGATCGGCTACATGGGCAAGCTCACTGACAAGGTGAGCATCGGTGCGGCCTACTCGTCCAAGATCAAGATGGACGAGTTCGACAAGTACAAGGGCCTGTTCGCGGAGCGGGGCGATTTCGACATTCCCGCCAACTGGAACCTGGGTGTCGCCTTCCAGGCCACCCCGCAGGTCAAGGTTGCCTTGGATTACCAGCGGATCGAGTACAGCGGCGTCAAATCCATCGCCAATTCCAGCCAGACGCTTGGATGCGATCCCACGGTCAATGGTCTTTTTGGCCCCGGCGTGGGGATCGGCTGTCTTGGGGGTGCCAACGGCATCGGCTTCGGCTGGCGGGATATCAATGTCTGGAAGCTGGGTGTGGAATACGCCTACAGCAAGAACCTGACCCTGCGTGCCGGCTGGAACCATGGCGACAACCCGATCAGACCCGCCGACGTGACCTTCAACATCCTGGCTCCCGGTGTGGTGCAGGATCACCTGACCCTGGGCTTCACCTACACGACGCCCACCGGTGGCGAATGGACCGCCTTCTATATGCATGCCTTCGAGGAGGATGTGAAGGGCATTTCGAACCCGGTGTACTTCCCGACTGGTGGTACCGAGACCATCAAGATGGACCAGAACGCCATCGGCGTCGCCTACGGCTGGAAGTTCTGAGCCGCTCTACGGAGCACTCCTGAAAAGCCGGGCCCAGCCCGGCTTTTTTTCGCCTGTCCGTTCTCGCGTCACCCCGCCTACACCCCTCCGAAAATATCCGGATATTCGGCCAAGGATGTCCTATATATAAATAGATTAAAATTTTCTTACTTACTAAATCACCAACCCGCATCGTGAGGAGACGCAGATGCACCTGAACAAGCTCGCGGCCGTGCTGGCCGCGGCCGGCCTGGCCGTGCCCGGGGCCGCCCTGGCCACCAACGGCATGCTCATGGAGGGCTACGGCCCGATCGCCACCGCCATGGGCGGCGCGGCCATGGCCCATGACAACGGCACGGCGGCGATGGCCAACAACCCCGCCACGCTGGGGCTGATGGCCGAGGGCAGCCGCATGGACGTGGCGCTGGGCTTCATCGGCCCGGACGTGAAGTCGGACGTCCACGGCAAGTCCAAGGCGGATGCCTTCTACATGCCGGCCTTCGGCTATGTGAAGAAGGCCGGCCGGCTCGCCTACGGCGCGGGCATCTATGCCCAGGGCGGCATGGGCACGGAGTTCCCCGGCGACGGCGGCAACATGTCCCAGGTCGGCGTCGGCCGCGTGATCTTCCCCGTGGCCTACGACGTGAACGAGCGCTTCACCCTGGGCGGCAGCGTGGACCTGGTGTGGGCCGGCATGGACGTGAGGTTCAGCGACTTCGGCATCGACTTCAAGGACGGCAGCGACTTCACCGGCAAGGCCAAGGGCTACAGCCTCGCGGGCAAGCTGGGCTTCGTCTACAGGCTGCACGAGCGGCTCGACGTGGGCGGGGTCTACGAGACCGCCGGCAACCTGGGCGACCTCAAGGACGGCGGCTGGAAGGTGTCGGGCTTCGACATGCCGCCCGTGCTCGGCCTCGGCCTCGCCTGGCGGGCGAGCGACCGGCTCATGCTGGCGGCGGACGTCAAGGACGTGTTCTGGACGAGCAGCATGAACACGGTCACGTTCCACTATCCGGGCGGCGGCAGCGCGCCCTTCGCGCAGCACTGGGACGACCAGATCGTGGTCTCGGTCGGCCTGGCCTACAAGGCCAGCGAGGCGCTCACCCTGCGCGCGGGCTACAACCATGCCGATAACCCCATCCCCGGCCGGTACCTGAGCCACCTCTGGCCGGCGATCGTCGAGCACCATTACACGGCCGGCCTCGGCTACGCCTTCGACCCGGCCTCGGAGCTGAACTTCTCCCTGACCTATGCCCCGGAGGCGAGCCAGACCAACCCCGATATGTACGGGCCTTTCGACGGGTCCAACACGCCGGTGACCATGAAGCACAGCCAGATCAACTGGCAGCTGATGTACAGCCGCAAGTTCTGATTCTCAGGGGCGCGTGCAAGGGGCCGCCGGCGCGGGCCGGCGGCCCCTTGCCCTTTTGTGGGGGCCTCTTGCGGGAGCCTCTTGCGGGAGCCTCTTGTTGGGGGCTCTTGTGGGAGCGGCTTCAGCCGCGATGCGATGCGGTGTTCGATCGCGGCTGAAGCCGCTCCCACGGCGCCTATCGCAAGCGCCCCCGCCGCGCCGCCCGCAGCAGGAAGCGCGCCGGGTCGATGGCGTCGACGAGCTCGGTCTCCAGCGGCAGGGGGTCGCCGTCGAGCTGCGAGGCCAGCAGCTCGGCCGCCAGCGCCGCCCAGACCAGACCGCGCGAGCCGTAGCCGAGCAGGCCGTAGAGCCCGGGCTGCCGGGGGACATCGGCGAGCCGGGCCTCGCGCAGGTCGACGTCCTTACCCGCATCCGCCAGGGCCCCGACGATGGGCAGCCGGTCCGGGGTCACGGCACGGAAGCCGACGCGGCCGGAGAGCGCGGCCGCGTCGATGCCGCGGGCGGCGTCGGGCAGCATGCGCTCCAGCCGGGTGAGGTTGCCCGCGTGGCTGTCCTGTCGAAGATCCAGGCCCGCGTCGAATTGGCTCCGACCGGCGCTTCGCGCCTTAACGTCCGCTTCGCGGACATTAGCCTGCGCCGATACTTCATATTCATACGACGCCCCGACGCAGTGCAGCCCGTCCAGGGCCGGGGTGGCGTAGCCCTCGCGCGTGAGCGCCAGGGGCAGGGCGGGTATGGCGCCGGCGGGCACGTGGCTCACCTGGCCGCGCACGCGGCGGATGGGCAGGCCCGCCCACCCCTCACCCCGGCCTTGATGCCCTTCAGGGTGCCCTCCCCGGAGGGGAGAGGGGGAGTTCGCCCCGCTGGCCAGGATGAGCGCGGGGGCGGAGGCAAGCGCCTCACCGTCGACCCCAAGGACATGCCAGGTCGAGCCGCGCCGCTCCAGGCTCAAGGCTTCCTGGTGGTAGAGGGTGGATATGCGGTCTGGATAGCGCTGCAGGGCGGCCTGGCAGACGCTGGGCGGATTGGCGTGGCCGCCGCCCGGAAAGAGCCAGCCCCCCAGGCCGACGGGCCAGTCGAGCAGCGCCGAGGCCGCCTCGGCGTCGAGGTATCGGGCGAAGTCGGCCGGAAACCGGCGTGTGCCGATGACCGAGCGCATCAGTTTCTCGTGCTCCGGATTGCGCGCGAGCTGCAGCACGCCGTCCGGAAACCAGCGGATGGGCAGGCCTTCCGCGGCGAGCGTCCGCCAGTGCCGCAGGGCGAAGAGGAAGCAGGCGCGCGACAGGCGCGAGGCGATGTTGTCGTCCTTCGAGAGCATGGGGCGCACGATGCCGGCCAGGTTGCCGGAGGCCTCCCGGGCCGGGCCCGCACGACGCTCGATCACGGTGACCTGCCAGCCCCGGGCGGCGAGGCGCTCGCTCACGGTGCAGCCGGCGAGGCCGGCGCCGATGACGATTGCCTCGCGCTCCTCTCCCTCCTTGGGCGAGGGGCATGGCCCGGAAGAGTGCGTGGCGGTCGGCTCCCCTCCCCCGCGAGCGGGGGAGGGGAGCCGTGCGGCGAAGTGCGCCGCGAGCATCTCGCGCTTGCGCCCGAAGCCCGCGCGCTTCTCCACGGCGAAGCCCGCTCGGGCGAGGCCCTCGCGCACCGGGGCGGCCACGGTGTAGGTGGCGAGCGTGGTGCCGGCGTGAGCCAGCCGGGAGATGGGCCGGAACACGGCCTCCGACCAGAGCTCGGGGTTCTTGCCCGGCGCGAAGCCGTCCAGGTAGACCGCGTCGACCCGGGCGGCCAGGCGCCGCAGCTGCTGCCGGGCGTCGCCGAAGAGCAGGGTGAGGCAGACCCGCCCGCCGTCGAGATAGAGCCGGTGGAAGCCGGGCACGAGCGGCGGCCACTGGGCGAGGAGCTCCGCCGAGAGGGCGGCGAACCCGGGCCAGCGCTCGTGCAGGCAGGCGAGGTCCGCGGCCGAGAAAGGGTGCTTTTCCACGGAGATGAAATCCAGCCGGCCGGGGCGCTGCGGATCGCGACGCCAGGCGTCCCAGGTGGCCAGGAAGTTGAGCCCCAGGCCGAAGCCCGTCTCCAGGATGGTGAAGCGCGGGCTGCCCGCCCAGCGCCCGGGCAGGTCGTTGCCGCCGAGGAAGACGTGCCGGGCCTGGCCCAGGCCGCCGTCGGCCGAGTGGTAGACGTCGCCGTAGGCCTCGGACCAGGGCGTCCCGTCCCCAGCGTAGGCGAGGCGGGCGGGGACGAGGGGGGCCTGGGCGGACATGCGGCTATTTTACTGAAGGGGCATGGCAAGGCGTCGTGGGAGCGGCTTCAGCCGCGAAGCCTTTTCTGGCATTCAGTTCGCGGCTGAAGCCGCTCCCACGCATATTGTGCTCTGATCGTCTGTGTGCGTCGGTGGTCGGCTCAGAGGTGGGGCAGGAAGACGAGCAGCCCCACCAGGGCGGCACCGAGGGCGGAGAGCAGCACCGCGGCGGCGGCGGTGTCCTTGGCGCGGGCGATGAGGGGGTCGGGTTCGCGGCTGACGCGGTCGGCGAGAAACTCGACGGCGGTGTTGGCGGCCTCCATGCCCAGCACCCAGAAGATGCAGACGAGGAGGACCGCCCACTCCCAGGCGGCGAGCCCCAGCCAGGCGGCGGTGGCGAGGACCAGGCCGGCGACGAGCAGGTCGAAGCGGAAGTGGCGCTGGGTCGCCCAGAGGATGCCGAGCCCCCGGAGGGCGTAGACGAAGCCGCGCAGGATCTTGCGTATGGAGTTCATGCTCACCCCT
>DYFL01000009.1 GCA_020725195.1 Hydrogenophilus sp.
ATCTCGCCCACAACGGCGAGATCAACACCGTGCAGGGCAACCGCAACTGGGCCCGCGCCCGGGAGCGCAAGTTCGCCTCGCCGCTCATCCCGAACATGGACGACGTGCGCCCCATGGTCGGCACCAGGGGCTCCGACTCCATGAGCTTCGACAACATGCTCGAGGGCCTGGTGATGGGCGGTGCGGGCCTCTTCCGCGCCATGCGCCTGATGGTGCCGCCGGCCTGGCAGAACGTCACCCACATGGACCCGGAGCTGCGCGCCTTCTACGAATACAACTCCATGCACATGGAGCCCTGGGACGGCCCCGCGGGCATCGTGATGACCGACGGCCGCTACGGCGTGTGCATGCTCGACCGCAACGGCCTGCGGCCCGCGCGCTACGTCGTCACCAAGGACCGGTTCGTCACCATCGCCTCCGAGGTGGGGGTGTGGGACTACGGCGGCCCCGAGAACATCGTCGCCAAGGGCCGTGTGCGCCCCGGCCAGATGGTGGCGGCCGACCTCGAGACCGGGACGTTCCTCTTGCCCGAGGACATCGACGCCCAGCTCAAGGGCCAGCACCCCTACCGCGACTGGCTCAAGCACCACGCCAACCGCCTGGAGCTGGGCCCCGAGCAGGATGCGGACATGCCCCATCTCGACGCCGCCAGCCTGAAGACGCACCAGAAGCTCTTCAACGTGAGCTTCGAGGAGCTCGACCAGGTCGTGCGCGTGCTCGCCGAGGACGGCCAGGAGGCGGTGGGCTCCATGGGCGACGACACGCCCATGGCGGTGCTGAGTCAACAGGTGCGCTCGCCCTTCGACTACCTGCGCCAACAGTTCGCGCAAGTCACCAACCCGCCGATCGACCCGATCCGCGAGGCCGTGGTGATGAGCCTCAACACCGTGTTCGGCCGCGAGCAGAACCTGTTCGAAGAGACCCCGGACCACGCCCACCGCCTGGAGGTGACCTCGCCGGTGCTCTCGCACGACAAGTTCACCGCCGTCACCACCCAGGCCGACCCGGCCTATGCCGCGGTGACCTTCGACCTCGCCTACGACCCGGCCGCCGCCGACCTCAAGGCCGCGATCGAGCGGCTCGCTCGTGACGCCGTCGCCGCGGTGCGCGCGGGCAAGGTGGTCGTGGTGCTGTCCGACCGCAAGATCGTGCGGGAACGCCTGCCCATCCCCATGCTCTTCGCGGTGGGCGCCGTGCACCACGCCCTGACCGACGCGGGCCTCAGATGCGACGCCAACATCGTGGCCGAGACCGGCACCGCGCGCGACCCGCACCAGCTCGCCGCCCTGATCGGCTACGGCGCCACCGCCGTCTATCCCTACCTCGCCTACCAGAGCATCGCCGAGATGGTGCGCTCGGGCGAGGTCAGGCCGCCCCTCTACAAGGCCCTGGCCAACTACCGCAAGGGCCTGGACAAGGGCCTGTACAAGGTGATGTCCAAGATGGGCATCTCGGCGATCGCGAGCTACCGCGGCGCCCAGCTCTTCGAGATCGTGGGCATGCACGAGGAGGTGGTGGGCCTGTGCCTGCGCGGCACCACCTCGCGCATCTCCGGCGCCGACTTCGCCGACTTCGAAGCCGACCAGAAGCGGCTGGCCCGTGCGGCCTTCAATCCGCTGCGCATGATCCCCGCCGGGGGCCTGCTCAAGTTCATGCACGGCGAGGAATACCACGCCTACAACCCGGACGTGGTGCAGACCCTGCAGAAGGCGGTGCAGACCGGCTCCTACGAGGCCTACCAGGAATACGCCCGCCTGGTGAACGAGCGCCCCGTCGCCATGCTGCGCGACCTGATGCGCCTGAAGGAGGCGGCGAGCCCCATCGCCGTCGACGAGGTCGAGCCGCTCGAGGCGATTTTGAAGCGCTTCGACTCGGCCGGCATGTCGCTCGGCGCGCTTTCTCCGGAAGCCCACGAGGCCCTGGCCGAGGGCATGAACCGCATCGGCGGCCGCTCCAACTCCGGCGAGGGCGGCGAGGACCCGGCCCGCTACGGCACGCTCAAGATGTCCAAGATCAAGCAGGTGGCCTCCGGCCGCTTCGGCGTGACCCCGCACTACCTGGTCAACGCCGAGGTGCTGCAGATCAAGATCGCCCAGGGCGCCAAACCCGGCGAGGGCGGCCAGCTGCCCGGCGGCAAGGTCTCCGAGCTCATCGCCCGCCTGCGCTGCACCAAGCCCGGCATCTCCCTGATCTCGCCGCCGCCGCACCACGACATCTATTCGATCGAGGATTTGGCCCAGCTGATCTTCGACCTGAAGCAGGTCAACCCCGACGCCCTCGTCTCCGTCAAGCTCGTGGCCGAGCCCGGCGTGGGGACCATCGCCGCGGGCGTGGCCAAGGCCTATGCGGACCTCATCACCATCTCCGGCTACGACGGCGGCACCGGCGCCTCGCCCCTGACCAGCGTGAAGTACGCCGGCACCCCCTGGGAGCTGGGCGTGTCCGAGGCCCAGCAGGTGCTGCGCGCCAACGGCCTCAGGGGCCGGGTGCGGGTGCAGGCCGACGGCGGCCTCAAGACCGGGCTGGACGTCATCAAGGCCGCGATCATGGGGGCCGAGTCCTTCGGCTTCGGCACCGGCCCCATGGTCGCCCTGGGCTGCAAGTACCTGCGCATCTGCCACCTGAACAACTGCGCCACGGGCGTGGCCACCCAGGACGAGACCCTGCGCCGCAAGCACTTCATCGGCCTGCCCGAGATGGTGGTGAACTACTTCAGCTTCGTCGCGCGCGAGACCCGCGAGTGGATGGCCAGGCTCGGCATCAGGAAATTCGAGGACCTGATCGGCCGCACCGACCTGCTCGACCTCCTGGAGGGCGAGACCGACAGGCAGCACAGGCTCAAGCTCGATCTGCTGCTCTCCCAGGGCAGCATCCCCGAGACCGAGCCGCGCTATTGCATGGAAAAATCCAACCCCTCCTTCGACAAGGGCGAGCTCGCCGAGCAGATGGTCGCCGACGCCCTCGGGGGCATCCGGGCGAAGCGCCCGCAGCGCCTGGCATACGCGGTGCGCAACGTCCACCGCTCCATCGGCGCCCGGCTCTCCGGCGAGATCGCCAAGGCGCACGGCGCCGAGGGCCTGCCCGACGACTGCCTGCACATCAAGCTCACCGGCTCGGCCGGCCAGAGCTACGGCGTCTGGAACCACCGGGGCCTCACCCTCGAGCTCGAGGGCGACGCCAACGACTACGTCGGCAAGGGCATGGCCGGCGGGCGGCTCGTCGTCTACCCGCCCAAGGGCTCGGCCTTCGAGTCGCACCGCGCCAGCATCGTCGGCAACACCTGCCTCTACGGCGCCACCGGCGGCGAGCTCTACGCCGCGGGCACGGCCGGGGAGCGCTTCGGCGTGCGCAACTCCGGGGCCCACGCCGTGGTCGAAGGCACGGGGGACCACTGCTGCGAGTACATGACCGGCGGCTCCATCGTGGTGCTGGGCGACACCGGCCTCAACCTCGGCGCCGGCATGACCGGCGGCTTCGCCCTGGTCTACGACGAGCACGACCGTCTGCCCAGCCGCTACAACAACGAGCTGGTGGACATCAACCGCATCAACGACGAGCCGGCCGGCGAGTTCCGGGCCTACCTCAAGGCCCGCCTGGAGCGGCACCTGCTCCACACCGGCAGCGCGCGCGCGCGCTGGATGCTGGAGAACCTCGGCGACGCGGTGAACCGCTTCTGGCTGGTGAAGCCCAAGGCGCTGACCCTGGACAGCCTGCTCAAGGATTGAGCGGCCGATGGGCAAATATGCCAAGCTGCTGGAGCAGATACTGCTCGGCCGGTCCGATGCCCACATCGGATCCGACGAGTTGCGGCAGCTTCTGTTGCGCCTCGGCTTCGAGGAGCGAGTGCGCGGCAGTCATCACGTGTACCGCAAGGCGGGCCTGGTGGAGAAGATCAACCTGCAGCGGGACGAAGCCCTATCAGGTGAAGCAGGTGCGCCTGCTATTGCTCCGTTATCGCCGGCAGGAGGTGTCGGATGTATAAGTACGAGATCATTCTGTATTGGAGCGATGAGGATCAGGTCTTCATCGCCGAGGTGCCCGAGTTGCCCGGCTGCATGGCGCATGGCGACAGCCAGGAGGCCGCCCTGCACAGCATCAACGAAGCCATTCGGCTCTGGATCGATGCCGCGCGCGAATTCGGCGATCCGGTGCCCGAGCCGAAGGGCCAGCGCCTTATCTATGCCTAATTATCCACAGGTCAAGCGATGTCCGACGTCTTCCAATTCCTGAACATCCCCCGCCGCGACGGCGACAAGACCCCGGCCGAGGTCCGCAAGCTCGAGTTCAAGGAGATCTACGCCCAGATGGACGCGGCCCAGGCGCGCGAGCAGGCCGGCCGCTGCCTCGCCTGCGGCAACCCCTACTGCGAGTGGAAGTGCCCGGTGCACAACTACATCCCCAACTGGCTCAAGCTCATCGACGAAGGGCGCATCTTCGAGGCGGCGGAGCTGTCGCACCAGACCAACTCCCTGCCCGAGGTCTGCGGCCGCGTCTGCCCCCAGGACCGGCTCTGCGAGGGGGCCTGCACCCTGAACGCGGGCTTCGGCGCGGTGACCATCGGCGCCGTCGAGCGCTACATCTCCGAGACCGCCTTCGCCCAGGGCTGGCGCCCCGACATGAGCGCGGTCACCCCCACCGGCAAGCGCGTGGCGGTGATCGGGGCCGGACCGGCGGGCCTCGGCTGCGCCGACGTGCTGGCGAGGAACGGGGTCAAGGCCGTGGTCTACGACCGCAACGAGGAGATCGGCGGGCTGCTCACCTTCGGCATCCCCGAGTTCAAGATGGAAAAGGGCGTCATGGTGCGCCGCCGCGAGATCTTCGAGGGCATGGGCATCGAGTTCCGCCTCAACTGCGAGGTCGGCCGCGACGTCAGCATGCAGGGCCTGATGGACGAGTACGACGCCGTCTTCCTGGGCATGGGCACCTACACCTACATGCAGGCCGGCATCCCCGGCGAGGACCTCCCCGGCGTCCTACCCGCGCTGCCCTTCCTCATCTCCAACGTGAAGCAGTGCATGGGCCTGCTGAAGCCGGGCGAGGAATTCCACGACATGAAGGGCCTGCGCGTCGTGGTCCTGGGCGGCGGCGATACCGCCATGGACTGCAACCGCACCGCCATCCGCCAGGGCGCCGCCAGCGTCACCTGCGCCTACCGCCGCGACGAGGCCAACATGCCCGGAAGCCGGCGCGAGGTGGCCAACGCCAAGGAGGAGGGCGTGGCCTTCCTGTGGAACCGCCAGCCCGTGGAGATCGTCGGCAACGGCCGCGTCGAGGGCATCAAGCTCGTCACCACGAAACTGGGTGAACCCGACGCCCGCGGCCGCCGCACCCCCGTGGTGGTGGAAGGCAGCGAGGAGATCGTCCCCTGCGACCGCGTCCTTGTGGCCTTCGGCTTCCGCCCCAACCCCCAGCCCTGGTTCGCCGACTTCGGCATCGCCACCGACCCGGCCGGCCGCGTCGTCGCCCGCGGCGGCAGGCACGCCTACCAGACCGCCAACGAGAAGGTCTTCGCCGGCGGCGACATGGTGCGCGGCTCCGACCTCGTGGTCACCGCCGTGTTCGAGGGCCGCGAGGCGGCCAAGGGGATCATGGAGTACCTAGGGGTCTGGTAAGCGGACGCTCTTCCCTGGATCGACGAGCCCCGCCGAGTGCGGGGTTTGTTGTTTCTGGGGGGCTCTGCTGTCATTGCGAGCCCCCCGCTCCGCGAGGATAAACGGAGCGAAGCAATCTTTCTGTGGCGCTTGTTGGGGTGGTGGTTATGCGTGCAGAGGTGGTGCTGGCAAGCGCGGTAGGCCGGGGGTGGGTAGTGTCCAGTTACTTTCTTTGCTCGTGCAAAGAAAGTAACCAAAGAAAGCACGCCTGAAGGGGGGTGAGATAATTCCAAGGGGATGGATGAGATAAATGGGATGGGAGGGGAAATAAAGGGAGGTAACGGGATGGTGAAAATAAAAACGACTTGCGACAACAGAAATAACGCGTGAGCCAGAATAACCCTATCTGCAGATCGCCCTCATGAGGTGATCATTCAGTATCTCAAGCACGGTCTGCTGGTCCTCGTCTGACAACCCAAGAAACGGACGCTCAGGGATATTCCTGCGGTCATCGCCGAGCTGGTGTGTGGCACCGTAGATGCGATCGGTGCCGAGCTCCAGGCCGTCGGCCGATGCCTGGTAGCGCAACAGGTCGCGCAGGTCGCCTTCCAGGATCAGTATCTTGTCGCGGTTTTTCTTCTTGCGCTCCAGATACCTGGGGCTGAGCGGCTCCCAGCGCGCGCCGTCCGGTGATTCCTGGCGCTCGAAGCGCTCCTGATGGCTGTTGAGCAGGGCCTCGCCGATGTCGCCGAAGGCCGCCTCCATATCGCCGCTGGCCTCGGCCAGACGGCGCAGGGCGTCGGTGATCTCGCGCTGGTTGATCTTGATGTCGAGCCTCAGGCTTGAGCCGGCCACGCTTCTCTCCTATGATTGGGGCTGGGATCAGGTACTGGGACGCGCCCCGAGAGTGCCAAAATCCCGCCCGCCCAGCGCGTTGGGAGTGAGGGCCCCATCTCCTTACTGCCTCCCATAAAGCAGCATCCCCCTCCGCTGACGTTCGAGATACTTCCGGTCCGATGTCGGCAGGAAGGTCCACGCCTCCAGCAGGCCGCGCGCGGCGTTGGCCACCAAAGAAAGCACGCCACCCTTCCGCCGAAATCCCCGTGCAGGCTGCTACGAGAGGATACATCGAGAAAGCATCGTGCCTTGGTTCAATAGAGCGCATATTGCATAAGCAGATGCTGGGAGGGGTTGTCCTCCCCTCTGAGCCGCCTCGCCTACGGCGCTAAGCAAACCGCTTACGTCTGAATTCCGGCTGGCGCCGGAATATTCCCCCTCACCCTAACCCTCTCCCCGAAGGGGAGAGGGAATGCCATTGCTCAGGCCGAGGCCGCGCGCGCCTTCTGCGCCGCGCCCCAGAGCTCCTCCAGGTTGTAGTAGGCCCGCACCGTGGGGTGCATCACGTGGACGATGATCCGGCCCGCGTCGACCAGGACCCAGTCCGAGCCCTGGCCGCCCTCGGTGCCGATGAGGTGCACGCCGGCCTCCTTGAGCTTCTCGCGGACGTTGTCGGCCAGGGCCTTCACCTGGCGGCTGGAGTCGCCGCTGGCGATGATCATGCGCTCGAAGAGCGGGGAGAGGTGGGCGACGTCCATGACCACGATGTCCTTGCCCTTGATGTCTTCCAGGGCGTCGACGGCGATCTTGACGATGGCTTCGAGGTTGTTGGCTTCGGGGGTGAGCTTGGCTTTGCTGTCCATAGACTAACTGTAGAGACGATGTTGAAGGATGAAGTCGTGCACCGACTCGGGCACCAGGTAGCGGAGGCTGCGGCCTGTGTGGCGGCGGGCGCGGATGTCGCTGGCGGAGATGTCCAGTTGCGTGACGGCGAGGAGGTAGATGCGGCCGGCGGGGGCCGTTTGCAAGTCCTGCGCTTGGTCCGTCTTCCGGGCCTGCAGTTCCGCCCGCAGCTCGGCCGAGCCGCGGGCCGTCTCGTAGCCGGGGCGGTGGGCCACGGCGATGTGGGCGAAATCGAGGAGCCGCCGCCAGTCGTGCCAGCTGTCCAGGCCCAGGAAGGCGTCGCCGCCGACGATGAGGACCAGGGGCTGTGCCGGACCCAGCTCGCGGCGCAGGGCCTCGAGGGTGTCGACCATGTAGCAGGGCTCGGTCTTGTGGATCTCGTGCTCGTCCAGGACGAAGCGCGGGTTGCCGGCGATGGCGAGCCGGGTCATGGCGAGCCGCGCCTCGGCCGGCGCCCCGGGCGCCCTGCGGTGGGGCGGGGTGCCGGTGGGCAGGATGCGCACCGCATTGATGCCCAGCGCCTCGGCCACCTCCTCGGCGATGCGCAGGTGGCCCAGGTGGATGGGGTCGAAGGTGCCGCCCAGGAGGCCGACGGCCCGCTCAGGCATGGATGTCCCGGGTCATGGCCTGGGCGCCCGCGCCGGGGCCTCCTCGACCAGCACGACCGCGCTGCGCTCGCCCAGGGCGTATGCCTCGCGCACCGTGCCGGTGACGCGGATGCGCTCGCCGCGCCGGGGCAGGGGCCGCTCGGTGACCACGCCGATCTCGCCGCTGCCGTCGTCGAGGGTGTACCAGCGCACCACCAGCAGGCCGAAGACCTCCTTCACCTCGCCCTCCACCGTGACCTGCTTGTCGACATGGTCGCGCGGGTGCTCGACGATGTCCCGGATGGGGGTGGTGTAGGCGCAGCCGGCCAGCAGGGCGATGAGGGCGGCCGCGGCGATCCAGGGGGCGGATCTCGGGGTCTCCATGGTTCAGCCCCGCACGTGGCCGTCGCCGAGCACGATCCACTTCTGGCTGGTCAGGCCCTCCAGGCCGACGGGGCCGCGAGCGTGGATCTTGTCGGTGGAGATGCCGATCTCAGCACCCAGGCCATACTCGAAGCCGTCGGCGAAGCGGGTGGAGGCGTTGACCATGACGCTCGCCGAGTCCACCTCGCGCAGGAAGCGCCGCGCGCGGCCGTAGTCCTCGGTGACGATGGCGTCGGTGTGCTGCGAGCCGTGGGTGTTGATGTGGACGATGGCGGCGTCGAGCCCGTCCACCACCTTGATGGCGAGGATGGGGGCGAGGAACTCCTCGTACCAGTCGGCCTCGGTGGCCTCGACGAGCCTGGCGTCTACGATGGCCGCGGCGCGCAGGATGGCGAGCGCCTCGGCGCAGCCGCGCATCTCGACGCCGTGGCCGGCGAGCATGCGGCCGAGCCCGGGCAGCGCCTGCCCGGCCACGCCCCGGGCCACGAGCAGCGACTCGGTGGTGTTGCAGGTGCCCAGCCGCTGGGTCTTGGCGTTCTCGACGATCTTGACCGCCTTGGCCAGGTCCGCCCGGTCGTCGACGTAGACGTGGCAGTTGCCGTGCAGGTGCTTGATCACGGGTACCCGCGCCTCGCCGGTGATGCGCTCGATGAGGCCCTTGCCGCCGCGCGGCACGATGACGTCCACGTAGTCCTTCATGGTGATGAGTTCGCCCACGGCGGCGCGGTCGGTGGTCTCGATGACCTGCACCGCGGCCTCGGGCAGCCCCGCCGCGGCGAGGCCCTCCTTGACGCAGGCGGCCACGGCCTGGTTGGAGTGGATGGCCTCGGAGCCGCCGCGCAGGATGGCGGCGTTGCCGCTCTTCAGGCACAGCCCGGCGGCGTCGGCGGTGACGTTGGGCCGCGCCTCGTAGATGATGCCGATCACCCCCAGGGGCACGCGCATCTTGCCCACCTGGATGCCGGAAGGGCGGTACTTCAGGTCAGCGATCTCGCCCACGGGGTCGGGCAGCGCGGCGATCTGGCGCAGGCCCTCGGCCATGCCGGCGATGGTCTTCGCGGTCAGCGCCAGGCGGTCGAGCAGGGCGGCATCCAGCCCGGCGGCGCGGGCCGCCTCCATGTCCCGCGCGTTGGCCGCGAGCAGCCGGGCGGCGTCGCGCTCGATCGCCTCGGCCATGGCGAGCAGGGCGCGGTCCTTCTGGTCGGTGTCGGCGCGGGCCACGGCGCGCGAGGCCTCGCGCGCCTGGCGGCCGACGGTCTGCATGTAGGTCTTCACGTCCATTCATGTACCTCGTTGCCAGGGTTGCCCTGCGCTGTAGGAGCCTTCAGGCGCGAAGTGATCGCGGCCGAAGCCGCTCCTACAGGGGGCGGTTAATGGTGGCACGGGCTGGGCCCATCAGCCCGAGCCCCGTCTGTCTCATCAGCTCCCAGGCGTCCTCGCGCGCCAGGCCCTTGGCGGCGCGGTCGGCCCGGGCCGCCTGCCCGAGCGCCCGGGCGAGCTGCGCCAGCGTCAGGCGCTTCAGGGCCCGGCCGAGCTGCGCCTGGCGGCTTTCCCAGATACGCATCTGACCATAGAGGGCGGCGAGCGTTTCGCCGCGGGCGAGGCCGGCGGCCAGGCGGTAGAGGGTGCGGATCTCGTTGGCCAGCACCCAGAGCACCAGCGGCGCGCCCTCGCCCTCGGCGCGCAGGCCGTCGAGGATGCGGCAGTAGCGCACCGGGTCCTGCCGGAGCAGGGCCTCGGCGAGGTCGCCCACATCATAGCGCGCCACGTCGGTGACCGCCTCGCGCGCCTGCGCCAGGCCCACGGGCCCCGGGGGCAGCAGCAGGGCGAGCTTCTCGATCTCCTGGTGGGCGGCGAGCAGGTTGCCCTCCACCCGCGCGGCGAGCCAGGCCAGGGTCTCCCGGTCGGCCTTGAGGCCGTGGCGGGCGAGGCGCTCGCCGATCCAGGCCGGGAGCTGCTCCAGGCCGGGCGGGTAGGGCGTGACCACGGCGCCCGCACGCTCCAGGGCCGCGAACCATTTCGCGCTCTGGCCGGCGCGGTCGAGCCGCGGCAGCAGCACCAGGAGGAAGGTCTCCGCCGGCGGGTTGGCGCACCAGGCCTCCAGGGCCTTGCCGCCCTCGACGCCAGGCTTGCCCGTGGGCAGGCGCAGCTCCACCAGGCGGCGCTCGGCGAAGAGCGACAGCGAATCGAAGCCCGCCAGCCATTCGGCCCAGCCGAAGCCGGCGCCGGCCTCGAAGGCCCGGCGCTCGCCCACGCCCTGCCCGCGCAGGGCCTCGCGGATCTGGGCGGCCGCCTCGTCGACCAGCAGCGGCTCGTCGCCGCTCACCACGTAGACGGGGGCGGGGCCCTTCTTGAGGGCGGCGGCGAGCTGCTCGGGCTTCAGGCGCATGGATCGGTGGCGGGGAGTGGGGGGCGGGGAGCAGGAAATGGGCGAGGCCCCGCGGCCAGGCCCAGGCAGTCTCCCCACTCCCTACCTCCCACTTCCCACTCCCCCTTGGAGTTGCACGAAGCGCAGCCGGATCAGCATGGCGCGCAGGGCGTCCTGCTCCATGCTCTGGAAGAGGGCGATCTCCTCCTGCTCCTTGGCCAGGGCGCGGCTTTCGTCGTAGGTGTAGTCGCGCACCAGGTGGGTGTCCGAGGGCGGCAGCAGCACCCGGCCGTCCGGGGCGAGGACGCTCATGCCCACCCGGTATTCCAGGCGGTATTCCCTGACCCGGCCGCCGCCGGAGAGGGAGAGGATGCTCTTGTGGCGGCTGGCGTCGGTGAGGCGGATCACCACCTGGGCGTCCTCGGGCCGCTCGGTCAGCGTCCGGCCCGCGGCCCTGAGGCTGCGCCTGAGCTGGGTGGCGAGGGGCGTCTCGGGGGCCTCGACATAGGCCGACGCGAAGGGCAGGTCCGCCTGGCCCCGGAGGTGGAAGCCGCAGCCGGCGAGCAGGACGAGCGCGGCCAGGAAGACCAGCCAGATGCGGGAAGCGGGAAGTGGGAAGCGGGAAGCGGGGGCTGGATGAGCCCGGCCGCTTCCCCACTCCCCGCTTCCCGCTTTCCAGTTCCCCGTCCCCATTTCCGCTCCTCACGCCACGATGTTGACCAGGCGGCCGGGCACCACCACCACCTTCTTGGCCGGCCGGCCTTCCATGTGCCTCTGGGCCTCGGCGCTGGCGAGCGCCGCCTGCTCGATGGCCTCGCGGGCCGCATCCGCCGCCACCCTGAGCTTGCCGCGCAGCTTGCCGTTGACCTGCAGCATGAGCTCGATCTCGTCGCGCACCAGGGCGGCGGCGTCGGCCGCGGGCCAGGCCGCGCCCATGAGGCAGGCGCCGGGCCTGAGCGCCTGGATGAGCGTGCGGCAGATGTGGGGCACGATGGGCGCGAGCATGAGCACCACGGCCTCCAGGGCCTCCTGGCGGACGCTGCGGGTGAGCGGGTCCTCGCCCTCGACCTTGGCCAGGGCGTTCATCAGCTCCATGACCGCGGCGATGGCGGTGTTGAACTGCTGGCGCCGCTCGACGTCGTCGCTGACCTTCTGGATGGTCTGGTGCAGCTGGCGCCGCAGGTCCTGCAGGGCCGGACCGAGTTCTCCGCCGGAGTAGGCGCCCACCTCGCCGGCCTGCACGTGCTCGTGGACCGCCTTCCAGAGCCGGCGCAGGAAGCGGTGCGCGCCCTCCACCCCGGCGTCGCTCCACTCCAGGGACTGCTCGGGCGGGGCGGCGAACATCATGAACAGCCGCGCCGTGTCGGCGCCGTAGCGGTCGATGAGGGCCTGGGGGTCGACGCCGTTGTTCTTGGACTTGGACATCTTCTCGATGCCGCCGATGACCACGGGCTGGCCGTCGGCCTTGAACCGGGCGGCGACGACGTGGCCCTTCTCGTTCCTTTCCACCTCCACCTCGGCGGGGTTGAGCCACTGCCTCTTGCCGTCCGCCTGCTCACGATAATAGGTCTCGGCCACCACCATGCCCTGGGTGAGCAGGTTGGCGAAGGGTTCGTCCATCGCCTTGGGCGCGCGCAGCGCAGCGTTCGCCCCCTCCCCGAACAGCCCCACGTCGCGCATGAGCTTGTGGAAGAAGCGCGCATAGAGCAGGTGCAGGATGGCGTGCTCGATGCCGCCGATGTACTGGTCCACGGGCAGCCAGTACCGGGCGCGCGCGTCGAGCATGGCCTCGTCGTTGTCCGGGCAGGCGTAGCGGGCGTAGTACCAGGACGACTCGACGAAGGTGTCCATGGTGTCGGTCTCGCGCTCGGCCGCGCCACCGCACTTGGGGCAGGTGCAGCGCGACCACTCGGGCATCCGCTTCAGGGGCGAGCCCACGTCGATCACCACGTCCTCGGGCAGCACCACCGGCAGCTCTGCCTCGGGCACGGGCACGTCGCCGCAGGCGGGGCAGTGGATGATGGGGATGGGGCAGCCCCAGTAGCGCTGGCGGGAGATGCCCCAGTCGCGCAGCCGGTACGTCGTGCGCCGGTCGCCGAGGCCCAGGTTCTTCAACACCAGGGCGATCTTCTCGATGGCGTCCTGGCTCTCGCGCCCGCTGAAGTCGCCGGAGTCGAAGAGCACGCCGGGCTCGGTGTAGGGCAGGTCGGGAAATGGGAAACGAGAAATGGGAAACGCGGAGGGCGTCGCGTTGGATTGCGTTTCCCGTTTCTCGTTTCCCGTTTCCCTATCAACGGGGCGGATCACCGGCCTGATGGGCAGGCCGTATTTCTGCGCGAAGGCGAAGTCGCGCTCGTCGTGGGCGGGCACGGCCATCACGGCGCCCTCGCCGTAGCCCATGAGCACGTAGTTGGCCACCCACACCGGCAAGGCCTCGCCGGTGAAGGGGTGGCGGACCTTGAGGCCCGTGTCCATGCCCTTCTTCTCCATGGTCGCGAGATCGGCCTCGGCGACGCTGCCCTGCCTGCACTCGTGGATGAAGGCGGCAAGCGCGGGGTCGTCCGCGGCGGCCTGCCGGGCCAGGGGGTGCTCGGCGGCCACGGCGACGTAGGTGACGCCGAAGAGGGTGTCGGCCCGGGTGGTGAAGACCTTGAGGACTTCACGGGCGCCGCTGACCCTCTCCCCTTGCCCTCCCCCTGAGGGGGACGCCGCGGCCTGCGGCCCCGGATTCAACGGGAAGTGGATCTCGACGCCGAAGCTCTTGCCGATCCAGTTCCTCTGCATGGTCTTCACCCGCTCGGGCCAGCCGGGCAGGCGGTCGAGCTCGGCGAGCAGCTCCTCCGCGTAGTCGGTGATGCGGAAGAAGTACATGGGGATGTCGCGCTTCTCGACCAGGGCGCCGCTCCGCCAGCCGCGCCCGTCGATGACCTGCTCGTTGGCGAGCACGGTGTGGTCCACCGGGTCCCAGTTCACCGTGGCCATCTTCTTGTAGACGAGGCCCTTCTCGAAGAGCTTGACGAACAGCCACTGCTCCCAGCGGTAGTAGTCGGGCCGGCAGGTGGCGAGCTCCCGCGACCAGTCGATGGCGAGCCCCAGGCGCTTCAGCTGGCCGCGCATGTAGTCGATGTTGGCGTAGGTCCAGGCCGCCGGCGCCACGTTGTTCTGGATCGCGGCGTTCTCGGCGGGCAGGCCGAAGGCGTCCCAGCCCATGGGCTGCAGCACGTTGTAGCCCTGCATGCGGTGGTAGCGGGCGAGCACGTCGCCGATGGTGTAGTTGCGCACGTGGCCCATGTGCAGCTTGCCCGAGGGGTAGGGGAACATGGACAGGCAGTAGTACTTGGGCCGGGCCGGATCCTCGACGGCGCGGAAGGCCTCTTTTTCCTCCCAGTGCTGCTGGGCTTCGGGCTCGATGATCTCCGGGCGGTAATGGGCGTCCATGGTGCGGGATTCGGGTCGGGATGGGCTTGAAGAAGCCGCCGATTATACCCGGCCGGCCGGGTGACAGGCGGGCGGGGGCCCGTTTATACTGCGCCGGTTCTGAGGTTCCCACATCCCGCAGTCTGGAGAAGCGACATGTCCAAGAAACACCCCGTCGTGGTCGTGACCGGCTCGTCCGGCGCCGGCACCACCACCGTCAAGCGCGCCTTCGAGCACATCTTCAGCCGCGAGAAGCTCGCCGCGGCCGTCATCGAGGGCGACAGCTTCCACAGCCTGGGGCGCGTGGAATTCAAGGAGGCCATGAAGAAGGCCGAGGCCGCCGGCGACAAGCACTTCTCCCACTTCGGCCCCGAGGCCAACGACTTCGCCGCCCTGGCCAACCTGTTCAAGACCTACGGCGAGACCGGCACCGGCAAGAAACGCTACTACATCCACAGCGACGAAGAGGCCGCCGACCACAACAAGCGCCTGGGCACCAACCTGAAGCCGGGCGAGTTCACCCCCTGGGAGGACGTCCCCGCCAACACCGACCTGCTGTTCTACGAGGGCCTGCACGGCCTGGTGGTCACCGACAAGGTGGACATGGCCCAGTACGTGGACCTCGCCATCGGGGTGGTGCCCGTGGTGAACCTGGAGTGGATCCAGAAGATCCACCGCGACGCCGCCGAGCGGGGCTACTCCGCCGAGGCCATCGTCGACACCATCCTGCGCCGCATGCCCGACTACGTGAACTACATCACGCCGCAGTTCTCGCGCACCCACATCAACTTCCAGCGCGTGCCGACGGTGGACACCTCCAACCCCTTCATCGCCCGCGACATCCCCACCCCGGACGAGAGCTTCGTGGTGATCCGCTTCGCCGATCCCAAGGGGGTCGACTTCCCCTACCTGCTCTCGATGATCGACGGCTCCTTCATGTCCCGGCGCAACAACTTCGTCGTGCCCGGCGGCAAGATGGGCTTCGCCATGGAGATCATCCTCGAGCCCGTCATCCACCGCATGGTGGAGGAGGGCAAGAAGGGCTGAGCCTCGCCCTCCCGAGCCGAAGAAGCCGGGCGCCGCCCGGCTTTTTCGTTTCCGGCATGCGCACCGCGGGCGTGCGCGCCTGCGCCACCCCGGTGCGTCCTCCCGCCGCGATACGGCCGAATCCGCGGCCCGCGGCCTGGCATGGGCATTGCTAGAGCCTTGGTCATGGCCCAACTGACCACCCGTTCCACCTGTCCCTACTGCGGCGTCGGCTGCGGCGTGCTCGTCGAGCACGACGGGGCCCGCATCCTGGGCGTGCGCGGCGACCCCGCGCACCCGGCCAACCACGGGCGGCTGTGCACCAAGGGCGCCAACCTGCACCTGGCCGCCGCGGCGCCGGGCCGGCTGCTGCATCCGGAGCGGCGCGCCGAGCGGGGGCGGCCGGGCGAGCGCCTCGGCTGGGGCGCGGCCCTGGACCACGCCGCCGAGCGCTTCGCCGCCGTCATCCGCGCGCACGGCCCGGACGCCGTGGGCTTCTACCTCTCCGGCCAGCTCCTCACCGAGGACTACTACGTCTTCAACAAGCTGGCCAGGGGGCTCGTCGGCACCAACAACGTCGACACCAACTCGCGCCTGTGCATGTCCAGCGCGGCGGCCGGCTACAAGCTCACCCTGGGGGCGGACGCGCCGCCCTGCGCCTACGAGGACGTGGACCAGGCCGGCTGCCTCTTCATCGCCGGCGCCAACCCGGCCTATGCCCACCCGGTGCTCTACCGGCGCATCGAGGCGGCGCGCCGGGCCAACCCCCGGCTCAGGGTCGTGGTGGTCGACCCCAGGACGACGGACACCGCGCGCGAGGCGGACCTGCATCTCGCCATCGCCCCCGGCAGCGACGTCGCCCTCTTCAACGCCATGCTCCACGTCATGCTGCGCGAGGGCCGCATCGACGCGGACTACATCGCCGCGCACACGGAGGGCTTCGACGCCCTGCGCCCGGCGCTCGCGGCCTGCTCGCCGGAGCACACGGCGGCCTACTGCGGCGTGCCGGCCGAGGACATCGTCGCCGCCGCGCGCTGGTTCGCCGAGGGGCCGGCGCTCTCCCTCTACTGCCAGGGGCTCAACCAGTCCTGCCACGGCACCGACAAGAACGCGGCGCTCATCAACCTGCACCTCGCCACCGGCTGGATCGGCCGGCCCGGCGCCGGGCCCTTCTCGCTCACCGGCCAGCCCAACGCCATGGGCGGGCGCGAGGTGGGCGCCATGGCCAACCTGCTCAGCGCGCACCGCGACCTCGCCGACCCCGGCGACCGGGCCGAGGTGGCGCGGCTCTGGGGGGTGGAGGGCGTGCCGGCGCGGGCAGGCCGCACCGCGGTGGAGCTCTTCGAGGCCGCGCGCCGGGGCGAGGTCCGGGCCCTGTGGATCGCCTGCACCAACCCCGCCCACTCCCTGCCCGACCAGCAGGCCGTCCGCGAGGCCCTGGCGGCCTGCGAGTTCGTGGTGCTGCAGGACATCTACCCCGACACCGAGACCGCGGCCTGGGCCGACCTCATCCTGCCCGCCGCCGCCTGGGGCGAGAAGGACGGCACGGTGACCAACTCCGAGCGGCGCATCTCGCGCCAGCGGGCCGCCATCGCCCCGCCCGGGGAGGCCCGGGCCGACTGGGCCATCGCCGTGGACTTCGCCCGGCGCCTGGGCGCGCGCCTCGGCCGGGACGCGCAGCGGCTCTTCCCCTACGCGAGCCCCGAGGCGATCTGGAACGAGCACCGCGAGACCACCCGCGGGCGCGACCTCGACATCACCGGCCTCTCCTACGCCACGCTTGAAGAGGCAGGCCCGCAGCAGTGGCCCCTGCCCGAGGGGGCGTCGGCGGGCCGCACGCGGCTCTACGCCGACGGCGTCTTCCCCACCCCCGGCGGGCGGGCCCGCTTCCAACTCGCCGACCACCTGCCCACCGCCGAGGCGACCAGCCCCCGCTACCCCCTGCGGCTGTCCACCGGGCGGCTGCGCGACCACTGGCACAGCCTCGCCTGCACGGGGAGGGTGGCCCGCCTGTGCAACCACGTCGAGGAGCCCGTCGTCAGCCTCCACCCCGCCGACCTCGCGCGCCACGGCCTCGCCGCCGGCGGGCTCGCGCGGGTGCGCTCGCGGCGCGGCGAGCTGGTGCTGCGCGCGGAGCCGAGCGAGGACGTGGCGCCCGGCCAGGCCTGGATCCCCATGCACTGGGGCAGCGCCAGCCTCGCCGGACTCGGGGTCAATGCCCTGACGCTGTCTGCCCTCGACCCCGTCTCGAAGCAGCCGGAACTCAAGCACGCGGCCGTGGCCGTCGAGCCGGCGGCGCTGGCGCACCAATTGGTGCTCTACCGCCGGGGCGACGCCGAGCTCGCCGCGCGGCTGCGGCCCAGGCTCGCGCGCTTCGACCACGCGAGCCTGGGCCTCTACGGCCGCGACCGGCCGGTGGTGGTGCTGCGCGCCGCCCACGGCCGGCCCATCCCGGATGCCTGGCTCGCCGAACTGGACCGCGAGGCGGGGCTGGACGACCCGCTCGCCTGCCTGAGCTACCGGGACGCCAGCCAGAACGTCTCCAAGCGCGCCCGCCTGGAGGCCGGCCGCATCGTCGGCGTGCGCCTCGCCGGCGAGACCGCGGCCCAGAACTGGCTCAAGGAGCTCGTCGCCGGCGGGGCGGAGGTGGACGCACTGCGGCCCTGGCTGCTCGCCCCCCTGGCCGCGCCGCCCTCGGGCAGCGCGAGCCGCGGCCGCATCGTCTGCAACTGCCTTAACGTCTCGGAGGCGGAGATCACCGCGCGCATCGCGGCGGGCGCCGACCTCGCGGGGCTGCAGGCGGCGCTCAAATGCGGCACCGAATGCGGCTCCTGCGTCCCCGAGATCAAGCGCATGCAGGCCGAGCGGGTGACCGTGCAGCCCGAGGCGTCACTGGGATGGAAAGACGTGGGAGCGGCTTCAGCCGCGATTGGATGGTCAGCTTGGGCATCGCGGCCCAAGCCGCTTCGCTAGGAGCCTGTCGGACTTAAAGGAAATCGGCTGCAAATTCGGCGGAACGGTCCATATTTCGCCGCTTTCTTGGGCAATAGTGCGACTATTGCCCGGCGAAATCGCCAAAACTCCGTTTTCGCTTCGATTCTTCAAGTCCGACAGGCTCCTAGGGTTCCGGGGCATCCGATCGGTACAATCGCGGCATGGACATCTTCAACGTCTTCCACCTCGAGTCCGCGCGCCGGCTGCCGCACCTGCCGGCCGAGCACCCCTGCGCCCGGCTGCACGGCCACTCCTTCCGGGTCGAGGTGCACGTGGCCGGGCCGCTCGATCCCCGGCTCGGCTGGGTGCTCGACTTCGCGGACGTGAAGGCGGCTTGGCAGCCCGTCCACGCCGCCCTCGACCACCGCTGCCTCAACGAGGTCGAGGGCCTGGAGAACCCCACCAGCGAGCATCTCGCCGTCTGGATCTGGGACCGCCTCAAGCCCGCCCTGCCGGGCCTGAGCAAGATCGTCATCCAGGAGACGGCCGACTCCGGCTGCGTCTACACCGGCCCCTGAGGGCACCCCGGCATGGGGCGGCCCGCCCCGGTTTGGTGCGCAGGCCGCTCGCCGGCGACCCGGCCGCCTGTGCAACCCCCTGATTCCACGCGCCATGCCCTTCATGGCACGGCCATTGCTATTCCCGAGGCAAGGCGCCCGCCCTTTTTACCTCGGCGGCGGACGCCGTTTTTTTGGCCTCGAAGGAGTCGAGCGTGGACAAGATGAAGCTGGTGCTGGTGGGCAACGGCATGGCCGGGATGCGGACCCTGGAGGAGCTGCTGAGGATCGCCCCGGAGCTGTACGAGATCACCGTCATCGGGGCCGAGCCCCACCCCAACTACAACCGCATCCTGCTCTCGCCGGTGCTGGCGGGCGAGCAGACGCTGGACGAGATCGTGCTCAACCCCCTGCAGTGGTATGCCGAGCACGGCATCCGCCTGGTGACCGGCAGCCCCGTGGTGCGCATCGACCGCGCGCGCCGCTGCGTCGAGACCGCCGACGGCGCGCGCGCCGACTACGACCGCCTGCTGCTCGCCACCGGCTCCGACCCCTTCATCCTGCCCGTGCCCGGCGCGGAGCTCCCGGGCGTGGTCGGCTTCCGCGACATCGCCGACGTCGAGGCCATGATCGACGCCTCCGACCGCTACCGGCACGCCGTGGTCATCGGCGGCGGGCTGCTCGGCCTGGAGGCGGCGAACGGCCTGAAGCTGCGGGGCATGGAGGTCACCGTGGTGCACCTCGCCCCCTGGCTCATGGAGCGGCAACTGGACGAGCCCGCCGCGCGCCTGCTGCAGCAGAACCTGGAGGCCAAGGGGCTCAGGTTCCTGCTCCAGCGGCAGACCGCGGCGCTGCTGCCTAGCCCCTCCCCCGCAGGCGGGGGAGGGGTTGGGGAGAGGGTGTCTGTCGCGTCTGGGATTCCCTCTCCCCCGGCCCTTCATGCCCGTGAGGGTCCTCTCCCGCTTGCGGGAGAGGGGAGCGAACCCCGCGTCGGCGCCGTGCGCTTCACCGACGGCAGCGAAGTCCCCGCCGACCTGGTGGTCATGGCCGTGGGCATCCGGCCCAACGTCGCGCTCGCCGAATCCGCCGGCCTGCACTGCAACCGCGGCGTGGTCGTGAACGACACCCTGCAGACCTACGACCCGCGCATCTACGCGGTGGGCGAGTGCGCGAGCCACCGCGGCGTGGCCTACGGCCTGGTGGCCCCCTTGTTCGAGCAGGCCAGGGTGGCGGCCAACCACCTGGCCCTTCAGGGCTTCAAGCGCTACGCGGGCTCGGTCACCTCGACCAAGCTCAAGGTCACGGGCATCGACCTCTACTCCGCCGGCGACTTCACCGGCGGCGAGGGCAGCGAGGCCATCGTCTATTCCGACCCCATCGCGGGCGTGTACAAGAAACTGGTGGTGAAGGACGACCGGCTGGTGGGCGCCTGCCTCTACGGCGACACCCTGGAGGGCACCTGGTATTTCGAGCTGCTGCGCGACGGCACCTCCATCCGCGACTTCAGGGATAAATTGCTCTTCGGCCGCCACCACCTGGGCGACTCCGGCCACGGCGACGAGAAGGCGCGCCTGGCCGCGCTGCCCGACGCCACCGAGATCTGCGGCTGCAACGGGGTGAAGAAGGGCGACATCGTCCGCGCCATCCGGGAGCAGAGGCTCTTCACCCTGGACGAGGTGCGCGCGCACACCAAGGCCTCGGCCTCCTGCGGCTCCTGCACGGGCCTCGTGGAGGGGCTGCTGGCCATGACCGCGGGCGGCGACTACTCCGAGGCGCCGTCGAAGAAACCCGTCTGCGCCTGCACCGAGCACAGCCACGACGAGGTGCGCCGCGCCATCCGGGAGCAGGGCCTCAAGGCCCTGCCGGACGCGATGCGCTTCCTCGAGTGGAAGACCCCGGACGGCTGCAACAAGTGCCGCCCGGCGCTCAACTACTACCTCTTGTGCGCCTGGCCCAATGAGTACCAGGACGACGCCCAGTCGCGCTACATCAACGAACGCGCCCACGGCAACATCCAGAAGGACGGCAGCTTCTCCGTGGTGCCGCGCATGTGGGGGGGCTTGACCAACCCGAAGGAGCTGCGCGCGATCGCCGACGTGGCCGAGAAGTTCGGCGTGCCCGAGGTCAAGGTCACCGGCGGCCAGCGCATCGACCTCTTCGGCGTGAAGAAGGAGGACCTGCCGGCCGTGTGGCGCGACTTGAGCGAGGCGGGCTTCGTCTCCGGCCACGCCTACGGCAAGGCCCTGCGCACGGTGAAGACCTGCGTGGGCGCCCGGTGGTGCCGCTTCGGCACCCGGGACTCCACGGGCCTGGGGGTCAAGCTGGAGCGCATGACCTGGGGCTCCTGGATGCCGCACAAGTACAAGCTCGCGGTCTCCGGCTGCCCGCGCAACTGCGCCGAGGCCACCATCAAGGACTTCGGCGTGGTCTGCGTGGACTCGGGCTACGAACTGCACGTGGGCGGCAACGGCGGCATCAAGGTGCGGGTCACCGACCTGCTCGCCAAGGTGGATACGGAAGAGGAGGTGCTGGAGTACTGCGCCGCCTTCACCCAGCTCTACCGCGAGGAGGCCCGCTACCTGGAGCGCAGCGCGCCCTGGATCGAGCGCGTGGGCTTGAGCTACGTGAAGGCGCGCATCCTCGCCGACGCCGAGGGCCGCCGGGCGCTGGCCGAGCGCTTCCGCGCCTCGCAGCAGACCGCCCAGGTCGACCCCTGGAAGGCCCGCGCCGACGGGGCCGAGACCCACGAATTCACCCCGATGCTCACGCTCGCCTGATCCCGGAGGAACACAGACATGAACGCCATGAACGATGCCTGGCTGCAGGTCGGCCGGCTCGAAGACATCCCCCGCCAGGGGGCCCGGGTGATCGCCACCGCCGAGGGCGCGATCGCCGTCTTCCGCACCGTGGACGACGAGGTCTTCGCCCTGCGCGACCGGTGCCCGCACAAGGGCGGGCCGCTCTCCCAGGGCATCGTCCACGGCAAGCGGGTGGCCTGCCCCCTGCACGACTGGAAGATCGCCCTCGACACCGGCCTCGCCGCCGCCCCCGACGCGGGCTGCGCCGCGCGCTATCCGGTGCGGGTGGAAGACGGCGTGGTGCGCCTGCGCCTGGTGCCGGACGAGGGGTGTCCTGGCGGACATGGCGAGTCGCCATGACCCCGGGTTAGGGGCCGGACCGGGGTCATCCTCGACGAGGGGAGGCCCGGCGCGCGCTCACGGCCGGGGCGTGGCCTGCCAGGCCAGGAGCTCCTCGGGCGGCAGGGGGCGGCTGTAGAGGTAGCCCTGGGCGTCGTCGCAGCCCATGACCCGCAGCGCCACGTGCTGCGCCTCGTCCTCCACACCCTCGGCCACCACGCGCAGGCCCAGGCCGTGGGCCATGTTCATCACGCACTGGACGATGGTGGCGTCCTGGCGGTTCTCGGCGATCCCCTCGGTGAAGCTGCGGTCGATCTTGAGGGTGGTCAGCGGCAGGGTGCGCAGCAGGGCGAGCGAGGAATAGCCCACCCCGAAGTCGTCCACCGCGACGGCCACCCCCAGGCGCTTGAGCTCGTCGAGCAGCTCCAGCACCTGGGGCCCGTCCGAGGTGAGCGCGCTCTCGGTGATCTCCAGCTCCAGGCAGGCGGCGGGCAGGGCGTGCCGCTCCAGGGCGGCGCGGACGATGCCGGCGAACTCCGGGCGCAGCTGCGCGGGCGAGACGTTGACCGCCACCCGGGGCGGCGCCCAGCCCGCCTCGCGCCAGGCCGCCATCTGGGCGACGGCCGCATCGAGCACCTGGCGGCCCAGCCCCCAGATCAGCCCGGTCTCCTCGGCCAGCGGGATGAAGCGCAGGGGCGGCACCAGGCCCAGGCGCGGGTGGTTCCAGCGCACCAGGGCCTCCACCCCGGTCAGGCGCCCGTCCAGCACCCCGAGCTGGGGCTGGTAGTGCAGGGTGAACTCGCCCGCCTCCGGGGCCCGGTGCAGGTCCGTCTGCAGGGTCAGGCGCTCGACCGCGCGCGCGTTCATCTCCGGGGCGTAGACCTGGTAGCGGCTCGCGCCCTGCTTGGCGTGGTACATGGCGAGGTCGGCGTGGCGGATGAGCGCCTCGCACTCCTCGCCGTGCTCGGGCCAGAGCGCCAGGCCGATGCTGCAGTCCGCCCGCAGGCCGTGGCCCCAGGCCTCCATGGGGGCGCCCACCGCGGCGATGAGCTTCGCGGCCACGCCGCAGGCGTGCGCCGCCGACTCCACCCTGGGCAGGATCACGGCGAACTCGTCGCCGCCCAGCCGGGCCACGGTGTCCGAGTCGCGCAGGGCGGCGGTGAGGCGCTCGCCCACCTGCTGCAGCAGGGCGTCGCCGACGTGGTGGCCGAGCGAGTCGTTGACCAGCTTGAAGCGGTCGAGGTCCAGGAACATGAAGGCGAGCGGGTGGCGGTCGCGCGCCGCGGCCTTGATGCTCTGCCGGAGCCGGTCCATGAGGGCGGCGCGGTTGGGCAGCCCGGTGAGCGGGTCGCGGGTGGCCAGGTGCATGATGTGCACCTCGGCGGCCCGGCGCCGCTCCACCTCCTCCTCCAGGTCGCTGACGCGCTGCCTGAGCTCCAGCTCGGTCACCACCTTGTGCGCCAGCACGCCGAGGAGCCTTTGCTGCACCTCGGTGAGCCGCCGCGGCGCGTGGTCGATGGCGCAGAGCGAACCGATGGCCTCGCCGCCCGGCAGCACCAGGGGGGCGCCGGCATAGAAGCGGATGCGGGGCTCGCCGCGCACCAGGGGGTTTTCGGCGAAGCGCGGGTCCTGGACGGCGTCCTCCACCACGAAGAGCTCCCCCTGGCAGATGGTATGGGCGCAGAAGGCGACCTCGCGCGGCGTCTCGCGCACCGGCAGGCCGACCCGCGACTTGAACCACTGGCGGCGCTCGTCCACCAGGCTGATGAGCGCGATGGGCACCCCCAGGAGGTCGGCCACCAGGCGGGTGACCTCGTCGAAGACCTCCTCGGCCGGGGTGTCCAGGATCTTCAGCCGGCGCAGCGCACGCAGCCGGCCCGCCTCGTTGGCCGGCGCCGGCGGCAGCCAGGCGGCGAGGGTGTCGAAGAGCGCCTGGGTGTCGCGGCTCTTGTCGAAGAAGCCCTGGGCGCCGGCCGCGAGGCAGGCGGTGCGATAGTCCTCGAAGGCGTTGTTGGTCACCACCAGCACCCGCGCGGTGCTGCCGCCGGCGCGGATGCGCTCGAGCACGTTGAGGCCGCTGCCCGCCGCGAGCCCCAGGTCCAGGAGCACGAGGTCGGGCGATATGCGCTGGATGAGCTCCACCGCCGCCGCCTCGGTGGCGGCCGTGCCCGCGACCTCGATCTCGGGCAGGGCCTGGAGCAGCTGCCTCAGGCTCGCCACCACCAGGGCGGAATCTTCGACGATGACGGTCTTCATGGGGCCTCCGACATGGGTTGCCGTCAATGTCGGCTGCCTGGGGCCGGCGGCGTATCGGCGGAGGCGGGTGAATCGCATCGGACAAGGCCGCATTTCCGTGTCGGCGCTTGTCCTACACGCTACAGCCGGATCAGGCCGTGGGTCAGGCAGTAGCGGGTGAGCTCCGCGTTGTTCTGGAGCCCGAGCTTGTCCAGGACGCGGCGGCGGTAGGTGCTCACCGTCTTCGCCGACAGGTGCATGGCCTCGGCGAGCTCGCCCACGCTGCGGCCCGCGGCGAGCCCCAGGAGCACCCGGTGCTCCTGGGCGGAGAGCGCCTCGTGCGGCAGGCGCTCGAGCTCGCCGCCGGCGAGCAGCCCGGCCAGGCGCTCGGCCAGGCTCGCGGTGATGTAGCGGCCGCCGGCGAGCACCCGCTCCAGGGCGGCGACGAGCTCCTCCTCCGTCCTCGCCTTGGTCAGGTAGCCCGCCGCCCCCAGCTGCAGGGCGCGGGCGGCATAGGCCTCCTCCGAGTGCATGCTCAGGACCAGCACCGGCAGCCCGGGTGCGAGCCGATGCAGGCGCGCGAGCCCGTCCAGGCCGCTGGCGTTGCCGAGCGAGAGGTCGAGCACCAGGGCGTCGGGGCGCTCCGAGCGCACCCTCGCCTCGCCCTCGGCGAGGCTGCCCGCCTCCAGCACCCGGGCCTCGGGCCAGCGCCCGAGGATGAGCTGGCGCACCCCGGCGCGCACGATGGGATGGTCGTCGAGGATCAGGATCTGCATCGGCTAGCCCCTCTCATGTTTGTCCCTGATGGTTCCTGTATTTCGGCTCTCTTGAAAAACGAGTGGGTAAAGCAGACATGCGCACCGCTCTCGGGTCCCCTCCCCTTCAAGGGGAGCACCCTGAAGGATAGGAGGGGATGGGTCGCGCGGGGCCTCCCCCCACCCTAGTACGCCAACCCCGTGAACCGGAGTTGCCCACTCGAATCTCGAAAGAGGCTCTTTCTTGGCATCCGCAGATGATGCAGATGCATGCAGATGAACCCCCTGACCGCATTGCTTCACACCCCGATGTAGAGGGGCAGGCCCCGCAGAGAGCAGCCCGGATGAAGCGAAGCGCAATCCGGGGAGGGCAGGGTCGGGTCCTCGTCCCGGAGTGCGGCCTATCGGCCTGCATCCGGGCTGCGAGGCTGATTTTTAGCCGCCCGCCGCCCCGGCCAGGGGCAGGGTCACGCTCACCCGCGTGCCGCCCCCCTCGGCGGGGCTCTCGACCGCGCACTCGCCGCCGGCGAGCAGGGCCCGCTCGTGCAGCCCCAGCAGGCCCAGCGCCCCGGGGCGCACCGCCCCGGGGTCGAAGCCCGCGCCGTCGTCCTCGATCGTGAGCCGGTAGTGCCCGTCGGCCGCGCCCCCCGCGATGCGCACCCGCCCGGCGCGGGCATGGCGCAGCACGTTGGTGAGCGCCTCCTGGGCGATGCGGAAGAGCGAGTCGGCCTGCGCGGGGTCGAGCCGGGCGTCGTCGGCCACCTCGACCTCGCAGGCGAGGCCGCCCTGCCCGGCCACGGCCCGGGCGTGGTGGGCGAGGGCGGCGCCCAGGCCCAGGTCGTCGAGCATGGGCGGGCGCAGGTCGGCGGCGATGCGGCGGGCCACCGCGATGCCCTCTTCGAGCAGCTGCTGCACGGCCGCCGGGTCGAGCCTGGGGGGCCGGCCCGCGGGCAGGCCGATCTTGAGCGCGGTGAAGATCTGGCCGAGCTGGTCGTGCACCTCGCGCGCCAGGCGCCGGCGCTCGGCCTCGATGCCGCGGTCGAGTTCGGCGGCGAAGGCGAGGAGCCGGGCCCGGGACTCGGCGAGCTCCGCCTCCGCCTGCCTGATCGCGGTGACGTCGCGGGCCAGGGTGAGGAGGCAGAGGTCCTCGCCGATGGGCAGCAGCTCGGCGGAGACGAGGCCGGTGCGGGTCTCGCCGGAGCGGGTGCGAAAGCGCGCCTCCAGGTCGCGGATGGAGCCCGCCTGCCGCAGCCGCTCGAAGAAGCCCTCGCGCGCCTCGGCCTCGGCCCATAGGCCCAGCTCGACGGTGGTGTGCCCCAGGGTCTCCTCCGGGGCATGGCCGGTGAGCCGGAAGAAGCTGTCGTTGGCCTCCAGGATGCGGCCGTCGGCCACGCGGCTGATGAGGATGGCCTCGGGGCTCGCCTGGAAGGCCTTGTGGAAGCGCTCCTCCGACTCGCGCAGCGCGGCCTCGGCCAGGGCCTGCTCGGCGCGCCGCCGCCGCCGCTGCTCGCGCAGCAGCAGGCCGTAGGCCAGGGCGATGAGGGCGGCGCCCAGGGCGGTCAGGGCCGTGGCCGCCAGCTGGGCCCGGCGCTGACGCGCCGCGACCTCGATCTCGCGCCGGGCGATCTCCTGCCGCAGCGCCCGCTCCAGGGCCGCGAACTCCAGGCGGATCGCGTCCATGGTCCGCAGGCCCTCGTCGCTGAGGATGGAGACGCGGGCGGCCTCCAGCCCCCGGTCCCGGCGCAGCGCCACGTTGCGTTCGGCCAGCGCCAGGCGGTGCGCGATCATGCCGTCCAGGCGCAGCAGGGTGGCGCCGGTCCCGGGCCGGGCGGCGAGGCCCTGGCGCAGCTCCCGGTATTGCGGGTCGAGGGCCCGGCGGGCCGCCTGGTAGGGCTCCAGGTAGTACGCCCGGCCGGTGAGGAGGTAGCCGCGCTGGCCGGTCTCCACGTCCTTGAGCAGGGACAGCACCTTCTCGGCCCGGAGGAGGTTCTCCCGCGCCGCCTTGCGCGCGTCCGTGCCCTCCACCACCGCGCGCAGGCTGGCGTGGCCGTAGATCGCGGCGGCGATGAAGACGATCAGGCCCACGCCTCCGATCAGGCCGGCCTTGAATTGGGGTTTGCTGTTTTCGGCATCGGCTCCCATGGCGGGGGAACATGCCCCGCACCAAGGGGGGTGTCAAGCTCACCGATCGGGTGCGCCCTGCACCACGGGCGTGCACGGGCCGTGCCGCGGACGGCTTGCCGAGCGGCACGGCGCCGCGCAGGCAGGGGGACTGCGGGCAGCCCGACACAACTGGCACGGTAACTGCTCCGGTCAGGTGGCAACACGTGCCCCCGGCATCGGGGGCACGGTCGGACAACGGCGTCCCTTCGCGCGGAGCCTCCGCGCCGCTCGGGCGCCCCTTCATCTGGAGCGTGACGATGTCTCAGGAGACCAAGACCCGGGCCCCGGCGTGCCTCGACGCCGGCAAGCGCGATTTCATGAAGAAGGCGACGGGGCTCTCGGCCGCCGCCGCCCTCATGGCCCTGGTGCCGCCGGGGGTGAGGAGCGGCGCCTGGGCCGCGGGCTCGGATGCGCCGGAGAAGACCGAGGTGAAGATCGGCTTCATCCCGCTCACCGACTGCGCCAGCGTCGCCATCGCCGCCGTGAAGGGCTACGACCGGAAGTACGGCATCCGGATCACCCCCAGCAAGGAGGCCTCCTGGGCCGGCGTGCGCGACAAGCTCTCCAACGGGGAGCTCGACGCCTCGCACGCGCTCTACGGCCTGATCTACGGCCTGCAACTGGGCATCGGCGGGCCGCGGAAGGACATGGCCGTGCTCATGAACATCAACCACAACGGCCAGGGCATCACGCTGAACAACCAGATCAAGGCCAAGGGCGCGACCGACGGCGCCGGTCTGGCCAAGCTGGTCAAGGCCGAGCCCAAGGAGTGGACCTTCGCCCAGACCTTCCCCACCGGCACCCATGCCATGTGGCTGTACTACTGGATGGGCGCCTACGGCATCGACCCCTTCCGCGACGTGAAGGTGATCACCGTGCCGCCGCCGCAGATGGTGGCCAACATGCGCGTGGACAAGATGGACGGCTATTGCGTGGGCGAGCCCTGGAACGCCCGCGCCATCCACGACCGGATCGGCTTCACCGCCGCCACCAGCCAGGACGTCTGGGCCGACCACCCGGAGAAGGTGCTGGGCACCACCCTGGAGTTCGTGCAGAAGTACCCCAACACCGCGCGCGCCATGGTGGCCGCCCTGCTCGACGCCTCGAAGTACATCGACACCATGGCCAACCGCTCCGAGGTGGCCCGCATCATCGCCGCCAAGTCCTACGTGAACACCGAGTTCGGCGTGATCGAGGACCGCATGCTCGGCCAGTACGACAACGGCATCGGCCGGAAGTGGCAGGACGCCAACTACATGAAGTTCTACGGCGACGGCAAGGTGAACTTCCCCTACCTCTCGGACGGCATGTGGTTCCTGACCCAGCACAAGCGCTGGGGCCTGCTCAAGGACCACCCCGACTACCTGGCCGTGGCCAGGAAGGTCAACCGGATCGCCCTCTACAAGGAGGCCGCCGCCCTGGCCAAGACGCCCGTGCCCAAGTCGGAGATGCGCAGCGCCAAGCTCATCGACGGCGTGGTCTGGGACGGCAAGAACCCGAAGGCCTACGCCGACGGCTTCGAGGTGAAGGCGTAACCGTCATTCCGGGCGTGGCGCGAAGCGCCACTGACCCGGAATCCAGAAATTCAACTGGATTCCCGCTTGCGCGGGAATGACAAAACCCCAAGGAGTCCGCCATGAGCGCAGTGACCGTCGACGAAGGCCGTTTGGAATCCATCATGCAACAGCCCGACACCCTCAAGATCGAAACGGCCGAGCCCTCGGCCCGGCCGCGCCCGTCCCCCTTCCTCCAGACCCAGCGCGGCCGCGCCTGGATCGAGGGCGCGGGCAGCCTGTTCAAGAAGGCCCTGCCGCCGGTCATCGGCATCGCCCTGTTCGTGCTGCTCTGGCAGATCGTCTCGGCCAGCGGCGGCGAGGGCGGGCTGCCGGGCCCGGCCAGGACCTGGGAGTCGGCCCAGGCCCTGTTCGCCGCCCCCTTCTACGACAACGGCCCCAACGACAAGGGCATAGGCTGGAACATCCTGCACTCGCTCTACCGCGTCGGCGCGGGCTTCGGCCTGGCGGCCCTGGTCGGCATCCCGCTGGGCTTCATGATCGGGCGCTTCCAGTTCCTGTCGGGCATGGCCGCCCCCGTCATCAGCCTCCTGCGCCCGGTGTCGCCGCTCGCCTGGCTGCCCATCGGCCTGTACGTGTTCAAGGAGACCGAGCCCGCCTCGCTGTGGGTGATCTTCATCTCCAGCATCTGGCCCATCGTGCTCAACACCGCCGCCGGCGTCGCCCGCGTGCCGCAGGACTACATGAACGTCGCGCGCGTGCTCAAGCTGTCGGAGTGGCGGATCTTCACCCGCATCCTCTTCCCCGCCGTGCTGCCGCACCTGATGACCGGCGTGCGGCTTTCCATCGGCGTGGCCTGGCTGGTGATCGTGGCCGCCGAGATGCTCACCGGCGGCACCGGCCTGGGCTTCTGGGTCTGGGACGAATGGAACAACCTCAACGTCGAGCACATCCTCATCGCCATCTTCATCGTCGGCTTCACCGGCCTGCTGCTGGAGCAGGCGCTGGTGCTGATCGCGAGGCGGTTTGATTACGAGTGACTACGGGAAAAGGGAAACGGGACTCGGCCTGCGGCCTCAGGGGAAACGCAACAACAGCCTGGCTTTCCCGTTTCCCGTTTCCCGTTTCCCGTTTCCCTCAAGGAGAAAGCCATGCACAACTACCTGCAAATCGAGAACGCCGAGATGGTGTTCGACACCAAGCAGGGCCGCTTCGTCGCCCTGACCGGCGTGAACCTGGACGTGGCGCAGGGCGAGTTCATCGCGCTGATCGGCCACTCGGGCTGCGGCAAGTCCACCCTGCTGAACCTGGTGGCCGGGCTGTTCGAGCCCAGCGCCGGGGTGCTGCTCCTCGCCAACCGGGAGATCCGCGGGCCGGGCCCGGAGCGCGCGGTGGTGTTCCAGAACCACTCGCTGCTGCCCTGGCTGAGCTGCCTCGGCAACGTCCACTTGGCCGTGGAGCGGGTGTTCGGCGCCAGGGAGGGCAAGCGGCAGCTCAGGGCGCGCGCCCAGGCGGCCCTGGAGCTGGTGGGGCTGGCCCACGCGGCGCACAAGCACCCCCACGAGATCTCCGGCGGCATGAAGCAGCGCGTGGGCATCGCGCGCGCGCTCGCCATGGAGCCCCAGGTGCTGCTCATGGACGAGCCCTTCGGGGCGCTCGACGCCCTCACCCGGGCGGGCCTGCAGGACGAGCTCATGAAGATCGTGGCCGAGACCCGGGCCACCGTGCTCATGGTCACCCACGACGTGGACGAGGCGGTGCTGCTCTCCGACCGCATCGTGATGATGACCAACGGGCCGGCGGCGACCATCGGCGAGGTCCTGAGCGTGGACCTGCCGCGCCCGCGCGACCGCCTCAGGCTCGCCGAGGACCCGCACTACCACCGCCTGCGCGGCCGGGTGCTGGAGTTCCTCTACCAGAAGCAGGTGAAGCGGGCGGCTTGAAAAGGCACAAGGCCGCACGGGGGCGGCCTTGCCGGGCGGCCCTGCGGCCGCTCAGGCCTTCAGGTTGCGCACGGCGTACTGCAGTCGGGCGGCCAGCTCGCGCAGGCGCTGCGTCTCGTTGGAGGTGCGGTCGATGGCAAGGTTGTTCTCCTCGGCCATCTGCGCGATGCGCTCCACGTTCTCCGCGATCTGGGAGCTGGCGCTGGACTGCTCGCGCACCGACTGGCTGATGTTGTCCACGCCCTCGCTCGCCTGCATGGCGGAGCTGTTGGCCTCGGCCAGGACCACGGCGACGTTCTCGACGAAGTCCAGGCTGGAGGCGAGCGACTGCTTGCCCTGCTCGATGGTCTTCTCCACCTCCCCGGACTGCTGGCTCAGCGAGCGGGTGACCGTGTCGATCTCGCCGGCGGCCTGGGCGGACTTCTCGGCAAGTTTCCTCACCTCGTCGGCCACCACGGCGAAGCCGCGGCCCTGCTCGCCGGCGCGGGCCGCCTCGATGGCGGCGTTGAGCGCCAGCAGGTTGGTCTGGTCGGCGATGTCGCGCACCTGCTTGGTCATGTTGTTGATCACCGCCATGTTGCGCACGAACTCGCCCACCGAGTTGGCGATCTCGCGCATCGAGGTCTCCACCTGGTCGATCTCGCCGATGAGCTCGGAGACCTTCTCGTTGCCGTTCTGGGCGGCCTCCACGCTCTTGTCCGAGAGCCTGTGCACCTCCTCGGCGCTGTCCGCCACCGAGGCGATGCTCACCGTCATCTGCTCCACCGCGGCGGCGGTGGCCGCGGCCGATTCGCTCTGCTGCTGCGAGCCCTGGACGATCCTGCCGGCCGTGTCGGACAGCTCGGAGGCCGCCTCGGACACCTCCTGGGTGGAGCGCATCACCTCGGCGACCACGCGGCCCAGGTCGGTGCGGATGCGCTCTGCGCTCCGGGCGATCTGGCCCATCTCGTCGCTGCTCTGGGCCAGGATGGGGGTGGTGAAGTCCCCCTGGGCGAGGCGCCCCAGGTCGGCCACGAGCCGGCGGGTGGGCACGACCACCTGGGCCTGCACCCACCAGAGGAACCAGAAGAAGGCGGCGACGATCGCCACCGCCATGAGCCCGAGGGCGAGCTGGATGCCCTGCAGGCCGGCCTCGTTGTCGAGGGCGGCGAGCTCGCTCCAGGCCTGCCAGAAGCCGAACAGCGCCGCGGCCAGCACCATGGTGGTGCCGCTGCCGGTGATGATGAGCAGCTTGTTGCGGATGCTCTGCCTGAACCAGTTGATCATCGTGTCCATCTCGTCTCCTTGCATCCCGTGCGCCGGGTTTTGATCCGCAATGATAGGCAGATATCTATATCGAAAGAAGTATCGGCATCCTGTCGGCAATCTTTAACGTGAAACAACGCGAAGCGTTGCCGCGTCCCCCTCTCCCGCCAGCGGGAGAGGGCAGGGGTGAGGGAAACGGCCATGGCGAATCGGCGTTTCATGATGCGGGGCGGAGAGTCGCCATGGTCGTTAGGCCGAGGTCCGGCGCGGCCCGTCAGAGGGTGATGGACTCGACGAAGGCCACCTCGTCGCCCGCCTGGAGCGGCGCGGACGCGTCGGCATCGCGCTTGTTGACGGTGATGCGCAGCGTCGGCCGGGGCTGGCCGAAGGCCCGGGCCCAGTCGCCGCCGCGCTGAGCCAGCAGGCGCATCAGCCCCGCGACGTCCCGGACGCCGGGCGGCAGCCTGAGCTGCTCGCGGCCGATCTCCAGCCTGGCCATGAGGTCGCCGAAATAGAGCACCGTGACTTGTTCCATCGCTGGATTCCTGAACCGGGGATCGGGCGATTGTACCGCCGGGCCGGCGGGGGGCGGAGGGTATAATTGCGCACTTCCCGCTTGACCGCCGTGCCTTCCGCCATGCCCGCAGACCTCCTCGAAGGCCTCAACCCCGAACAGCTCGCCGCCGTGACCTGGGACCAGGGCTCCGCCCTGGTGCTCGCCGGCGCCGGCTCGGGCAAGACCCGGGTGCTCACCACCCGCATCGCCTGGCTGATCCAGACCGGGAGGCTCTCGCCCATGGGGGTGCTGGCGGTCACCTTCACCAACAAGGCGGCGCGCGAGATGCTCACCCGGCTCTCCGCCATGCTGCCCATCAACACCCGGGGCATGTGGGTCGGCACCTTCCACGGCCTGGCGAACCGCCTGCTGCGGGCGCACCACCGCGACGCCGGGCTGCCGCAGCTCTTCCAGATCCTGGACGCCCAGGACCAGCTCTCCGCGATCAAACGACTGCTCAAGACCCTCAACGTGGACACCGAGCGCTACGAGCCCAGGAAGCTCGCGGCCTTCATCAACCAGAACAAGGAGGCGGGGCTCAGGGCCGACCGCGTGGAGGCGTTCGACCCCTACACCCGGCGCCTTGCCGAGTACTACGCGGAGTACGACGCCCAGTGCAACCGCGAGGGGGTGGTGGACTTCGCCGAACTGCTGCTGCGCGCCTTCGAACTGCTCTCGCGCAACGCCATGCTGAGGGAGCACTACCAGGCGCGCTTCCGCCACATCCTGGTCGACGAGTTCCAGGACACCAGCCGCCTGCAGTACGAGTGGCTGAAGCTCCTGCGCGCGCCCTCCAACGCGATCTTCGCCGTGGGCGACGACGACCAGTCCATCTACGCCTTCCGCGGCGCGAACGTCGCCAACATGAGCCTGTTCCGGCAGGACATGGGGGTGGAGGAGGTGGTCAAGCTCACCCAGAACTACCGCTCCTACGGCACGATTTTGGACGCCGCCAACGCGGTGATCAGCCACAACGCGCACCGCCTGGGCAAGGACCTGTGGACCGAGGCGGGGCGCGGCGAGCCCATCCGCCACTACGAGGCCGCGAGCGACACCGACGAGGCCCGCTTCGTGGTCGAGGAGCTCCAGGCCCTGCGCGGCGAGGGGCTCCAGTACAACGACTGCGCCGTGCTCTACCGCTCGAACGCGCAGTCGCGGGTGATCGAGCACGCCCTGTTTTCCGCCGGCCTGCCCTACCGGGTCTACGGGGGGCTGCGCTACTTCGAGCGCGCCGAGATCAAGCACGCCCTGGCCTACCTGCGGCTCATCGCCAACCCCGAGGACGACAACGCCTTCCTGCGCGTGGTGAACTTCCCGGCCCGGGGCGTGGGGGCGCGCAGCGTCGAGGCCCTGGACGCCGCGGCCCGCGCCGGCGGCACGAGCCTCTGGGCCGCGGCCTGCGCCAGCGGCGGCAAGAAGGGGGTGGCGGCCTTCGTGCAGTTGATCGAGGGCCTGCGCGCCGAGACCCAGGGGATGGGACTGGCCGAGCGGGTGGATCGGGTGGTGGCCCGCTCGGGGCTCATCGAGCACTACCGGAACGAGCGCGAGGGCGAGGACCGCATCGAGAACCTGCAGGAACTCACGAACGCAGCGTTGGCTTTTGCGACCGAGGCCGAGAGCGAGGAGCTCGTCGATTTCTTGGCCCACGCCTCCCTGGAGGCGGGCGAGCACGAGGCCCAGGCGGGCCAGGACGCGGTGCAGTTGATGAGCGTGCACGCGGCCAAGGGCCTGGAGTTCCGGGCGGTGTTCATCACCGGCCTGGAGGAGGCGCTCTTCCCCCACGAGAACGCGCTCACCGAGCTCGACGGCCTGGAGGAGGAGCGGCGCCTCATGTACGTGGCCATCACTCGGGCCCGCCAGCGGCTCTACCTCACCCACGCCGCCAGCCGCCTGCTGCACGGCCAGCCCCGCTACGGACTGCCCTCGCGCTTCCTGCGGGAGATCCCGGCGGAGCTCGTGCAGTCGATCGGCGGCTGGCGCGCGGCCGGTCTCACCGGCGCCGCACCCGCCGCGCCGTCGCGCGCGAGCGCCAGCTGGCCCTTCCGCATCGGCGAGCGGGTGAGCCACCCGAGATACGGCGAGGGCGTGGTGGCGGGCTACCAGGGCCAGGGCGTCGAGGCGGAGGTGCGGGTGAACTTCCCCGGGGAGGGGGAGAAGTGGTTCATCCTGGACTATGCGCGCCTGACGCCCTGCTAGTGCGAATTGCCCCGCCGCGGCGCCCATCGCGCCGATATGGCCATGCCGATGTCGGGTTATGAGGCGGGCGGCCCGGCTGGGTCGGGAGGCATGCGGGTCCCGCTTCGGAGGAGAACGAAGGACATGAAGGCGGTGTTGGCATGGCTGCTGGTGCTGGTCCTGGCGGGCTGCGGCGGCGAGCGCACCCCGGCGGCCGTGCCGCCGGAGTATGGGCCCGCACCGGTGGGTGCGCCGGTCTGCCGCTTCGCCGTCCTGCCCCTGCACAACCCGCAGAGGCTGCACGCGGTGTTCCAGCCCATGATGGCCCATCTCGACGCCCGGGTGCCCGAGGCGCGCTTCGAGCTGGAGGCGTCCCGGGATTTCGCCGCCTTCGAGGCGAAGCTGGAGAACCGGGAGGTGGCCTTCGCCCTGGTCAACCCCTACGAGGTCCTGATGGCCCGGCGCCACGGCTACCGGGTCTTCGCCAAGATGGCCGACGACGGCGACTTCCGCGGCATCTTCGTGGTGCGGCGCGACAGCGGCCTCAAGCGGGTCGCGGACCTGAAGGGCAGGGCCGTGGCCTACCCCGCGCCCACGGCCCTCGCGGCCGGCCTGCAGGCCCAGTATTTCCTCCATGCGAACGGGGTGGACGTGAACCGGGACATCGAGAACCGCTACGTGGGCTCGCACGACTCCTCCATCCTCGCCGCCTATCACCGGCAGGTGGCCGCGGGCGCGACCTGGCCGATCACCTGGCGCGTGTTCCAGAGGACGCACCCGAAGGAGGCGGCCGAGCTCGAGGTGGCCTGGCAGACGCCGACCCTGCCCAACCTGGCCTTCGTCGTGCGCGACGACGTGCCGGAAGGGCTGAGCGCGCAGGCCCTGGCGGCCCTCGTCGGCATGGCCGCAGATGCGCAGGGGCAGGCCATCCTGCGCGCCCTGGAATTCACGTCCGTCGTCGCCGCGGACGACACCAGCTACGAGCCGGTCCGGCGTTTCGTGCGGGACTTCAGCGCCCGGGTGCGCCCCATCGAAACCTATGAGTAAACGGCCCGATACGAACGCAGGCGCCTTCTTGAGCCGCATCGGGGCGTCCCTCCGGTCGGCGCTGACCCGCAGCCTGCGGCGTCAGCTGGTCCTCGGGGTGGTCGGGGTGCATGCGGTCATGATGACCTTCTTCGTCGTCGACCTCGTGACCCGCCAGGAGGACTTCCTGCTGCGGCAGCAGAGCGAGCGGGCGCAGTCCCGGGTGGAGAACCTGGCGGTGGCGGCCTCCGCCGGCGTGCTCTCGCGCGACTACGCCGGCCTGGCGGAGCTCGTCGCCGCCCAGCAGCGCGACCCGGAGCTGCAGTACGTCATGCTGGTGAACGCGGAAGGCCTGGTGCTCGCCCACAGCGAGCCGCAGCGCGTGAGCCGGCACCTGGTCGACGCGGCGAGCCTGGCCATGCTCGAGGCCGAGCGCTTCGTCTGGCTGGCCAAGGGCCGCGAGCTCACCGATGCCGCCGCCCCCGTCCGGGCGAACGGACGGGTCATCGGCTGGGCCCGCGTCGGCCTGTCGCCGCAGCGCACCCTGGAGAGCCTGGACCAGGTGGTGCGCGACGGCCTGCTCTACACCCTGGCCGCCATCGTCATCGGCGCCGTCCTGGCGGTGCTGATCGCCAACCGCCTCACCCGGCGGCTCAACCGGCTGCGCGAGACCATGGCTGCGGTGACCGCGGGCCGCCCCGATCAGCGGGTGGCGATCGGCGGCAGCGACGAGGCGGCCGCGATGGCCGCCGACTTCAACGCCATGCTCGATGCCCTGGAGGAGCGCAAGGTCCAGCTCGGCGCCGCCCGGGATGCCCTGGCGCAGAGCGAGGAGCGCTTCGAGCTCGCCATGCGCGGCGCCAACGACGGCCTCTGGGATTGGGACCTGGCGAACAACACGGTCTATTACTCGCCGCGCTGGAAGGCCGTGCTGGGCTACGAGGAGGCGGAGCTCGGCGACCGCTTCTCCGAGTGGCAGTCGCGCATCCACCCGGACGACCGCGACAGCACCCTGGCCGACATCCGCGCCCACCTGGAGGGCAACACGCCGCTGTTCGTGAACATCCACCGCCTGCGCCACAGGGACGGGCACTACGTCTGGACCCTGGGCCGCGGCGTGGCCGTGCGCGACCGCGCGGGCAAGCCCTACCGCATGGTCGGCACCCAGACCGACATCAGCACCCGCAAGGCCCTGGAAAACCAGCTCGCCCAGTTCAAGCAGGCCCTGGACGAGCACGCCTTCGTGAGCATCGCCGACGCCGAGGGCCGCATCACCTACGCCAACGACAAGCTCGTCGGAATCAGCGGCTACCGCCGCGAGGAGCTCCTCGGCGAGAACCACCGCCTGTTCAAGTCCGGCGTGCATCCCGAGGCGTTCTACCGGGAGCTCTGGGAGACCATCACGGCCGGGCGGGTCTGGCGCGGCGAGGTCTGCAACCGCAGCAAGGACGGGCGGCTCTACTGGATGCTCACCACCATCGTGCCCTTCCTGGACGACGAGGGCGTGCCCCGGCAGTTCATCGCCATCCGCGCCGACATCACCGCCCTCAAGGCCGCCGAGGCCGCGCTCCACGAGGAAAAGGAGCTCGCGCAGGTGACCCTGGCCTCCATCGGCGACGGGGTCGTCACCACCGACGCCGAGGGGCGGGTGAGCTTCCTCAACCCCGTGGCCGAGCGGCTCACGGGCTGGACCTCGGCGCAGGCGCAGGGGCGGGCCGTCACCGAGGTCATGCGCCTGGTGCACGAGGAGACCCTGGCGCCCGTGGAGAACCCGGTGGAGCACTGCCGGCGGGAGCAGACCGTGGTGGGCATGGCCCAGCACACCGTGCTCGTCGCCCGCGACGGCCGGGAGATCGCCGTCGAGGATTCCGCCGCCCCCATCTTCGACCGCGAGGGGCGCCCGACGGGCGTCGTCATGGTCTTCCACGACGTGACCGAGAAGCGGGCGCTGAGCCGCGAGATGGCCTGGCAGTCCACCCACGACGGCCTGACCGGCCTCAGCAACCGCAAGGAGTTCGAGGCCCGCCTGGCCGCGCTGCTCGACCGCGCCCGCGCGGAAGGCCGCCACCATGCCCTGTTCTACCTGGACCTGGACCAGTTCAAGATCGTCAACGACACCTGCGGCCACCAGGCCGGAGACGAGCTGCTGCGCCAGATCGCGGGTCTGATGCAGTCGCAGATCCGGGCCGCGGACGTGCTCGCGCGCCTGGGCGGCGACGAGTTCGGCATGCTGCTCGAGGACTGCCCCCGGGAGAAGGCCGTCGAGATCGCCGAGAAGCTCCGCCGCGCCGTGCGCGACTTCCGCTTCGCCTGGAAGGAGCGGGTGTTCGAGGTGGGGGTGTCCATCGGCGTGGTCGAGCTGGACCTGGCGAGCGGCAGCCTCTCCGACGTCATGGCCGATGCCGACCTGGCCTGCTACGCCGCCAAGGACAAGGGGCGCAACCGCGTGCACGTGCACTCGGCCTCGGACTCCGAGGCGCTGGCCCGGCGCCATGAGCTGGAGGTCGCCTCGGGCGTGCGCGCCGCCCTGCAGGAGGGCCGCATCGCCCTCTACGCCCAGGAGATCCGGCCCCTGCACGGCGGGGTCTCGCACTACGAGGTCCTCATGCGCGTGCTCGACGAGGAGGGCCGGCCCCAGTCGCCGGCCGTCTTCATCCCGGCGGCGGAGCGCTACGGGCTCATGGGCGAGGTGGACCGCTGGGTGGTGCGCCGGGTGTTCGAGCTCGCCGCCGCGAGCCCACGCCCCCTGGAGCTGGCCGTCAACCTCTCGGGCCTGTCCATCGGCGACGAGCGCTTCGTGCAGTTCGTGCGCGATGAGCTGCAGAGCCGCGGGCTCGACGCCAGCCGCTTCTGCTTCGAGATCACCGAGACCGCGGCCATCGCCCACCTGGGCCAGGCCATGCATTTCATCGACGAGATGAAGGCCCTGGGCTTCCGCTTCGCCCTGGACGACTTCGGCAGCGGCATGTCCTCCTTCGCCTACCTCAAGAACCTGCCGGTGGACTTCATCAAGATCGACGGCGCCTTCGTGCGCGACATCGCCGACAATCCCCTGGACCGCGCCTTCGTCGAGGCGATCAACCGCATCGGCCAGGTCATGGGCATGGAGACCATCGCGGAGTTCGTCGAGAACGAGGCCGTGCTGAGGGAGCTCGCCTACCTCGGCGTCGACTATGCCCAGGGCTACGGGGTCGCCCGGCCCGCGCCCTTCGAGGCGCTGCTGAACTCCGGGGCCTGAGCCGCATCTGGAGTAACATAGGCGGCCCCCATCTGTGCACACGAGAGGAACAGCAAATGAGCAAGGTCGGATTCGGCAAGACCGTCAACATGGACTTCGACGCCGCCGTGGCGCGCGTCACCGAGGCCCTGCAGGCCGAGGGCTTCGGCGTGCTCACCGAGATCGACGTCGCCGGCACCCTGAAGAAGAAGCTCGGCGCGGACATGCCCCCCTACCGCATCCTGGGCGCGTGCAACCCGCCGCTCGCGCACCAGGCCATCCAGGCCGAGCCCGAGGTCGGCATGCTGCTGCCCTGCAACGTGGTGGTGCGCCAGGACGCCGCCGGCGCGGTGCGGGTCGAGTTCATGGACCCCCAGGCCGTGCTGCCCCTGCTGGAGAAGCCGGGCATCGCCGAGCTGGCGGGCGAGGTGAAGGCGAGGCTGCAGCGGGTGATGGACGCCCTCTGAGAGCCGCGGCCGGATGACACAAAGGGCCCCGCGGGGCCCTTTTTTCATGGTGCGGCCGCCGCCGGCCTTTCCCTCCTCGCCCCGGATGGGGTAATAATGTGCCAAACAGATAAGAAATCTCAGCACATAGAGGATGGAGACGAGACCATGCGATTCATGAGCCCCGCCTGGATGAAGGCCGTCGCCGAGCAGTGGAACGACCACGCCGAGATCCAGGAGATGTTGAAGAACTTCAACGCCACCATCGAATACGGCATCGAGGACCGGCCCGACGTGCCCCCCGTGATGATGTTCGTGAAGAACGGCCGCGCCATCTACGCCGGCCCCTCCGACGGGCGCAACCGCGACTTCGTCATCTCGGCCAAGCTGGACAACTGGCGCAAGCTCACCAGCGGCGAGATGAGCGGCAAGATGGGCCTGATGACCAAGCGCATCAACTTCAAGGGCTCCATGATGACCGCGCTCAAGCACATGACGCCCTTCAACATCCACATGAACATCATGGGCGAGGTCCCCGCCGAGTTCGACTTCTGAGCGCGGCCGCCATGACCCGCCAGTTCACCGCCGACCCCAACTACTCGGGCAAGAACCTCCCGGGCTGGTACCTGATGAACACCTACCTGCAGAAGCAGCTCGACCTGCCGCTGCACTTCACGCCCTTCACGGGCTTCGACGAGGCCCGCGCCGCGGTGCTCGCCGGCGGCTACGATCTCGTCTACGCCAACCCCTTCGACGCCATCCAGTACGTGCAGCGCGCGGGCTTTCAGTCGCTCGCCAAGCCCGCCGGCCACTTCGACGAGGTGCTGCTGTGCAGCCTCGCCGACGGGCCGCTGCAGGGCTATGCCGACCTGCCCGAGAGGATCCGGGTCGCCTCCGCCTCGGAGAAGACCCTGGTGCACATGGTCGGCCAGTTCCTGCTCGACAAGGCGGACATCGACCCGGCGCGCCTCGACTACCAGTACACCGAAAGCTACCAGGGCGTGATCAAGGCCCTGGTCCAGGGCAGGGCCGAGCTCGGCTTCGTCTTCAACGAGGTCTACGCCGCCGCCTCCGAGCTCGTGCGCGGGCGTCTGCGCGTCATCGACCGCTCCGACGACGCCTTCGCCTTCCACTCCTTCTGCGTCGGCCCGCGCCTCGCGGGCGAGGCCGGGCGCATCCGCGAGGCCCTGGTGGCGATGGCCGGCGACGAGAAGGGCCGGGCCATCCTGCAGGACATCGGTTTCGCGGGCTTCGAGGCCGTCACCCCCGAGGAGATCGACTGCCTCACCATGCTCGCCGACGAATACGTCCACGGCCACACCCCGGTGATCGAGGACGAGCCGAAGGGGGCTGCGTAAGCCAGGGAACATCCCCCCCTTCAGGGGAGGGGGTCAACGGGTGCCCGCCTGCAATTCCGGCCGGAACGCAAGCCCAGGCCTACAGCCGGCACTCCTCCAGCGGCTCGACCCGCCCGGCCTCGTCCACGGACTCGATGCGCACCGTGTAGCCCCACAGCCGGGCGACGTGTCTGAGCATCTCCGCGGTGGACGCTTCCTCCAGGGGGCGGCGGTCGTGCTGGTAGTGGCGCAGGGTGAGCGAGCGGTCGCCGAAGACGTCCGCGCTCCAGACCTGGATGTTGGGCTCCCGGCGGCCCAGGTCGTACTGCTCCGCCAGCGCCTGGCGCACGGCGCGGTAGCCGGCCTCGTCGTGGATGGCGGTGATCTCCAGCTCGTCCTCCAGGTCGTCGTCCAGCACCACGAACAGCTTCAACTCCCGGATCAGCCTGGGCGACAGGTATTGGGCGATGAAGCTCTCGTCCTTGAAGTTGCGCATCACGAAGTCCAGGGTCTGCACCCAGTCGCTGCCCGCCACCTCGGGGAACCAGCGGCGGTCCTCCTCGGTCGGCGACTCGCAGATGCGGCGCAGGTCCCGGAACATGGCGAAGCCCAGGGCATAGGGATTGATGCCGCCGTAGCCGCGGCCGTAATAGGGCGGCTGATGGACCACGTTGGTGTGCGACTGGAGGAACTCCATCATGAAGCCGTCGCTGAGCCTGCCCTCCTCGTAGAGGTGGTTGAGCAGGGTGTAGTGCCAGAAGGTGGCCCAGCCCTCGTTCATCACCTGGGTCTGGCGCTGGGGGTAGAAATACTGGGCGATCTTGCGGGCGATGCGCACGACCTCCCGCTGCCAGGGCTCGAGACGCGGGGCGTTCTTCTCGATGAAGTAGAGGAGGTTCTCCTGGGGCTCCGGGGGGAGGCGCCGGTCCGCCTTTTGCGCCCCGGCGGCCTCCTTGGGGGGCAGGGTGCGCCAGAGCAGGTTCACCTGGGATTGCAGATAGTCCTCGCGCTCGCGCTGGCGCGCCTGCTCCTTGGCCAGGGACAGGCGTGCCGGCCGCTTGTAGCGGTCGACGCCGTGGTTCATCAGGGCGTGGCAGGAGTCGAGCACCGCCTCCACGGCCTCCTCGCCGTGGCGCTCCTCGCACTCGGCCACGAAATTGCGCGCGAACACCAGGTAGTCCAGGATGCCGTCGGCGTCGGTCCAGGTGCGGAACAGGTAGTTGCCCTTGAAGAAGGAGTTGTGGCCGTAGCAGGCGTGGGCGATGACCAGGGCCTGCATGGTCATGGTGTTCTCCTCCATGAGGTAGGCGATGCAGGGGTTGGAGTTGATCACGATCTCGTAGGCGAGCCCCATCTGCCCGCGCCGGTAGCTCTTCCGGGTGGCCATGAACTGCTTGCCGAAGGACCAGTGGTGGTAGCCCACCGGCATGCCCACCGAGGAGTAGGCGTCGATCATCTGCTCGGAGGTGATCACCTCGATCTGATTGGGATAGGTGTCCAGGCCGTAGTGGGCCGCCACCCGGGCGAGCTCCCGGTCGTAGAGGCGCAGCAGCTCGAAGGTCCACTCGGAGCCTTCGGAGAGATGCCGGCGGGCCTTGAGCGGGTACTCCTCCATCATGCCGCCGCCTTCTTCCGGAACAGCTCCCGGAACACCGGATAGATGTCCTCCAGGCCCAGGATGCGCTGCATGGCGAAGCGCGGGTTGACCGACTTCACGTACTCGTATTCGCGCCACAGGCTCTGGGGGTGCTCGGCCTGGATCTCCACGTAGGCGTAGTGCTGCACCCGGGGCAGGATGGCGTTGAGCAGCAGGTCCCGGCAGCGCGGCGAGTCGTCCTCCCAGTTGTCGCCGTCCGAGGCCTGGGCAGCATAGATGTTCCACAGGGCCGAGGGATAGCGCGCCCGGACGATCTCGTCCATCAGCGCCAGGGCGCTGGACACCACGGTGCCGCCGGTCTCGCGCGAGCCGAAGAAGTCGTCCTCGTCCACCTCCTTGGCCACCGTGTGGTGGCGGATGAACACCAGGTCGATGCGCTCGTAGCTGCGGGTGAGGAACAGATAGAGCAGCATGAAGAAGCGCTTGGCGATGTCCTTGCGCGCCTCGTCCATGGAGCCGGAGACGTCCATGATGCAGAACATCACCGCCTGGCTCGCGGGCCGGGGCTGGTTCACCCGGTAGGCGAAGCGCAGGTCCCAGGTGTCCAGGAAGGGCACGGCGGCGATGCGGGCCTCGAGGGCCTCGATCTCGGCCCGGAGCGCCTCGGCCTCGGGGCTGGCGCCCAGGCCCTGCGCCTCCAGCTCGGCCAGGGCCGCCTCGGCCTCCCGCAGGGCCTCCTGCGGACCGGAGGCCATGGCCAGGCGCCGGCCGATGGCCTGCTTCAGGGAGCGCACCACGTGCAGGCTGGAGGGGCTGCCGTCGCTGGTGTAGCCGGCGCGCACCCTTTTGACCTCCGGCACGGCGCTGAGCTGCTTCTTCACCAGGTCCGGCAGGGCCAGGTCCTCGAAGAAGTAGTTCATGAACTCTTCCTCGCTGAGCTCGAAGACGAACTCGTCCAGCCCCTCCCCCTCCGGGGAGGCGCCGCCGCCCCAGCCCTCGCCGGATTCGGGCCGCTCCACCCGGTCGCCGCCGACGAACTCCCTGTTGCCCGCGTGGACGATGCTGCGCCGCCCGCCGGGGCCGTGCCGGAACACCGGCTCGTTCAGGTCCCTGGCGGGGATGGAGATCTTCTCGCCCCGCTCCAGGTCCGCCACGCCGCGGCCGGACACGGCATCGGACACGGCCTTGCGGATCTGGCCCTGGAAGCGGCGCAGGAAGCGCTGCCGGTTGACGGCGCTGCGGTTCTTGCCGGAGAGGCGGCGGTCGACGAACTGGCTCATGGAAAATGCCTATCTATCCACAGATGGACACGGACGGACCCGGATATCCGGGACATGGCCCATCACCCATCCCGTGCAACGGGTCGGGAGCCGGCCAGGCGGGACATGGCGGAGAAGTCCCGAGATCTCATCTGCGTTCATCTGCGTCATCTGCGGATAAAGGTTTTTCACGAAGCCTTCCTCGCCCGCAGGTACCACTCGGCCAGCAGGCGCACCTGCTTATCCGTGTAGCCCTTGGCCACCATGCGCGCGACGAACTCCTGGTGCTTCTTCTGCTCCTCGCTGGAGGCCTTGGCGTTGAAGGAGATCACCGGCAGGAGGTCCTCGGTGCTGGAGAACATGCGCTTCTCGATCACCATGCGCAGCTTCTCGTAGCTGGTCCAGGTGGGGTTCTTGCCGTGGTTGCGGGCCCGCGCCCGCAGCACGAAGTTCACCACCTCGTGGCGGAAGTCCTTGGGGTTGGCGATGCCCGCGGGCTTCTCGATCTTCTCCAGCTCGGCACTGAGCTGGGTGCGGTCGAGGATCTCGCCGGTGTCTGGGTCGCGGAACTCCTGGTCCTGGATCCACATGTCGGCGTAGGTCACGTAGCGGTCGAAGATGTTCTGGCCGTATTCCGAGTAGGACTCCAGGTATGCCGTCTGCAGCTCCTTCTCGATGAACTCGGCGTAGCGCGGCGCGAGGTATTCCTTCAGGTAGGCGATGTAGCGCCGCTCGACCTCGGGCGGGAACTGCTCCTGCTCGATCTGCTGCTCCAGCACGTAGAGCAGGTGCACGGGGTTGGCGGCCACCTCGGCGTGGTCGAAGTTGAACACCCGCGACAGGATCTTGAAGGCGAAGCGGGTGGAGATGCCCGTCATGCCCTCGTCGACCCCGGCGAAATCCCGGTACTCCTGGTAGCTCTTCGCCTTCGGGTCCGTGTCCTTGAGGTTTTCGCCGTCGTAGACGCGCATCTTGGAGAAGATGCTGGAGTTCTCCGGTTCCTTCAGGCGCGTGAGCACGGAGAACTGGGCCAGCATCTTCAGGGTGCCCGGGGCGCAGGGGGCCTCGGAGAGGGAGCTGCCGCGCAGCAGCTTCTGGTAGATCTTGATCTCGTCGGACACGCGCAGGCAGTAGGGCACCTTGACGATGTAGATGCGGTCCAGGAAGGCCTCGTTGTTCTTGTTGTTGCGGAAGGCCTGCCACTCGCTCTCGTTGCTGTGGGCGAGCACGATGCCGTCGAAGGGGATGGCGCCGAAGCCCTCGGTGCCCTTGTAGTTGCCCTCCTGGGTGGCGGTGAGCAGGGGGTGCAGCACCTTGATCGGGGCCTTGAACATCTCCACGAACTCCATCAGGCCCTGGTTGGCCAGGCACAGGCCGCCGGAGAAGCTATAGGCGTCCGGGTCGTCCTGGGAGTATTTCTCCAGCCTGCGGATGTCCACCTTGCCGACCAGGGAGGAGATGTCCTGGTTGCTCTCGTCGCCCGGCTCGGTCTTGGAGATGCCGACCTGGCCGAGCACCGAGGGCCAGCGCTTGACCACCCGGAAGCGGGTGATGTCGCCGTTGTACTCGTGCAGGCGCTTCACCGCCCAGGGGGAGAGCACCCGGCCGAGATAGCGGCGCGGGATGCCGTATTCCTGCTCCAGGATCTCGCCGTCCTCCTCGGCGGAGAACAGGGCCAAGGGGGAATCGTTCACCGGCGAGCCCTTGAGGGCGTAGAAGGGCGCGCGCTCCATCAGGTGCTTCAGCTTTTCCGCCAGCGAGGACTTGCCGCCGCCCACCGGGCCCAGCAGGTAGAGGATCTGCTTCTTCTCCTCCAGGCCCTGGGCGGCGTGCCGGAAATAGGAGACGATCTGCTCGATGGTCTCCTCCATGCCGTAGAAGTCCTTGAAGGCCGGATAGATCTTGATCACCTTGTTGGAGAAGATGCGCGACAGGCGGGGGTCCTGGCGGGTGTCCAGCATCTCCGGCTCGCCGATGGCCTCCAGGATGCGCTCGGCCGCCGTGGCATAGGCCATGCGGTCCGCCCTGCACAGCGCCAGGAACTCCTCCAGGGCGTATTCCTCCTCTACCCGGCGGTAGCGGTCGATGTACTGATTGAACAGGCTCATGCGCGTCTCCCGGTCGATGGCCGCATTGCGGCTCCTGTATGGGGCAGGGAACACGCCAGGGGCATGGCGTGTCCGCAAGCTAGGGTTTGGACAGACATCCCCCCCATTGGTGCCGGACAATTCGGTTGTCGCCCGCGGCGCCGCAGGGGCGGTGCACTGCCCGGGGCGGCGGGCTCGCGCTCGCGCACCCCACGATGGGCCTGTGCCCCCGAGGTCGCGCTTCCGGGGCCATCAGGCGCATCGCCGGCTCGCGTCTTGGCTGACGCCGTCACGCGGCTGCGTGCGGCGCCTTCTCGTGATGCGATCGCCCGGGGCGGTGCCGGCTGCCTGGCTCGATCCGGTATTCAGTCTAGCCGAGATGCCGGCGCAACAACGCCAGCGCCGCCTCCAGGTTCTGCCGGGCGCCTGGGCTCAGGGGGGCGCCCAGCTCGAAGCCGTAGCCGCGCACGGCGAGGAGGAAGGCCTTGGGCGGCGCCACCGCCAGGCGGGCGCAGGCCGCGAGCAGCGCCTGCGGCGAGAGCGCGTGGCTGGTGACGCTGGCGTCGGCCGCGGCCTCGACCGGCGCGAAGGCATAGGGCGCAGGCCCCTGCGCCGCCGCATCGACGAAGATCACCTCCGCGCGCCCCTCCAGGTCGAGGGCGTATTCGACCTGGAGCTGGAAGTCCGTCAGCCACTCGGTGTCCGGCAGCCCCAGGGCCTCCAGGCGCTCGATCATCAGGGGGCCCAGGGCGTCGTCGCCGCGGCTCGGATTGCCGATGCCGATCACCAGCCGGCGCGCCCGCCCGCTCAGCATGCGCCCCGGCCGTCTCGCGCCAGGGCGTCGATGCGCTCGCCCTCGGCGTCCAAGAGCTCCACCGCGAGCGGCATCTTGCCCACCGCGTGGGTGGCGCAGGACAGGCAGGGGTCGAAGGCCCGGATCGCGACCTCGATGTGGTTGAGCAGGCCCTCGGTGAGCTTGCGCCCGTCCAGGTATTTTCGCGCCACGGCGCGGATCGCCTCGTTCATGGCCTGGTTGTTGTGGGTGGTGGAGACGATGAGGTTGGCGCGCACGACCATGTCGTCCTCGTCCACGCGGTAGTGGTGGATGAGCGTGCCGCGCGGCGCCTCGAGCACGCCCACGCCGCGGCTGCGGCGCTCGCCCGCCACCGTGAGCTCGGCGCCCGACAGGTCGTCGTCGTGCAGGAGGTCCTTGATCGCCTCGGCCGCGTGCAGCATCTCGATCATGCGCGCCCAGTGGGTGCCCAGGGTGGCGCCGGCGGCGCGGCCCGCGTCGAAGGCGAGGAAGGCCTGGCGGGCGCGCTCGGCGAGCGGGGTGGGGATGAAGTCGCACTGGGTCACGCGGGTGAGCGGCCCCACCCGGTACCAGCCGGCCTCCGGCCCCAGGGCGCGCAGGAAGGGGAACTTCATGTAGGACCAGGGCTTCACCTCCTCGTAGATGTGGTCCCAGTAGCGGTTGGTGTCGGCGTGGTCGAAGAGGGTGGCGCCGTCCAGGGTGCGCGCCCGCAGGCCCCCGTGGTAGAGGTCCAGGGCCCCGTCGGCGCGGATCAGGCACAGCGCGTGCGTGCGGAAGCGGCCGAACTCGTTGTAGAGCTCGAGGTTCTGCTCGAAGAGCCGGCGCGCGAGCTCGACCGCCTCCAGGCACCAGGCCACGACCGGGTAGATGTCCGCGAGCAGGGCGTCGCGCTCCTCGCGCGTGAGGCTCCTGTTCACGCCGCCGGGCACGGAGCCGGTGCCGTGTACCCGCTTGCCGGCGGTGAGCCGGATCACCTCCTGGCCGAAGCGGCGCAGCAGCACGCCGCGGCGCGCGACGTCCGGGTGCTCGGCGGCCACCCCCACGATGTTGCGCCGCGCCGGCTCGGAGTCGAAGCCGAAGAGCAGGTCGGGCGCGGCGAGGTGGAAGAAGTGCAGGGCGTGGGACTGCAGGATCTGGCCGTAGTGCATGAGGCGCCGGGCCTTGTCCGCCGTGGGCGTGAGCCGGTCGGCGCCGACCACCTGGTCGAGCGCCTTGGAGGCGGCGAGGTGGTGCGAGACCGGGCAGATGCCGCACAGGCGCTGCACCATCACCGGCACCTCCCAGTAGGGCCGGCCCTGGACGAACTTCTCGAAGCCGCGGAACTCGACGATGTGCAGCCGCGCCTGGCGCACGCGGTCGTCCTCGTCGAGCAGCAGGGTGACCTTGCCGTGGCCCTCGACGCGGGAGAGCGGCTCGATCGCCACGCGCCTGAGGCGCTCGGGGTGGTCTGCGGTTTCGAGGTCAGCGCTCATGCCTGTGTCCTGATCGTAGGAGGGCGTGCTCAGTCATACTGCATCAGCCCGTGGCCCAGGTGCGGCGTGCGCCCGGCCAGCAGGTCGCCGAGGAACTTCCAGATCGCCTCCGCCGAGGGCGGGCAGCCGGGGATGAAGTAGTCCACCTTCACCACCTCGTGCAGCGGGTGCACCTTGTCGAGCGGCAGGGGCAGCTCCGGGTCGTTGGGGATCTGGCCGTTCACCACGCCCAGCTCGGTGAGGTAGACCTCGGAGAGGCACGCGCCCAGGTCCAGGTGGTTGCGCTGGGCGGGCAGCCCCCCGGTGACGGCGCAGGCGCCGATGGCGACGAGGATCCTGCACTGCCTGCGGAACTCGCGCAGGACCTCGACGTTTTCCGCGTTGCAGATGCCGCCCTCGACGATGCCGATGTCGCAGGGCCCGCAGTGCTTGATGTCGGTCAGCGGCGAGCGGTCGAACTCCACCCTGTCGAGCAGCGCGAAGAGGCGCTCGTCGATGTCGAGGAAGGAGGTGTGGCAGCCGAAGCAGCCCGCGAGCGATGTGGTGGCGATGCGCACCTTCTTCCTCTCCGTCATGACCCCTCCTCGCAGGACGGGCAAGGCCCGGGGGCCTGGGGCCCGCGCGGGGCGGACTCCAGGGCGGTGGCGCGGATGGGCCTGAGGTCGTATTTCCTCTGCCCGATGGGCACGGCGAAGCCCACGCGCTTCCTCAGGATCACGCCCACGGGGCAGACCTGGAGCGATTTGTCGCTGAGCGCCACCTCGGTGTCCGCGAGGCGGCCGGACTCCGCGTTGACGATGAGGTGCTTGCCGATGCCGCGCCCCGAGAGGGCGAAGACGCACTTGTCGTCCACCTCGCAGGAGGCGCGCACGCACAGCTCGCAGAGGATGCAGCGGTTGAAGTCGAGCAGGATGTCCGGGTGGGAGGCGTCCACGGGCCGGATCGGGAAGAAGTGGCGGAAGCCCGCGGTCATCACCCCCAGCTCGTAGCCCAGGGCCTGGAGCATGCAGTTGCCGCTCTGCTCGCAGGAGGGGCAGAAGTGGTTGCCCTCGGCGAAGAGCATCTGCACCAGGGTGTGGCGCAGCTCCTTGAGCTCCTCGGTCTCGCTCTCCACCGCGAGCCCGGCCTGTGCGGGCAGGGTGCAGGCGGCGGCGGTGCGGCCGTCGGCGCGGACGGTGCAGACCTTGCAGCTGCCGTGCGGCTTGAACTCGGGGTGGTAGCACAGGTGCGGGATGTAGCGCCCGGCGGCCAGCGCCGCCTGGATCACCGTCTGGCCGGGCGCGAAGGGGACCTCCTCGCCGTCGAGCAGGAAGGTCTGGGTATCGCTCATGGCGCTTTCAATCCGAAAACCGCTAAATCCGCAGATGACGCAGATGTTCGCAGATGAATCGCTGCCCGGTACAGGGCAGTGGCTTTGGCAAAAAGGGTGTGCGTGGCAAACGCGACCAGATTCATCGGGGTGTTATCTGCGTTCATCTGCGTAATCTGTGGATTCCTGTCTTTATAGGTTTTCAGGCTCAAGGCTCGGCTGCCAGGTGGGCGCCGGCGTCGTCGCGGCCGGTCATGCGCCGCGCCTCGGCCAGCGCCCCGTCGAGGTCGAAGGCCGGCTCGAAGTCGAACGAGCTGAGCCGGCGCTCGTAGGCGGGTCGGAAGCGCCTGAAGGTGTCCAGGATGGGGTTGCAGGCGGTGTGGCCCAGGCCGCAGTGGGCAGTGGCCTGGAGCAGGCGGTTGAGCCGGTGGATCTCGTTGAGGTCGTGCTGGGAGCCGTGGCCGCCGTGGAGCTTGTCCATGGCGTCGGCGAGCATCGCCGTGCCCACCCGGCAGGGCGTGCAGAAGCCGCAGGACTCGTGGGCGAAGAAATGGGCGAAGTTGCGCGCCACCTCGAACATGTCGCGGGTCTCGTCGAAGACCATGAAGGCGCCCGCGGAGGCCAGGTCCTCGAAGGCGAGGCGACGGTCGATCTCGGTGGCGTCGATGCAGGTGCCCGAGGGGCCGCCCACCTGCACGGCCTGCACGCTCGCGGCGCCGCAGTCGCGCAGGATCTCGCGCACCGTCACCCCGAAGGGATATTCGTAGATGCCGGGCCGCTCGCAGTCGCCCGACACCGAGAGGAGCTTGGTGCCGGCGGACTTCGGCGTGCCCACGGCGCGGAAGGACTCGCCGCCATGGAGCGCGATCCAGGCCGCGGCGCAGAAGGTCTCCACGTTGTTGACCACGGTGGGCTGCCGCAGGTAGCCGTGGGTGACGGGGTAGGGCGGGCGGTTGCGGGGGATGCCGCGCTTGCCCTCCAGGGACTCGATCAGGGCCGACTCCTCGCCGCAGACATAGGCGCCGGCCCCGAGATGCACCGCGATGTCGAAGTCGAAGCCCGCGCTGCCGCAGATGTCGCCGCCCAGCAGCCCGGCGGCGCGGCGGCGCGCCAGGGTCTCCTCGATGGCCTCCAGCAGGTAGCGGTATTCGCCGCGCAGGTATAGGAACCCCTTCCTCGCGCCCACCGCGAGGGCGGCCACCGTCATGCCCTCGAACACGAGGTCGGCGTGGCGGGCGAGCAGCACCCGGTCCTTGAAGGTGCCGGGCTCGCCCTCGTCGGCGTTGCAGACGACGAAACGGCTCGCCCCCTGGACATTCTGGATGGGGGCGTCGCGGCAGGCCGCCCACTTGAGCCCGGTGGCGAAGCCCGCGCCGCCCCGGCCGCACAGCCTGGAGGCCTGGACCTCGTCCAGGGTCGCCCCGGCGCCGCGCGCGAGCGCGGCCCGGATGGCCGCCCCGGGTTCCGGCCGGCTGCCGAGCAGCAGGTCCTCGCGGCGGACGTTGTCGGCGATGGAGAACAGCTCGGGCGGCCATTCGGCGAGCGGCCGCCGGGCCAGGATCAGCTCGCCGATCGCCTCGATGCGCTCGCGGCTCGCGCGCGCGATGGCGCGGCCGTTGACCAGCAGGCCCGGCCCCTGGTCGCACAGCCCGGTGCAGGAGGTGGTGTCGACCGAGACCAGGCCGTCCTCGGAGGTCTTGCCGCGCTCCACCCAGAGCTTCCTGCACAGGGCGTCGAGCAGCGCCTCGGCGCCCTGCATGCGGTCGGTGATGTTGTCGGAGAAGAGCACCCGGTAGCGCCCGACGGGCTGCGCATGGAGGAAGCTGTAGAAGCCGACGACGCCCTCCACCCGGGCGCGGGGCAGGCCGAGCTGCTCGGCGATGTAGCTCAGCGCGGCCGGCGCGATCCAGCCCGCCTGCTCCTGCACCTCGCGGAGGATCTGGACCACGCAGGTGGGGTTGTGGCGGTAGCGGCCCATCGCCGCATCGAGCAGGGCATGCATGGGTGTCGGGGTCCCTCCTTGACGTGAAACAACGCGCAGCGTTACCGCCTCCCCCTCGCCCGCTTGCGGGAGAGCCCCCATCCGGGGATAAAGGCGGGGGTGAGGGAAACGGACAGGGCGGGAAGGCGTTTCATCGTGCGGGGTGGCCAAATCGCCATGTCCGTTGGGGTGTCCCTCCCAGTGTAGACGAGCCGGCCGCTCAGCCGTGACCGGCCAGGCGGCGTTCGGCGCCGAGCAGGTCCTCGGGGGTGTTGATGTTGAGGAAGGCGCCGGGGTCGGCGAAGCGCACCGTCTCGCAGGCGTGCCGGGCCTGCCAGGCCTGGACCCTGAGCCGGCCCTGGGCGAGCTCGGCCTCCAGGTCGGCGACGAGGCCGCGGTGCAGGAGCATGACGGTGTAGTGGACCTGGGCCGGGTCGGCGGCGCGCGCGAGCCGGGCGCCGCGCTCCAGGGCGCGGCCGAGCAGGCGGGCGGCCAGGTCGGGCGGCAGGAAGGGGACGTCGCAGGGCACGGCGAGGAGCCAGTCGTGGCGCGCCTGGCGGGCGGCGGCGGCGATGCCGGCGAGCGGCCCCTGGAAGTCCGGCAGGGCGTCGGGCACCACGCGCGCTCCCAGGGCCGCGTAGGCCTCCAGGTGCCGGTTGGCGCTGATCAGGACCTCGTCGACCTGGGGCGCGAGGCGCTCCAGGGTCCGGGCGGCCAGGGTGCGTCCGGCCAGCTCGATCAGGCCCTTGTCCTGCCCGCCCAGGCGGCGCGCGCGGCCGCCGGCGAGGAGGATGCCGGAGATGGGTATGTTGCCGGGCACGAGGCGCCCCTCACCCCTGCCCTCTGTGGGCCTTCGGCCCATCCATCGCTGCGCTCCGGACCGCCACTTCGTGGCGTCCTGCGCCCTTCGGGCTGGTCCCGCCTGCGGGAGAGGGGGACGCAGTGCCGCCATGCGGCGCCGACTTGTACAGCCGCAGGACCTCGTCCTTGAAGCGCGGCCGCTGGCCCAGCCAGACGATCTCGTAGTCCCCGTCGGGCATGCGGGTCTCGCTGCGCGTGCCCTGGACCAGGCTCCAGTCGCACCGCTGCCCCTCGCGGGCCAGGCGCTGCCCGAGGTGGTGGCGGAGCATGACCAGGGTGGGCGGCTCGGCCCGCACCTCGATGCAGGCGCCTGCCGGCAGCTGGCGGTCGAGCTCCTCCAGCACGGGGCGCCAGGCCCAGCCCGCCTCGCCCCAGGGGCGAAACAGGCTGATGAACAGCACCCAGGCCAGGGTCATGCCCGTGGCCCAGACCAGGGCGGGGCGCAGCCGGGCCCGGGGGAAGAGCGGGATGGCGGCGAGCCACGCCACCGTGGCGGCGATGGCCAGGGCGACATCGCGCCCCGGCACCGAGCCCGGCCGGTAGCCGGGGGTCATGCGCGCCAGGTGCTCGGCCAGCCCCGCCGGCCAGCCCCATTCCATGGCGGCGTAATAGACCCAGAAGACCAGGATGAAGAACAGGAAGGTGAGCACCCCGAACCAGTAGAAGGCGTGGGCCGCGCCGCGCCGCAGGTGGCCGATGGCATAGGCGGCGAGCAGCGCGAGCGGCAGCAGCAGCGGCACGGCGTTGCCGTCGCGGGTGAAGCCCGGCACCAGGGCGGCGTAGGCGAGCACGGCGCAGGCCGCCAGGGGCAGGTGCAGGTCGGTGGCCCGGGCCAGGCGCCGGTGCTCGTGCCAGACCGCCCAGAGGGCCAGCGGCCAGAGCGGCCAGGCCGACCAGGCCAGGAGCGAGGCGAGCCGGCCCGGGTCGTGCACCGGGGCGAGGCCGGCGGCACCGTGGCCCGCGAGCCAGGCGGCCAGGCCCCCCTGGGCCGCGAGCCAGGCGAGCCAGGCGGCGAGGAGCAGCGCGGCGAGGCCGGCGCCGAGCCGGAGCGCGCGCCGGTAGGCCGGGGTGCGCCAGTCCCGGGAGGCGAGCGGCAGGGCCGCGATGGCGAGGCCGAAGGCGAGGTCCGGCACCCCGCGCAGCAGGGCGAGGGCGAAGAGGGCGAGCCCCAGGACGAGGCCGCCCGCCGGCGGGGCCCGGCGCGCCAGGGCGGCGCCGTAGAGCAGGGCGGCGTAGGCGGCGAGCTGCAGGGTGTCGGGCAGCAGGGCATGGGCGCGCAGCATCAGCCCGAAGGCGCCCATCAGCAGCAGTGCCGCCGCGGCGCCGTGACCGGGGCCGTACAGGGCGCGGGCGGCCAGCCCCGTGAAGGCCAGGGCCGCCAGGGCGTGGATGCCGCTGGCCAGCCGGGCGGCATCCTGCGCGTCCAGCCAGGGGCCGAAGAGCTTGGCGGCCAGGCCCGCGGCGAAGGTGTGCAGGGGCAGCGGCGCGGCGTGGGCGTGGCCGGAGTCCAGCCAGTCGAGGACATGGCCGAGGGCCAGGGCCTCCTCCGGGCCCCAGGCGTCCCGGCCGGTCAGGCCGTAGAGCGCCCACAGCGCCGCGAGCGCGGCGAGCAGGGCGAGATGGCTGCGGGGCGCCGGGTTCAGGGCGGGGGGGTTCATGGGCACGGAGCTTAGCATCCGGGGTGCCGCCTGGCGTCTGCGGCAACAAAAAAGGCAGCCTAAGCTGCCTTTTCCGAAGACGGCCCGGGGTTACTTCTTGCCGTACTTCTGGCGGAACTTCTCGACCCGGCCTGCGGTGTCCACGATCTTCTGCTTGCCGGTGTAGAAGGGGTGGCAGGCGGAGCACACTTCCACGGTCAGGGCCTTGCCCAGGGTGGAGCGGGTGACGAAGGTGTTGCCGCAGCCGCAGGTCACGTTGACGTCGGTGTAGTCGGGATGGATGCCGGATTTCATGGGGGGCCTTCCAAAAGCGAATCTGGAAAACGGGCGATTATCCACAAAAAGGCCGGGAGCGGCAAGGGCCGCCGTCGACCGGCTCAGGCGCCCGCCTCGGCCAGCAGCCGCCCCATCATCGCCTCGGCCTGCGCGGCATAGCCGCCGCCGAAGAGGTGGTAGTGGTTGAGGACGTGGTAGAGATTGTAGAGCCCCCGGCGCACGCCGTAGCCCGGATCCAGGGGCCAGGCCTCGCGGTAGGCGGCGTAGAACTCGGCGGGGAAGCCGCCGAAGAGCTCGGTCATGGCGAGGTCCGCTTCCCGGTCGCCGTAGTACACCGCCGGGTCGAAGACCACGGGCTCGCCCCCGGCATAGCCGTAGTTGCCGCCCCAGAGGTCGCCGTGCAGCAGCGAGGGCACCGGCCGGTAGTCGCTGAAGAAGGCGGGCAGCACTTCGAGCAGGCGCGCGCCGCGCTCGATGAGCCGGCGGCCCGCGCCGCGGCGGCGGGCGAGCTCGAGCTGGTGGCCCAGGCGCCGCGCGCGCCAGAAGGCCACCCAGTCCGCGTCGGGGGCGTTGGGCTGGGGCGTGGCGCCGATGGTGTTGTCGATCCGCCAGCCGAACTGCGGCCGGCTCACCCGGTGCATCGCGGCCAGCCCCCGGGCCAGGGCGGCCGCGCTGCCGCGCCCGCCGAGCTCCAGGTGCTCCAGCACCAGCCAGGCCCGGCCGTCGGCCTCGCCCCAGCAGACGGGGCGGGGCGCGCCCAGGGTCCCCGTGGCGAGGATCTCGGCCAGTCCGGCCGCCTCCGCCTCGAACATCGCGCGCCGGGGGGCGGCGTTGAGTTTGAGGAAGTAGCGGCTGCCGTCCCGGCCATGCAGCACCCGGGCGTCGTTGATGCAGCCGCCGCCGGCGGCGGCCTCGCCCGAGGGCCTGAAGGGCCTGCCCGTGGCCTGGGCGATGGCCTGGGCGATGGCGCCCCGGGGGTCGGTCTTGGGCATCATGAGGTGCTGCGGTGACGTGGGAGCGCGAACTCGCCGCGAGGGCTTCGCGGCTCTTGCCCCCCGGGGGGAAGCCGCGCCTACTTGATCAGGGTCTTGGGCTCGCGGGACTCGCCGGCGGCGGCGAGGCGGCGCAGGTATTCCTGCCAGTAGGCCTCCTGGTGCCGGCCCAGGTCGTAGAGGTAGTCCCAGGAATAGATGCCGGAGTCGTGGCCGTCGGAGAAGACGAGCACCACGGCGTACTGGCCCACGGGCTCGACCTGGTTGATGTCCACGTCCTTCTTGCCCACCTGCAGCACCTCCTGGCCGGGGCCGTGGCCGCGGACCTCGGCCGAGGGGGAGAAGACGCGCAGGTACTCGAAGGGCAGGTTGAAGCGGCTGCCGTCGTCGAAGGCCACTTCCATGACCTTGGACTGCTTGTGCAGCTTGATCTCGGTGGGGATGGGGGTGGAGGCAGACAGTCCGCCCATGGTGGGTACTCCTTAAGAATGCGGTCTCGGGGAATGGCGCTAGTTTGCCAGCCGGCCGCGCCGGCGACAAGGTCGAGTAAAAGAGTCGGATATTGCCGGGCGCCGCCCCCTTCAGGGGGAGGCAGGCGGGGGTGGCATTGGCCGTGTGTCGTCTCCGCGTCAAACCCATCCCCACCCCGCCCTCCCCTTGAAGGGGAGGGTGAAGCCCCATGCGGCCCTAGGCGGCGGCCAGGACCCGGCCGACCAGGGCCTGCGCCTCCTCCTGCACCCGCCTGAGGTGCTCGGGGCCGAGGAAGCTCTCGGCGTAGATCTTGTAGACGTCCTCGGTGCCGGAGGGGCGGGCGGCGAACCAGCCGTTGCGGGTCGCCACCTTGAGGCCGCCGAGGGCGTTGCCGTCTCCGGGGGCGCGGGTGAGGACGGCCTCGATCGGCTCGCCCGCGAGTTCCGTGGCGGCGACCTCCTCGGCGGAGAGCTTGGCGAGCAGCGCCTTCTGCGCCGGGGTGGCGGGGGCGTCGATGCGCTCGTAGCAGGGCGCGCCGTGCTCCTTGGTGAGCGCGGCATAGAGCTCGCCCGGGTCGCGGCCGCTGACCGCCGTCATCTCCGCCGCCAAGAGGCCCATGATCAAGCCGTCCTTGTCCGTGCTCCACACCGTGCCGTCGCGGCGCAGGAAGGCGGCGCCCGCGCTCTCCTCGCCGGCGAAGCCCAAGGTGCTGTCGAAGAGCCCCTGCACGAACCACTTGAAGCCCACCGGCACCTCGACGAGCTTGCGGCCGAGCCCGGCCGCCACCCGGTCGATCAGGCCCGAGCTCACCACGGTCTTGCCCACGGCCGCGGCGGCGGGCCAGTGCGGCCGGTGGCGGAAGAGGTAGTCGATGGCGGCGGCGAGATAATGGTTGGGGTTCATGAGCCCGGCCGAGCGGGTGACGATGCCGTGGCGGTCGGTGTCGGTGTCGTTGCCGAAGGCGATGTCGAAGCGGTCGCGCAGGGCGATGAGCCCCGCCATGGCGTGGGGCGAGGAGCAGTCCATGCGGATCTTGCCGTCCCAGTCCAGGGGCATGAAGCGGAAGGTGGCGTCCACCAGCGGATTCACGATGGCGAGGTCGAGGCCGTAGCGGCTGCGGATGGGCTCCCAGTAGGCCACGCCGGCCCCGCCCATGGGGTCCACCCCGATCCTGAGGCCCGCGGCGCGGATCGCCTCCAGGTCCACGACCTGCTCGAGATCGGCCACGTAGGCCCCGACATAGTCGTGGCGGCGGGTGGTGTCGGCCTTGAGGGCGCGCGCATAGGGCATGCGCTGGACCCCCTTGAGGTCCGCCTCGAGCAGGCGGTTCGCGGCCGCCTCGATCCAGGCGGTGATGGCGGACTCGGCCGGGCCGCCGTGGGGCGGGTTGTACTTGAAGCCGCCGTCCTCCGGCGGGTTGTGCGAGGGGGTGACCACGATGCCGTCGGCAAGGGCGCTCTTGCGGCCGCGGTTGTGGCCGAGGATGGCGTGCGAGACGGCCGGCGTGGGGGTGTAGCCGCCGGCGGCGTCCAGCATGACGGTGACCCCGTTGGCGGCCAGCACCTCCAGGGCGGTCGCCGCGGCCGGCTCGGAGAGGGCGTGGGTGTCGATGCCCAGGAAGAGCGGTCCGCCGATGCCCTGGGAGCGGCGCCAGTCGCAGATGGCCTGGGTGGTGGCGAGGATGTGGGCCTCGTTGAAGGAGCGCTTCAGCGCCGAGCCGCGGTGGCCCGAGGTGCCGAAGGCCACGCGCTCTTCGCGCACCGAGGGGTCGGGGCGCTCGGCGAAGTAGGCGGTGACGAGGCGGGGCAGGTTGGCGAGCATCTCCGGCGAGGCGGGGCGGCCGGCGAGGGGGTGGGCGGGCATGGCGTGGCTCCTGGTCTGTGCGCGGCTTCTTCTCGGGCGCCGCGGCGGGGCGCCCGCTTCCATTTTAGCCCCTGCCGGATGCCCGCCCGGCGCTCAGGGCCTCAGGTCGCGCAGGCGCCCCGTATCCAGGACGGTGATGGTGCGGCCGGCCACCTCGATGATGCCCGCCTCGCGCAGGTCCCGCAGGGCGCGGGAGAAGGTCTCCTTGGTCATGTTGAGGTGGGAGGCCGCGGCCTGCTTGGAGACGGGCAGGGTCAGCTCGTAGCTGGGAGAGTCCAGCCTCGGGCTGAAATGCAGCAGGTAGCAGGCCAGGCGGCGGACCCCCGTGTGGCCGTTCATCGCCCGCATCTTCTGCTGGGCATCCAACAGCTGCCGGCTGAGCCCCTCCAGCATCCTCGCGGTCAGCGCCCCGCCGCCGCCCAGCAGGCGCATCATGGCGGGGCGCGGGATGGCGATCAGCCTCGAATCCAGGGTGGCCTGGGCGCAGACCCCGTAGCCCGCGCCCAGGATGGTCGAGGCATCGCAGAAGCCCTCGCCGGGCCGGACGATGCCGATCACCTTGGGGTCCCTGCCGTCGGCCTCGGGCTCGCAGAGCTGGATGCAGCCGGCGCCGAGCAGATAGAAATGGCGCGGCGCATCCCCGGCCCGGAACAGGATGCGTCCCTTGTGCAGCACGATCAGCCGGGCCTCCTGGGACAGCGTTTCCATGAGCGCCGCGTCCAGCCCGCTGAACAGCGGCATCTGGCCCAGCATGGCCACGGTCTCTTCGTATTCCGACAGCTCTGCGAGGGGGATGCGCATCATCGCGTCACCCGGGCGTTCATGGCGGGGCACTCCGGCGGAAGCAGCGGCTTGTGTTCTGCAAAGGTGGTGGCGCGCTCTCGGGCCATGGACGGTTCCCTCTCTCCCGGCTCTCCCCCCGCAGGGGCGCGGTTTCGCGACGCGCGCCTCACGGCAGGGAGCCGGGGCGAAGATGCATCCGGCCGCGAAGCTCGCGGGTGGCCTTTACCCGGGTAGCTTACAGAGATAGCGGGATTTTTTGATTGGTATCAATAAACCACCTGGCCCGGACTTGCGCGCAGGCAAATTCCTTCCGGCCCCCGGCGCCCACAATGGCAGCCAAGGCACGATCGGCGGGGCGGCCGACCCCGGCTGCCGGGGGGCTTGTTACACAGCGGGAGCACTGAAGAGGAGACACCATGAAGCGAATACTCGTTGCAGTCGATGGTTCGGCCGAGTCCGACAAGGCCCTGGACTTCGCCGTGGGCCTGGCCAAGGGCGCGCAGGCGGAACTCCTGGTCGTCAACGTGGCCGAGGACATGTGCCCGATCGGGGTGACGGAGCTCGACGTGAAGACGGTCCGCGAGATCTCCCGGAAGGAATCCGACGCGATCCTCGCCGCCGCCCTGGAGCGGGCGCGGGCGGGCGGCGCCCGGGTGCGCGGCGTCAGCGAGCCGGGCTCGCCCGCCGCGGTGATCGAGGACATCGCCAGGCGCGAGCAGGTCGATCAGGTGGTGGTCGGCTCGCACGGCAAGCACGGCGCGCGCAAGGTGGCGCTGGGCAGCGTCTCCTCCCGGGTCGTGGAGTGGGCCCCCTGCACCGTCACCGTCGTCAAGTAACCGTCAGGAGAAACAGCATGACCGAGGAGTTCGAGAAGAAGGCGACGGAAACCTTTTCCGCCGAGCGCAAGGAGGACATCTTCGTCCTGATCGTGGCCGCCGTCGTCGTCGCCCTGGTCTTGGCCGGCGCCATCGGCAAGGACTTCTACAAGTCCCTCTTTTTCTGATCATTCAACCGCTTGGCGAAGGAGAACGAGCATGGCTGGTGGTGGAATCGGCGTCGAATACAGTCTGCGCGGCCTGCCCAGGATGCTGCCGGGACTCATCCTGTGCGTGGTCTTCGGCTGGCTGGCCCTGCAGTGGGACAGCAATATCAGCAACTGGAACCGGGACGCGAAGGAGTCGGAGAAGATCCTCAAGTCCTGGACCGAGGGCAAGCCCGTGCTCGCCTACGACGAATACGTGCAGAAGGCCAAGGAGGGCTTCGCCAAGAAGGAGGCCGAGTTCAAGGAGCAGAAGGCCGAGTACGACGCACACGTGGCGGCCCTGCCGCCGGGCGGGCAGCCGGCCCTGAAGGAGCCCAAGAAGCCGAGCAAGCCGCACCCCCTGAAGCAGGCGGACTACGAGGAGCTGACGCAGGGCAAGGCGGTCGCGGGCAAGCTCGCCTTCGGCCAAAGGATGATCGAGTTCCAGCTGACCTATGTCGCGGTGCTGCTGCTCGGCGGCATGCTGATCCGCAACACCGTCGGCGTGCCCGCCGTCTTCCAGGTCGGCACCCTCGCGGCGCGGCCGCTGATCAAGCCCGGCATCATCATCCTCGGTGCCTACTACATGTGGTCGCACGTGCTCAAGGTCGGCGTCATCGGCATGGTCCTGGTGATCGCCTTCGTCATGGGCACGGCCGTCCTGGTGTCGCTGTGGGGACGCCGCGCCAAGGTGGACGACGGCCTGACCGGCGTGATGGGCGCGGGGGTCGGGGTCTGCGGCGTGTCCGCCGCCGTCGCGGTCGCGCCGGTGGTCAACGCCAAGCCGCGCGACTTCTTCTACGCCATCGGCACCATCCTGCTGTTCGGCACCCTCGCCCTGTTCACCTTCCCCTACATCGGCCAGGCCCTGGGCATGAGCGAGCCGGTGTTCGGCGCCTGGGTGGGCACCTCCATCCTCAACACCGCGCAGCTGGTGGCGGCCGCGACCTGGTACGGCCACGAGTCGCTGCTCACCGCCAACATCATCAACATCGTGCGCGTCGCCTTCATCCCCCTGGTCGTGCTCTGGGCCATCTACTACTACGTGGTCAAGCCGGCGGTGGCGGCGGGCGGCGAGGCGGAGAAGGTCAACGCCTGGCAGGTGATCAGGGACAAGTTCCCGATCTTCATCTTCGGCTTCTTCGCCATGGTGACCCTGAACGAGATGGGCGTGTTCACCGAGGAGCAGACCAAGATCCTCGCCGGCGACCTGCTCAAGCTCTTCTTCGCGGTCGGCTTCGCCGGCGTGGGCCTCAACATCGCCTTCGACGACCTGAGGAAGGCGGGCGGCACGGCCTTCATGATCGGCTTCGCCTCGGCCGGCCTCAAGGCCATCCTGGCGGCGGTGGTGGTCATCGCCCTGGGCACCGAGGTCTTCGCGGTCAGGTAGTCGCGGCGCTGCGGCCCCGGCGGGCTCGCCCGCCGGGGTTTTTTCTGGAAGACACGATGCAATCCATCCTGCTCTGCGTGGACGGCGAGCCCCATACCGAAAAGGCCCTCCGGCATGCCCTGATGCTGGCCGGGGCCCTGGCCGCGAAGCTCACGGCCCTCTACGTGGTCGATCCCTATCTGAAGAAGTTCACCCACGAGATCTATGCGGTCAACCGGGAGGCCTGCCGCGCCCATCTCGATCGCGCCCTCGAGGCCGAGGGGGCCGAGGCCCTGGCCGGCTTCGGGGCCCTGGCGGCCGAGGCCGGCATCGGCTTCGAGACCCGGATGCTCCACGGCGACCCGGCCGCGGTGATCGCCGCGCTCGCGGCGCAGGAGGGGTTCGAACTGGTCGTTGCAGGGGGTAAGGCGCTGCACGGCTGGCGCCAGCGCTTCGAGTCGCGCAATCTGCCGGAAAGGCTGAACCGCCTGCTCGGCTGCCCTCTGTTGATCGTGCGCTGATGCCCGCCTACGAAAACAGCCTGCCCCTGCCGCTTACGCGCGAGGAGGCGATCCGCTGCTTTCCGGATCTCGATACCTGGCTGCGCCTCAACCCCCAATGGTCATTACTGGGGCTGGCCCCCGGACGGCAGGCAGGCGAATACGAGCTGCTGGTCCGCGACGAACAAAGCGAACGGGAAATCCGCTCTCGCCTCGTTGTTACAGCCCCCTCCCCGGCCGGGGCATGGACACTGGAACTCACGGCAGACGGCAGGACCCGCCATATCGAAGTCCAGGCCGTCGAGGCAGAGCATGGGGTACGCCTGATCTACCGCGAGGCGGATGTGGCCGAGCAGGACATCCCCTTGCACACCAACCTGAGCCTCTGGCACCGCAGCTGCGCAGACTACCTGCTGCTCACGCACAGCCGGGGACTCAGATCACGCCTGATGAAATGGCTGCTCGACCGCGTCTGGCTGCGCATGAGCCAGCCGGGACGCCGCATCACCTTCCTGGTCGTGGTCTCGGAGCTCGCCGCGCTCGCCCTGTTCCTGCTCTGGCTGGCCTGGTACCTGGCCTTCGAACGCGGCTAGCCTCTCAGGCCTCGGCCTGCCGCCCGAGCCGCTCGCACAGCTCCGCCGCCTCGAGCGGCGGGGCGTAGAGATAGCCCTGGGCCTCGTCGCAGCCCTCCGAGCGCAGGAAGGCCTGCTGGGCCTCGGTCTCCACCCCTTCCGCGACCACCTTCAGCTGCAGGCTCCTGGCCAGCGCGATGACGGCGCGGGCGATGGCGCCGGACTCCTCGCGCCGGGGGATGTCGGCCACGAAGGAGCGGTCGATCTTCAGCTTGTCGACGGGCAGGCGCTGCAGGTAGCTCATGGAGGAGTAGCCGGTGCCGAAGTCGTCGATGGCGATGCGCACCCCCAGCGCCTTGAGCGCGTTGAGGGTCTGCGCGGCCTGCTCGGCGTCCCGCATGACGCAGCTCTCCGTGACCTCCAGCTCCAGGCGCCGGGGGGAGAGGCCCGTGTCCTGCAGGGCGCGGCGGACGACCTCGACGAGGTCGCCGCGTTGGATCTGGGGCCCCGAGACGTTGACGGCCACCCACTCGAAGGCCACCCCGGCTGCCGCCCAGGCGCTCGCCTGGGCGCAGGCGCTGCGGATGACCCATTCGCCGATGGGCAGGATGAGTCCGTTCTCCTCGGCCAGAGGGATGAACTTCGCCGGCGGCACCTGCCCCAGCTCGGGGTGCCGCCAGCGGAGCAGGGCCTCGGCGCCCTTGATCCGGCCGGTTTCGAGCTCGACCTGGGGCTGGTAGTGCAGGGCGAGCTGACCGTTCTCCAGCGCCGTGCGCAGGGCGTTTTCCAGCCTGAAGCGCTCCCGGGCCTCGGCGGTGAGCCCGGGGGTGAAGAAGCGGAAGGCGTTGCGCCCCTCCAGCTTGGCCTGGTACATGGCGGCGCTGGCGTTCTTGATCAGGGTCTCGGCGTCCTCGCTGTCGCCGGGGCAGAGGCTGACGCCGACGCTCGCCGTCAGGTAGAGGCCGTGGCCGTCGATCTCGAAGGGCCGGTTGAAGGCGTCGATGACCTTCTGGGCGACGACGGCGGCGTCGGACGGGGCGTGGATCTGCTCGAGCGCGGCCATGAACTCGTCGCCGCCGACGCGGGCCACCGTGTCCTCCTCGCGCAGCGTCTGCCTGAGGCGGCGGGCGCAGGCCATCAGCAGCCGGTCGCCGAGGCGGTGCCCGAGGGCGTCGTTGACCTTCTTGAACTGGTCCAGGTTGATGAACAGCAGGCCGACCCGGCTCCTGTCGCGGTGGGCGCGCTCGATCGAGTGCCGCAGCCGCACGTCGATCTCGAAGCGGTTGGGCAGGCCGGTCAGGGCGTCGTGGTGGGCGAGGTAGTCGAGCCGCGCCTCGGAGTCCTTGATCTCGGTCAGGTCGGTGAAGACGCCCACGTAGTGGCTCACCGCGCCCTGCGCGTCCCGGACCGCCGAGACGGTGAGCCATTCCGGATAGATCTCGCCGGACTTGCGCCGGTTCCAGACCTCCCCCTGCCAGTGGCCGTCCGAGAGGAGGGCGCGCCACATGGCCTCGTAGAACGCGGCATCCTGCCGCCCGGACTGCAGCAGGCGCGGGTTGCGGCCCACGGCCTCCTCGCGCGCATAGCCGGTGATGGCGCTGAAGGCGCGGTTGACGTCGAGGATGTCGCCGCCCGGGTCCGTGATCACCACGCCCTGGGTGCTGCTCTCGAAGACCGTGGCCGAAAGGCGCAGGCGCTCCTCGGCGGACTTGTGCTCGGTGACGTCCTGGATCGTCGCGTGGACCCCCGCGGCGCGCCCCCCGGCATCGCGCAGGGCGGCCAGCTGGTGGAGCACGGTCCGCGTGCGGCCGTCGCCGGACACGACGCGGTGCTCGGCCTCCAGGGTGCCCTCGCCGCCGCGGGCGCGTTCCGCGAGCGCGACGAAGCCCTGCCGGTCGTCGGGGTGGAGGCGCTCGACCAGGGCGCCGAGGGTGGCGGGCGTGTCGCCCTCGAGGCCGAGGATGCGGCCGGCCTCATCAGAACAGTACAGCCTGTCCCCGGCCGCCTCCCAGCCCCAGTTGCCCAGATGGGCCATCTGCTGGGCGCTGGCGAGGCGCGCACGGCTCTCCGTCAGGCTGAGGCGGGAGCGCTCCAGCTGCCGTTCGGTCCGGTCCAGGATGGCGTAGAACACCACCAGGAGGAGGACGCCGAAGAGCGCGGTCCAGACCACCGCCTGGGCCACGGTGGCGTAGCTGCCCTGCAGGCGCTCGGTCATGTCCTGCAGCACGATCATGTAGCCGATGTTCCGGCCGGACACGTCCCGCAGGGGCAGCCGCCTGCCCCGGTACTGGCGCTCCTCCCAGGAGAACTCGATGCGCTCCGCCAGACCCATCGCGCCGCGCTGCCGCATCAGCGCGTCCAGCGGCTGCGGCACGGGGCCGTCGCCGTAGACCACGCTGTAGGGATAACGGCCCCAGTCGGCGCTGCGGCCCAGCATGCGCATGCCGGACTCCCAGGCCGGGCGGTCCAGCTGCTGCTTGTGGATGGCGAGGAAGATCTCCACGCCGTAGGTGTGCCGCAGGACGTCGAGCAGGGGGTCGATCTCCTCGCCCAGCTCGATGAAGCCCAGGCGGCCGCCGTTCCCGGCCACGGGCAGCACGGCGCGCAGCGTGAAGATGCCCAGGGGCCCGAGCTCGGGGCCGACCGCCAGGCGCCCGGTCTCCTGCGCCTCCAGCAGCGTGTGCCGGTACAGGGTGTCGCCGTGGCGCTCCGGCTGGTGCAGGCGGGCCAGCGTCACGCGGTCCGGGCCGTGGAAGTAGAGGTGGGTGATGTTGTGGTGCTGCCTGAGCTGCCCGAAGAGGGGGGCGGTGGCGGCGAGCAGCCGTCGCCGGTCCTGCTGCGCCAGGGCGCGGCGCAGCTCGGGCCTGTCGGCCAGGGCCTCGGCCAGGGCGCCGAGCTTGCTCGCGCGCTCCGCCAGTCCCGCCTGGTAATGCCGCTGCAGGCTGCGCAGGCTGGCCTCGGAGTCCAGCTCCAGGCGCTGCCGCTCCTCCAGGCTGAAGGCGAAGACGAACAGCACGATGGCCAGCAGGCCGACTGCGGCCAGCGGGACCAGGATGCGGATTTTCAGGCTGATGTCGTGCACGCGGGTCGGTGTCGTCGTCCGGGCCGCCGGGCCGGGAATATCCGTATACAGACTGCGGTTATTCGGCGCCTTGAGCTGGGTCAAGGCCGGGGCTGCTCCGCCCGGAAAGGGCGCGACGAGGCGACAGGGCGGTGCCGGGCGTGCAGATACGGGCTTGGGGGGTGTGAGGCTGGCCCGCCCGGCGCGATTCGAACGCACGACCCCTGCCTTCGGAGGGCAGTACTCTATCCAGCTGAGCTACGGGCGGAGGCTGCGCAGGATAGCACAGGCGGCTTTCAATGGGCAGTTCCCTGCCCGTATAATCGCCGGATTTTTGGCATCGCATCCAGGGACCCCAGCATGGCCGAACACCAAGAAACGACCCCAACGACACCGAAGGATTTCCTGCTTGCGACCCTGGGCGGCCTCTTCGCCCCCGGCCTGGCGATCTTCCTGATCGTGATGCTGGTGCTCGGCATCCGCTCGCAGCTGGGCGCCGAGGATCCCGAGCCGGTGGCGGACCGGGTGGTGCGCGAACGCATCCAGCCCTTCGGCGTGTCCCTCGCCATCGACCCCAGTGCGCCCCGCGTCGAGAAGACCGGCGAGCAGGTCTACAACGAGGTCTGCGGCAACTGCCACGGCGCCGGCGCCCTGGCCTCGCCCAAGCACAAGGATGCCGGCGCCTGGGCCCCGCGCATCGCCAAGGGCTGGGACACCCTGCTCGAGCACGGCCTCAAGGGCTTCAACAAGATGCCGGCCCGCGGCGGCGAGCCCGACCTCTCCGACCTGGAAGTGGCCCGCGCCATCGCCTTCATGACCAACGCCGCCGGCGCCAGGTTCGAGCCCGTGCTCAAGAAGGAGCGCGTGCCCAGCGCCGCCGAGCTCGCCCGCGGCCAGGCGGTCTATGCCGAGAACTGCGCCGCCTGCCACGACACCGGCATGACCGGCGCCCAGAAGCTCGACGACGCCCAGGCCTGGGCCCCGCTGCTCAAGCAGGGCAAGGACTACCTCTACCACGCCGCCATCAAGGGCAGCTTCGGCGGCCCGGCCAAGGGCGGCAACGACAAGCTCTCCGACGCCGACACCATGCTGGCGGTCGACTACATGGTCGAGGCGGCCCGCGCGGCCGTCGCCAAGGCGGCCAAGCCCGCCCAGCAGGCCGCGGCGAAGTAGGCGCCTCGCCCCAAGAAAAAAACGCAGCCGAGGCTGCGTTTTTTTGCGCCCGCGATCCGGGGCCGGGCCGTATGGAGACACTGTGGGAGCGGCTTCCCCCCATCCGGGGACAAGAGCCGCGATGTTCGCGCCTGAAGGCGCTCCTAGTGCGCTCGTGAAGGCGCACACACAGCACGGTGAAAGTCCGTGTCGG